>DASYLC010000354.1:0-7279 GCA_036009775.1 Chitinophagaceae bacterium
GTTTCAAATGGGCTCAGGGGTTTGTTGGTCACTGCTTCCTTCGCAATGATATCCTTGAGGTTCCGGCTCATAAAAAGATTGCCTTCTGATACTTCACGTATAGCCAGCACGATATCGTTATTGGAACATTTTTTACTGAGAAAACCCTGGGCACCCATTCCCAGCAATCGTTTGCCATAGATCTCTTCAGGAAGCATCGTGAAGTAAATGATCCTGAGGTCGGGTTTTAAAGTCCTGATCAGGTTTAAAAAAGAAACGCTGTTGGTATCTTTCAGGTGAACGTCAAGGATCAGTATATCGAAATCCCGTTTTCTCACGGTGGCAAGCAGGTCCGTGGTATTATCCACTTCCGTGATCTCCACCGGTTTAAAATAGCTATTGAGCAGCATTTGTAACCCGCTTCGCACGATCATATGATCCTCTGCTACCAGTACTTTCAGGACACTCATATAGGGCAGCAAATTACACATTCCACTAAAGAAGACCGTGGTCTTATACAGGTATCGGCCGGTACTATTGAGCAGCAACCGTTGCCTGTATTGACTTTCGTTGATAAGACCCCTGGTAGCAGCAAATAAATCGAGTAAAAATCCTATATAGTTTCAATTCAGGTCTGATAGTTAACACCCTAATAATCGAACAATTTTAAGAATTCTTCTTTTTTTCTACGGGCCACATCTACTATATCGCCGTTTTGCAGTACAACCTGCCCGCCTTCTCCCCGGATATATTTCCGGATATAATTAAGATTGATAAGGTGGGAATTATGGTTTAAAGAAGAGAATAAAAGGAGGGATGCACAGGATGACCGGGGCTACTTTTCACCCTGCTTTTTTTTATAATAATCTCTCAACAGGTAAAACGCTTTTTTCTTTTTCCCGGAATGATCGAACAATCCCTTATTATTCCAGCCGTCCTGAAATACCGGGTTATTCCGGCGGGGTGAACGGAAATCAACCAGTATCCAGGGTGATACGCCGACAAAATTCGAAGGCATCCTTTCCAGCATCGCGATCTGTTCACGGTAATACCAGGCCTGGTATTCCTCGGTCCACATCTGTTTTTCATCGCCATGATTACCGCTTAATCCTTCGGCGCCTGTCTCACTGATGAAGAGTGGCTTATTATAAATTGTTTCCCAGTTCGCGGTCCGGCAACTGTCAGGGGTGCCCCGGTACCAACCCAGGTATTCGTTGAACGCCACGATATCGACATGCTGGCCCAACGGATCATCGATAAAATTCACATGCCGTTCATTATCATAATGTACTTCGAGCGCAGCTGATACCAATCTTGTAGGATCCAGTTCCCGCGCCTGTTCCAGCAGCGACTGCATAAAATATGTACGTGAGGCGCTTACCGGTGTTTCATTACCGACGGACCATATAATAATACTGGCCCGGTTCCTGTCGCGGTTGATCATTTCCCGCAATTGCGCTTTCGCTTTGTCGAGCACCGCTGCCTGGCTAAAATCAATGGTCCAGTACACCGGTATCTCCGACCAGACCAGCAGCCCTAATGAATCGGCCATCCGGGTCATCATTTCACTATGCGGATAATGCGCCAGCCTCACCATATTGCATCCTAATTCTTTGGCCCAGCCGAGCAACTGTAATGCATCCGCTTTGCTATAGGCCCTGCGAATACCCTGTGGTATTTCCTCATGTATGCTGATGCCGCGCATGAACAGTGGTTGCCCGTTCAGCAATACCTGTTGGCCTTTTGTTTCAATATGGCGAAACCCGATCCACTCTTCTACCCTGTCCTGGTTGCTGCTGATGATCACCCGGTATCTTTTAGGAGATTGTGGTGACCAGTATTGCAGCGTGTTCGCAACAATGGCTATACCTGTTTTATTATTGTCAACAGTGTATGATTGTTCCAGTTTCAGTTCGGGGATCCCGATCGTTATTTTTTCACCTGGTGTAATATCGGAAAGTTGTACCCAGCCTTTTATGCTATCATTCCCATTTCCTTTTGCAAGATGTACCGCATAATCCCGGATATAGGCTTTGGGTAATTCAACCAGCATAACGTCCCGTGTGATTCCGCCATAGTTCCACCAGTCGGTATTAAGTGTCGGGATCTCATTCGCATATCTCTTGTTATCCACTTTTACCACGAGGAAATTACCAGCAGGTTTCAGGAGCGAATCCGGTATCTTGAAATTGAAAGGAGTGAATCCTCCTTTATGTGTGCCCAGTTTTTTCCCATTCAGGTAGACATCTGCCCGGTAATTCACGGCCCCGAAATACAGGTATACCTGTTTGTTTGTTGCTGCCGGTTTATAGTCAAAGGATCTTTTATACCAGACCGTACCCTCGTAATAAAGGAATTTTTTATCCTGTGAATTCCAGTCACCGGGAACACGTAAGGTCCGGCTATTGTTGTACCCATGTTCTTTTCTTTCACTTTTGTTTTTGGGTATATCTGTATTCCAGTATGCTTCCGGGTCTCCCTGTTGCCGTTCCTCGTACCGGTAGTTATAAAAACCTGTTTCATAGGGATCGATGATATACTGCCAGGCCCCGTTCAGGCTTATCGTTTTCCTCCCCGGAATATTAGTGATCAGTTGGTCATCCTGGGCCGGAACTGTAATTGCTGCCAAAAGTAATAAGATCAAAAAAAAGCCTGGTTTTCTAACCATATAATGGAGTGTTACTGCTACCCGCAATACGGGAAGGATGAAGTTAGTTTTTTTTGCGTTGTCGTGACCCGGGCAGCACATGAGTGGAAACACTGATCCCCGGTGATATTATCCGGGCTGATTCTAAACAGAAAGTTACTTTATCCGGCAGGATGCCTCCGGAAATCACCGTGATTTCACGGTGAAACTCCCATTATATTTTTCTTATCTTTAGTCAGGGTCTTCCCTCAACCATTTACAAGAACCAAACCACTACTTATGCCTTACAATCCATCTTTCATCCAGGGCCATACTATTCCCCTGCCAGAAGTGTCCAACACCGACCTGCTCGCTCCGCTCAGGAACGATAACGGTACGGTATTGAATTACCACCACCACAGCGTGGTGATGAATAAAAAAAGAAGGTTCGCTTTCTATTCAGCTTCCAATATTGATGGCGAAACCTGGGAACCTATCGAACGATCCGGAAAATTTCTTAAGGATGATAATATGGATCACAAATACCAGTTGGGAGATGAACTATACGATGCGATCGGTGGCGGTGGACGCAAGAACGATTTTGATGAAGGGCACCTTACCTCCTTCCAGGAAGTGCTTTGGGGTAAGGACCCGGAGGATAGCGAAAGAGCCGGTGCAGATACTTTCTATTTCAGCAATTGTGTCCCGCAACATTCCCTATTGAACCGGGGCGCCTGGAAATCACTGGAACAATACGTGACAAAAAAAGGGGCTAATAACAATGATATTGCTGTTTGTGTTTTTTCAGGGCCACTTTTCAGACCCAACGATCCTTATTTTATTGAAAAAGTAGACGGCCATTACATCCAGATACCCTGCATATTCTGGAAGATCATCTATTATCGCAGGAACGGGAAATTGAATGCCGTTGGCTTTATGATGAGCCATGAGCAACTATTGCTTGATGAAGGAACGGTTACTTTTGAAAAAAGCGAGGTAAAGGATAAGGGTATTGAAGATGAAGATATTTTCATGGCATTCCCCAAAGCAACCACCTACCAGGTCAGGGTAGAACTGATCAGGGAATTGACAAAGCTTAATTTCCACCTGTCGGGCGTGAACCTGCCTTATACGACAAATGACAAAAAAGAGATTGTGTATAAACGGATAGATATCATAAAAAACAAAGACCTGGAAGAGGTGGATTTCAAAGATGCACCGCTGGATTACAGGCTGGATGGTATTGAATTATAAACACCGCCTGTAAACAACACCAGGCTTATAATAAGAATAACTCTTCAGACCATATGACCGAATCGGAAAAGGATAAAGACAATAAGAATGCGGCCGGTACCGAAACAACAACTGTCCTGTTGAACGAGAAAGGAACGGGAGGCAAGAACTATATCATGACGATCGGTGTAAATGAGTATGCCAAATCGAAATGGAATCTCGACACTTGCGAGGAAGATTGTAAAGGATTAACAAAGATCCTGACGGAAAAATATGGTTTCACTTCGTTTAAATCTCTTCTTAGCAAAGATGCAACGCGGAAGAATATTCAGGATATGTTCACAGAATTCCGGGAACTCGATCCGGGGCCGGATGACAACCTGATCATTTATTTCTCCGGCCACGGGTATATCTACAAACTGGATCCGGATCCCGGTATCGGGTGTTGGGTGACGCATGAAGCCGAGAATCTTGACCCTAATGATCTCTACCAGGTTGTACAACTCATACAGGAAGTGAAGCGGTTGAATAAAATGAGACATATATTGGTGATATCGGATTGTTGTCATTCCGGAACGATACTCGAAGAACCTACTTTCTACGGCCTGAATACACGTTCGGACGACGAAGCCCAATCACTCGATGAAATGCCATCACGATGGGCCATATGTTCAAGCAGAAGCAATGAGAAGTCCGCATCCGGCAGAATAGGTGAACTCAGCAAGTTCACCAATATGCTGGTTGAGCAATTGACCGGTAATAACAATGACCGTCTTTACCTAAAAACGCTGCTGGCAGAACTGGAAGTAAAGTTTGATGATCTGATCCGCGAAGAAGGACAGAAATGGCAACGCCCTTTCAGCTCCTCATTGAATATCATCAGCAAGAATTCGGGGCAGTTCATTTTCAGACCCGCGAAAGACCTGGCGATCATTGGTAAAAGAGCGGAAGTATTGCAAAGACAGTTGCAAACACTGAATTATACACCCCAGCTTAATGCTTTCGCACAGATAGAAGCAAAGGGCCGGGCTCAGTTTACCATTTTCACGGGCAGGCCTACCTGTGGACTGGGTCTTTTGTCCTATAAAGCAAAACGATTACTTAGCGATATTCCTATTACCTACCCGGTGTCACTCGATAAGTTTAAAGGTGATGGTGAAAATCGCGTCATCAATGGATTAAAAGCAGCATTCAACCTGCCGGATCCCCAGCCCTATTCATTACAGGAACTTAAACAGGAAGTTATTTCACGGCTTTCAATCGCTCCTGCCGTGATCGAATTACGGTTCTATATACCGGATGAGGGGGCACTGGGGACAATTCCTGCCGCCAGCAAAAAAAATCTTATTGACGAACTTTCCAGGTTTACCGACCTTATTGACCAGGCAAAACCAAAAAACAGGTTCTTCATTTTCGTTCTGGACTATGAATGCTGTGATTATGAAACTTTATATAACAGCAGCAGGATCGGTAATACAGATACCACGTTTGTGCCCCGCACAACCCCTATCCAGTTGGCGGAATTATCTAACTGGTACAGTAATATGGAATTGGCGGAAACAGCCCTGGGACAGAAATTAAAACCAAAGGAATTCCGCGATTTGTTTTTCGAACCTATCCGCTCCAATTTCCAAACCATGATCGACGAAACAAACGGGTTCCCGGGCAGTATGTTGCAGAAGATATGCGAGAAAGCCAAATGCGACGACCTGGCAGATAGGATCCTTGATCCTGATAATAACTAACGATTAATAAAAAAATATGAAAGAGTACACCGGAAAAGGTCTGCTGGACCTTGAACAAAGCAAGCCCTACAAAGTGGCGCCTTATATTCCTTCCGCCAATCTTATCGAAGCAGTGAATCTCGCAATGGTACTTCGAAGGCCATTGCTCCTTAAAGGAGAACCCGGTTGTGGTAAAAGCCGGCTGGCTGAAGCGGTAGCAGCCGAGCTGTTTGGAACGGATTTCCGGAAATATTTTTTTCCCTGGAATGTGAAATCCACGAGCAAGGCACAGGATGGATTGTACGTGATCGATAATTTACAGCGTTTGCAGGACGCTAATTTCGATGGCGGTGATAATGACGGTGACAATGACAGTAACAATGACAATAACAGTGACAGTGACAGTGACAATAGCGACGGCAACTCCGGTAAATTGCGTATCACACTCGACAAAGAAAATGGCAAATACCTGAATAAAGGAAAATACATCGAACTGGGTGTATTGGGCCAGGCTTTCCAGCTTTCACAGGACCTCCCGGCTGACTCACCTCCCCCTGTCATACTGATCGATGAGATCGATAAAGCCGATATAGATTTTCCCAACGACCTCTTGCTTGAACTGGATAAAATGGAATTCGAGATACCGGAGATCAAAGAGAACGGCAAAGCACTCCGGATATCAGCCAACGAAAATCTGAAACCCCTGTTCATCGTAACCAGCAATGATGAAAAACCATTGCCACCCGCCTTCCTGCGCCGCTGTCTTTTTTATTATATCGATTTTCTCGAAATACCTGTGACCCGGATCGTTTCATCCAATTACCCGGATCTCGAGATCAAACTGATCGATGACTCCGTCGCGAAATTTGTTGAATGGAGGGACAAGATCGAAAAAAGAGGCAGCAGCAATAAAAAGATCAGTACCAGTGAGCTGCTCGACTGGATGAAACTGATCGCCTTCTACAATAAGCAAAAAGATCCGCGTACCAATAACTTCATTGAAAATAACCTTCCTGTGTATTATCAATCCCTGCTGAAAGATGTAGAGACCATTCAATTATTCCAGAAAAAGGATCCGGCTGATATTTCCTCATGACACCCGATCCTTCTATATTATATGATCTCTATAACGAGATCCGGAAAGATCCCCAATTGATCCATCCGGGAGTGGAAGAATATTATCTGCTCATCCGGTTGCTGGATTCAGGTTACCCGATCAGCGGCTTCGATCAACTGGCGTTTACGATCGAAACGCTTTGGTTGAAATCTCAATCACAAAAGCCACGCTTCCGGAGTATACTTGAAAAAAGAAGAACGGATCTGCAATCCTTTCTCCATTACCTTATCATGACCAGCGGCAACACTGATCCTGCCGTCAAAGAGCCTGTAAAGACCGATCCGGTTGCTGACAACAAAGACCCTCAACCGAAAACAATTCCCATTGATCCACCTGTCGTTGTCGCCGGTCCCGGGAAAAAGATACAACCCGGTGAACCGGATAGTGAAGAAACCGGGATAACACCTGAAAGCGAACAAACAAATTTTTCAGTCAGGGCCGCTGAGCAGGGAACTCAAAGCAACATGATCGTTGAAGGGGAAAAACAACAAGCCAGACCCCTGACGGATATCCCCTTTACTTATACCCATGATTATTTCCCGGTTCATAACAGGCATCTCCGCCAGGCCTGGCGCACCCTGAAAGATAAATGCGAAACAG
>DASYLC010000355.1:0-6222 GCA_036009775.1 Chitinophagaceae bacterium
AATGATCCCAATTTTCCCAAACGCCTTGTCAATGATCTCCATGAAGTACAGGCGTTCTGGTTTTACAAACAGAATATGTGGGACAGCTCCGCCACTCACCTGGTAGAAGCTTTGGGAAATGCTACCAACCTGCAGGAAAAAGCAAGATGGGAATACCTCGCCGCGCAATTGTTTGAAATGAGCGGCAAGTACAAAGAGGCGGAAAAATATTATGCAAAGGTCAGCAACCATACCACCGATCCGATCCTGGATATCTATGCAAGGTTATATGCTATCCGTGTCAACAGGGACGGTGGTGAGAAGACCATTGAAAAGAATGTATCCGATCTGCTGAAGATGGCCAAAAAGGATAAGTATGAAGAATACCAGGATATCATTTACTACATGGCGGCACAGATGCAACTTGGGGGAAATAATATCGATGAAGCTCTGAAACTGTTGCTGAAGAGTACGCAATTCACCAGTAATAATCCCGCCCAGCGTAATAAAACTTTCCTGCAACTGGCCGAGTTATCTTTTACAAGGCAACAATACCGCCAGGCATATAATTTTTACGACAGTGTTCGTCTCGATGATCCTTCCCTGAAAAACCTGGGAGCGATCAAAGCAGCAAAGACAATGCTGGGTAACCTGGCTACCAATTTTGAGATCGCGGAACGGCAGGACAGCCTCCAGCGGATCGCCGCAATGCCCGAAGACGAACGAAAGGATTTTGTAAAAAGACTGGTAAAGGAACTTCGCAAAAAACAGGGGTTAAAAGAAGAAGTGATCAGCGCAGGACCTGCTTTTTCGGCTCCTACCCTCTTTCCTGTTAACGAAACAAAAGGGGAATGGTATTTTTATAATACCAGTTTTCGTACCCGCGGACAAACTGATTTTAAAGCAAAATGGGGCACCCGTCCGAATACCGATAACTGGAGACGAATCGCAAGTATCAATGCAGGCCTGGCGGGGCAACAGGGCAATAATAACAATATTACATCCGGCCAGCAGGGAAACAGCCCGGCAGGTACAGGTGCCCTGACCTTTGAAGATATGTATGCCAACCTCCCGCTGACACCGGAGCAATTGCAAAAATCAAATGACTCCTTGCAAGCGGCATTATTCGAAATGGGAAAAATATACATCCAGGAGATCGAGAATTGTAGTTTAGGCATCACTACACTGGAACAATTAAGAAGCCGCTTCCCTGCTTTCGCAAAAATGGACGAAGTGCTTTTCAATCTATATTTCTGTTATAATAAGAGCGGAGAAAAAGCCAAAGCGGATGCGATTAAAAAATTGATGGGTGAGAAATTTGCCGGAAGCGATTTCACCGCGATCGTTACTACGGGTAAGAACCCCAAGTCGACAGGTAATACCGAAGCGACAAAAGCCTACGAAAAGATCTACGACCTTTTTATCGAGGGCAAATTCGAACAGGCGATCGCCGATAAAAAAACAGCCGACAGCCAGTACGGTAAAAATTACTGGACACCGCAGTTATTGTATATCGAATCGGTCTATTATATTAAACAGAGAAATGACAGCGCCGCGATAACAACACTGAACTCAGTAGTGAGCCTGTTCCCCAATACACCGATGGCTGCCCGGGCCACTAACCTGCTGAATGTATTGGGCCGCAGGACACAGATCGAAGAGGAATTAAGGAATATGAACGTGACCCGTGACACGAGCGGTACTACCCGCCCGCCGGTAGTGATTGCCCAACCTTCAAAACCGGATACAGTGAAGACCAACCCCCCTGTTGTCACCAATCCAAAACCGGTGGGCGACACGGTAAAAACAAAACCACCTGTTGTGCTGAATGCACCCTACAAATTCAATGCGGCAGAACCGCAGTACGTAGTATTGCTGCTGAATAAAGTGGATCCTGTTTATGTCAATGAAGCAAAGAATGCCTTTATCCGTTTTAACCGGGAGACCTATTATAACAAGACCATGACCGCCGATCTTGTTGAGATCGATGCCGAGAACCGGATATTACTGATGTCGCCTTTTAAAGATGCTGCAGAAGCCATGACGTATATTGAGAGTGTAAAGCCAAGGACCGCAACAGAGATAGTACCGTGGCTGAAAGGTGGCAAATACAGTTTCCTGATCCTTGGTGAATCAAATCTGGAACTGCTGAAAGCCAACAAGAACATGGAAACGTATAAAGCCTTCCTCAACCAGTATTTCCCCGGAAAATTCTAATCCCAATAAAGTTCGCAATACTTTCAGGATCAACTGGCCCGGAAAAGTTGATCCCGGAGGTTTTTAATATGTTTTGGCAAAAAATTAATGAGACGCCTTCGTTCCGCCGCTTCGATTTTTCTTAATTTCGGTCTGCCCTTGCCGACCAGGGGTTTATGAAACCCTTTATCTCTCTTTGATAACCAACTATCAGATATGAAAAAAGCAGTCCGCATTTTCTGGCGCATCTTTTTAGGTGGTTTTGCCGCCTTTGTTATCCTGATCCTGCTTGCCAACTTTGGCGTATTTGGCAAAATGCCGACCCTGGAAGACCTGGAGAATCCTTCTATCCTTCAGGCTTCCGAAGTATATGCCGAAGACGGAACACTCATGGGTAAATATTATACTGAAAGAGGTAACCGGAGCAATGTAAAATACCGGGATATTTCCACACACGTGATCGATGCACTTGTCGCTACCGAGGATGAACGTTTTTACAAACACAGCGGTATCGATTTTAAATCTACCATGCGGGCCATGCTTACTTTTGGCAGACAGGGCGGTGGCAGTACGATCACACAACAGCTGGCACTAAACCTTTTCAATGAACGGGCCTCCAATAAAGCCATCAGGGTGATCCAGAAATTAAAAGAATGGATCATTGCCGTAAAGCTGGAGAAGAATTTTACCAAAGAAGAGATCATTACCCTTTACCTCAACGCGGTTCCCTTTGGGGATAATATATATGGTATCCGGAATGCCTCCCGTACTTTTTTCCAGAAAGAACCTGACCGTCTCAGCGTGGAGGAAGCAGCCGTACTGATAGGTATGCTGAAAGCCAATAACACTTATAACCCGCGCCGCAATCCTGTACAGGCAAGGGACAGGCGGAACGTAGTGCTTCACCAGATGGTGATCAACGGGAAATTGACCGAAGCCGAGGAAAGCCGGTTAAAAGTATTACCTATTAAGCTGAACTATAAAAAACTGGACGAGAACACAGGCTATGCTCCTTATTTCCGCGAGGTGCTGAAAGGGGAAGTAAAAGAAGCGTTGAAGGACATAAAAAAATCAAACGGTAAATCGTACAATATCTATGACGATGGATTAAAGATCTATACCACCATCAACCCGCAAATGCAGCAGTATGCTGAAGAAGGACTGGCGCTCCAGATGACCGCGTTGCAAAAAGGGATCGATACACGGGGAGATTTTAAAAATGGTTCGATCTGGAAAGGTCATGAAAAGATCATTGAGAAAGCGATCAAAGAATCCGACCGCTGGAAAAACCTGGAAGAGGATGGGCTCAGTGACAAAGAGATCAGGGCCAGCTTTGATGTAAAAACCCAGATGAAGGTCTTTGCCTGGAATTCAAAAAGGGAAAAAGATACCATCATGACCCCGGTAGATTCCATCAAGTATCATTTGCAGATGGAGCAGGCCGGTTTTATGGCCATGGATCCTGTAACGGGTGAAATAAGGGCCTGGGTGGGCGGTATCAATTACAAGACCTATAAGAATGATCATATCAACCTGAAAACAAAAAGACAGGTAGGTTCTACCATCAAACCGTTTCTCTATACACAGGCGATGGAAGAAAGAGGGTTTACTCCCGAAACGGAATGTGAGAACGTGGCCCAGAATTTTGGCGGCAACGCCTGGGTGCCTTCCGGAAGAAAATGCGGCGGTGGAAGTATGAGTATGGCCAATGCGCTGGCTTATTCCAAGAACTGCGCAACGGCTTATATCATGAAACAGGTGGGGCCAAAACAGTTCGCTGATTTTCTCAGCAGGATCAACATTCCCACCCCGGTCAAGCCCTTCCCTTCCATTTGTTTGGGCACCTGCGATCTTTCAATGTATGAAATGCTCTGGGGATACAGCCTTTTTGCCGGTCGCGGGTTTTCTACAAAACCGTATAGCATCAGCCGTATCGAAGACAGGAACGGGAACGTGATCAAACGTTTTGATTTTAGCGTGAACAGGAAAGAAGTCGTGAGTGAAGTAACAGCATACACCATGGCAAGAATGATGCAGGGTACGGTTGACAAAGGAACGGCAAAAGGTTTAAGGACCCGGGTAGGCGCGGCTGAAATGGGTGGTAAAACAGGAACAACTGATGACAATGCTGATGCATGGTTCATGGGTTATACACCACAACTGCTCGCCGGATCATGGGTAGGTTTTGAATATACCTTTATGCGGAATACGGGTGACGGTAACAGGATCGCCCGCCCGATCACCGAACATTTTTTCAAAAAAGTACTGGCCGATAAAAAACTGGGCATTGAAAAAGATGCAAAATTTGTAAAACCTGCCGAACTGGAGAACGAGATCAACAGTGCTGATATCCTGATCAGCGATGAGGACCCGGTTCCCGGTGCTGAAGGTGTTGACCAGGGCGCCGGTACCGAAGACGATTACAATAACAACGGCAATGAATACATCGGGCCCGAATCAGTTCCGGTAAAAGACGATGACAATAAACTGCCTCCTAAAAAAGATACAGTGGTAAAAACAACCCCGGTAAAAAAAGACGATGACAGCAAGCCTATCGGGTCGCCGGCAGAAGAACCCAGGAAAAAGAAAGGTTTGCTGAAAAGAATATTCGGGAAAAAAGAGAACTAACTAACCCCTGGTCAGACCGTACGAAACGAAATAAAAAAGGCTTTCCCCGGGAGGCCTTTTTTTATGCCTGTACTTACCAGGAACATCTTCTTTCTTATCTTTCAGCGTAAACAAAACTGAATGGAATATATCGCACTTGCACTGGCTCCGGGGATCGCTATCAGTATCTATTTTTTTTACAAGGATGTCTATAACAGGGAACCCAGGCTCAACCTTACCGTTAGTTTTATACTGGGTTGCCTGGCTATAATCCCCGCTATCCTGTTTGAACAAAGTTTTACCCGGGTGATCGACGGCAGTGTTACCGGTGTAGCCATTTTTGCGTATGCCGTGGTGGGATTCAGTGAAGAAGCCAGTAAATTCCTGGGGCTTCGTTTGTACGCCTATAACCAGCGGAGTTTTGATGAACCGCTTGACGGCATTGTGTACAGCGTATTGGTCAGCATGGGTTTTGCCACTGTCGAAAATATTATGTACGTGGTCAAATATTCTCAAGCCGGCCAGGGCCTGCAGGTAGGCGTTCTCCGGATGTTCCTGAGTGTGCCTGCGCATGCGGCTTTTGCTGTGATGATGGGTTATTTTGTCGGGAAGGCCAAATTCAGCCCGGGGAAAAGATTCATGCTGATGGCAGGAGGTCTGCTCACGGCAATCTTCTTTCATGGCACTTATGATCTCTTTTTATTCCTGCCAAAATATTCCTATGTGGGAAGAGAACTCAGCGAGATATTACTGGCTGCCGGGGCCATCGCTTCTTATATTGTTTGTCTTATATTGAGCCGTAAAATGATCCGCAACCAGCGGAACATCTCCGAAATAATGTTCAAAGACAAAAATAAGAATATCAGTGTATAGTATACTTAATGCTGCTGTAGCGGATATTCCGCTGATCCGTGAACTGACCTTTAAGGTCTGGCCGCAGACCTATGCACCGATCCTTTCCAGGGAGAAGATCGATTATATGCTGGATATGATGTACAGCGAATCTTCGCTGGAAAGGCAAATGAACGAAGGGTGCCAGTTCATTATCGTGTATGAAGGAACAGAACCGGTGGGTTTTGCTTCCTACCAGGAGATAGAGCCTTCTGTTTTTAAATTGCACAAGATCTATGTGCTGCCATCCCAGCAGGGAAAAGGGACGGGTAAATTCATGATCGATCATATCATTGATACGATCCGGCCATCGGGAGCTTTGTCTGTTCAGTTACAGGTGAACAGGAATAACAAAGCCAAAGGTTTTTACGAAAAGATCGGGTTCGCCGTGATCGATGAGATCGATCTCGATATCGGCGGCGGTCATTTTATGAATGATTATGTGATGGAGAAAAAAATATCCTGACCGCTACTGGTTGGTTAAAACTGTTTTACAACCCAGGAAACGGGTCGGGTCCAGTTGTGTTTCGAATTTGTAGAGCAGCATTT
>DASYLC010000356.1:0-6390 GCA_036009775.1 Chitinophagaceae bacterium
CTGGTAATGGATTGCGATACGACCGGTGTAGAACCTGATTTTGCCCTGGTGAAATTCAAAAAATTATCCGGCGGCGGTTATTTCAAGATCATTAACCAGTCGGTACCCGCGGCATTAAAGAATCTGGGTTATTCTGAAAAAGAGTCCGAAGCGATCATTAAATATGCGACAGGAGCTGCTTCTTTCGCCGGTGCCCCTTTTATCAATCACCAATCGTTAAGTGAGAAAGGATTCATCGCCGACGAGATCAGGCGGCTCGATGCTGCTGCGGCGACCGCGTTTGAGATCGGGTTCATCTTTAATAAATACACCCTGGGTGAAGAATGCCTGCAACGCCTGGGCTTTACTCCTGAACAGTACAATGATCTTGAATGGAGCCTGCTGGAAGCATTAGGCTACCCGGATGGACAGATAGAAGCCGCCAATGATTATGTATGTGGCACCATGATGCTCGAAGGAGCCCCTTTATTAAAAGACGAACACCTGCCCGTTTTTGACTGTGCCAATAAATGCGGCCAGAAAGGCCAGCGTTATATCCATGCCCATGGCCATATCCGGATGATGGGAGCTACGCAACCGTTCATCAGCGGGGCGATCTCCAAGACGATCAACCTGCCACATGAAGCAAAAGTGGAAGAGATAGCTGATTCTTATTTATTAAGCTGGCAGTTGGGTCTGAAAGCCAATGCGCTTTACAGGGATGGGTCTAAACTTTCACAGCCCCTCAGCAATAAAAGCGATAAAAAGAAAAAGGAAACAGTTGTAGCGGAAGAAGAACAAGCGGCAACCAGCCTCCAGAATCAAGAATCAAATATTGTCGATCTTGGTAAGCTGACTGTTGAAGAATTATTAGAGGAAGTGCAAAAACGTGTACAGGCCTCTCCTGATACCAAACTGAAAAGAAAATTAGCCAGCATTGTTGAGCGCCGTGCTTTACCGGCCAAACGTCGTGGCTTCACCCAGAAAGCAAAGATCAACGGCCAGGCGATCTTCCTCCGTACCGGTGAATATGGTGATGGAACACTGGGAGAGATATTTATCGATATGGCGAAGGAAGGAGCTACCATGCGGAGTATGATGAACTGTTTTGCAATCTCTATTTCTATAGGCATGCAATATGGTGTGCCGCTGGAAGAGTTTGTCGATAAGTTTGCCTTCACCCGTTTTGACCCATCCGGATTTGTAGAACATCCGAATATCAAATCAACTACTTCTATTGTCGATTTCATCTTCAGGGTATTGGGTTATGAATACCTGGGGCGTACTGACCTGGTTCATGTACTCGACAAACCGGAGATCATGAATACCGGGGCTGACGAATGGGATGAAGTGCCTTCCAATCCGCTGGAGTATGTAAAAGAGCAGGAAATATCAAGTGTACGGATAGTGCCGAGTTCGGGTACGATCGCACCCCAGCCGGTGAAAAATCAAAGAGTGGCCCAGTCCATAAAAGCCGACAGCGGTGCCGATGCGATGAACGCGGGTTTGAAGAATATGCAGAGTGATGCGCCGGCCTGTAATGTATGTGGTCATATCATGATGCGCAGCGGAACCTGTTACAAATGTTTGAATTGCGGTAACCAGGGCGGTTGCAGCTAACCCAAACTTCGCTTGCGTGGCAACTGAACGTCATCGCGAGCGGAGCAAAGCAAATGCTAAGGACGGTCCCGACGCCGCTGGGTCGGGATGATTAGAAAAACCAAATAAAGAGTGTACCCATTAGTTCCACATCCCGGTCAACAGGCCGGGATGTTCTTTTGGTAAAAGTCCTATTGGCAAAGCCGGAAAACCCACGGAAGAAAAGAAGATTTCAGTAGTATTTCTTTATAGCTAATCTGGTGACCGGGTATTACTTTCACACTCTAATCTGATACCCATGAAGACAAGAATACTCATTCTCCTGATCGTTGCCAGTATTGTATTCCAGGCCTGCAGCCGGGCGATAAGTCCTTACCAGGCAGCTAATAATCCAAGAGGAAAGAAGTGCCGGGACATCAAATAGTTTATGGTTTATAGTTTTTGGTTTATGGTTGGGGTCGTTCAAAGTGAAAAAACTCCGACAGTAAATCATATGTTCTTTTAGCAAAGTACTGGATTGTTTTGCCCTCAGGATTATACCATTTTTGGTGAAACCTGCATTAGCAGAACTATAACCTTTCCTAGTTTTCCCCGAACATACTCTCTACGGCGCCTTCCAGCATAGGGAATTTGTCAACGACATAGTTCTTGATCGTTGTAATGGCTTGTTTGGCCTGCTCGTCGGTGAGACCGGCTTCTGCTTTTAATTTATCAATGAGTTCCTGCATAATGGAAGTTTGAAGTTTCCTATTTAAGATGTAAGGTTTTCATGACCAGATAACCTTCCTTAAAGTTAATAAATAGCTGGCCAGTCAATGAAATGTAAATGGAATCCCGGCTGCCCGGCAGATCAGCTTTTGCATTTTGGTGTAAACGATTTATGTGTAAACAAAAAAAAATTTACAAAAAAATTGTTTACACCGGAAAGAGCAAAGTATCGGCCTCCATAATAAATATCCCGAAATTGACCTTGAGAAGGGAGATAAAGAAGCTATTAGACTGTAACAGAGGAGATTAAACTGTGCGTTCGGATGGCCGGCAGGGGGAGTAGTACTAAATTTGGGATGAACGTCCAAAAAAAGACCGGGTCTAAGCCCGGCCCAGGTATCATTACTACTTGTATTTAAGCGACTTTTAAGAGGCTTAATTTGCTCTTGTCAAACTTCCGCATGGCATATTCAAGGTCAAGATTGAATTCTTTTTCTTTGCTCGACGGCAATTCGAACATCGCATCGGTCAGGATACCTTCACAGATGCTGCGCAAACCTCTTGCACCGAGTTTATATTCCACGGCTTTCTCTACCATGAAATTGAGTACTGGCTCTTCGATGGTCAATACAATACCTTCCAGTTCAAAGAGTCTCTTATATTGTTTGATCAGGGCATTCTTGGGTTCAGTAAGGATCGCTCTTAATGTTTCCGCATCCAGGGGGTCCAGGTGGGTCACTACCGGCAGACGTCCCAGTAATTCAGGGATCAGTCCGAAGGATTTCAGGTCCTGGGGGTTCACATAACGCAGCAGGTTCTTCTTCATGTCTTCCTGCAATTCCTTATCCACGTTAAAACCAATGGTATTGGTCTGCACACGGCGGGCGATCACACGATCGATGCCATCAAAAGCACCACCGCAGATAAAGAGGATATTCTGGGTATTGATCTTTACCAGTTTTTGTTCAGGGTGTTTGCGGCCGCCCTGTGGTGGTACCAGCACTTCCGAACCTTCGAGTAATTTCAACAGGCCCTGTTGCACACCTTCACCACTTACATCACGGGTGATGGAGGGGTTATCGCCTTTACGGGCGATCTTATCGATCTCATCAATGAATACGATACCCCTCTCCGCCGCTGTTACATCGTAATTGCAAACCTGGAGCAAACGGGAGAGAATGCTTTCCACATCTTCCCCGACATAACCGGATTCGGTGAATACCGTCGCATCCACGATGGTAAAAGGAACGTTCAGCAAACGGGCAATACTTTTGGCCAGCAATGTCTTCCCGGTGCCGGTCTCGCCAACCATGATGATATTGCTCTTTTCGATCTCCACTTCGCTGTTCGCGGAAGAAGGCTCATTATTTTTCTGTTGTAAACGTTTGTAGTGATTGTAGACCGCAACGGCCAGTGTTTTCTTGGCCTCATCCTGGCCGATCACGTATTCATCCAGGAATTTTTTTACTTCTACAGGCTTCTTAACGGTTAGCTTGAAAGAAGACGTGCCCTTGTCGTCTTTGATGGTGAGTTCCTGGTCAATGATCTCACGGGCATGTTCAACGCAGTTCTCACAGATATGCCCTTCCTGGCCGGCGATGAGGATCTTCACCTCGTCGCGGCTACGGCCACAGAATGAACAATGTAAAGGATTTTTTGCCATTTTATTCTTCAGTATAACGGATTAGAAACGGAATCGTAACTCACAAAATTATAAAACCGCCCTGAGAAGGGCGGCTTTATTTCTATAAGCGGTCTAAATAGTTAGCTGTTAAGGGCTTAGAGTTTGCTGACGAGCTTATCGGCAATACCGTATTTGATCGCTCCTTCGGCATCCATCCAGTAGTCCCTGTCAAAGTCTTTCATGATCTGTTCCATGGTTTTCCCGCAATTCTTTGCCAGGATACCGGCGCCGATCTCTTTTACCCGCCTGGTTTGTTCGGCCTGGATCTCCAGGTCGGCACTCACCCCCCGGATATATCCGCCCAATGATGGCTGGTGGATCATCACTTCCCCGTGCGGGAAAATAAAGCGTTTGCCTTTCTCCCCGCCACTGAGCAGGATACTGCCCATCGAAGCGGCAAGACCCATACAAATAGTGCTGACCGGGCTCTTGATCATCTGCATGGTATCATACATGACCATGCCGCTGGTTACTACCCCACCAGGGCTATTGATATAGAATTTGATCTCTTCGCCGGGTTTGTCGGCATCCAATAATAATAGTTTGCTGACGATATCCTTTGCGCTTTTATCATCCACCACACCCCAGAGATAGACCGATCTTTTTTCAAAGAAGTATTTCTCCAGTTTCTTGTTGAACATGCCGATCTCGCTGTCACTCTTTGGACGTTCTTCTTTTTCTTCTTCTTCGTCATCCATCCGGTAATCGCCGTATAAAAGTTGTTTGGACTTCATATTTGTATTGTTTCTTTTTTAGAATTTATTTAGTCATCTGACCTCACCGGCCTCCCCATCTGCCTTCCCCTCCGATAGAGGGGAAGAATTCAATGAGTCAGTGGGTCATTGAAACGCAACTTTCTAATTTCTTATTCTTTATTTCTTATTTGTCATTCCTTCTTGGCTTTCCTCGGGTTCATCAGCAACACTTCATCCACAAGCCCGTATTCTTTTGCTTCTGACGCGGTCATCCACCTGTCGCGGTCAAAATCCTTTTCGATCTGTTCGAGGGTTTTGCCGGTATGATGATTGACCACATCATACAATTCTTTTTTCAGTTTGCGGATCTCGTTCACCGTGATCTCGATATCACTGGCTTGCCCACCGATGGCACCGCTGGGCTGGTGCATCATGATACGGGAATGTTTGAGCGCCGCTCTTTTTCCTTTTGTACCTGCTCCCAGTAATACGCAGGCCATAGAAGCCGCTACGCCGATACAGATCGTGGCGATATCCGGGCTTACATATTGCATGGTGTCATACACGCCGAGACCGGAATAAACGCTGCCTCCGGGACTGTTGATATACATATTGATATCCCTTGTCCGGTCGGAAGAATCCAGGAACAGCAGCTGCGCTGTCACAATATTGGCGATCTCATCATTGATAGGGTAACCCAGGAAAATGATACGGTCCATCATCAGGCGGCTGTACACATCCATTACCGCTACATTCAGGGAGCGTTCTTCAATGATATTGGGTGTCATCCCGGTTACGGATTGCGAGGCATAACTGTGAAGTGTATTACTGGAAATGCCGTGATGTTTCACCGCATATTTTTCGAACTCGGAATTAAATCTCATGGGGAATGTTTAAAGTTTAAGGGTTTAAGGTTTAAAGTCCTGGTGATTGGGAATTTTCTGACAGAAAGGAAGTTTCCTCATTCATGAAGCCCAACATTCAACTTTAAACATTAAACATGCAACACCCCAAATATCCGTCCAAATGGCGTAATTGCAAAATCAGTGACAGGAAGTCAGAAAAGTCGGGAAGTCCGCAAGACCGTAAGTCAGAAAATACAAAAAAGTCCGGAAAATTATTTCCTGGGGAATAATCTTCCGGACTTCCGGTCTTGCGGACTTTCTGGCTATTAATGGTGATGATGCTGATGCTCCTCCACCATTTTGGTAAATTCTTCCGCACTGATCTTCTTATCGGTTGGCCTGACCTGTCCTGCCGCCCATTCAAATATCTTTTGCGTCTGTATGCGATTGTATGCATCTTCCACGTACTTCCGGTCCTTCATCATCTTCTCTACGTAATCCGTTACCCAGGGCTGATCGTCACTCAGGTGGGCTCCGCCCATATAGCTGAAGAGTTGTTGTTTGGCAAAAGCCCTTATCTCATCGGGTGATACCTGTATGCCGTTGTCCTGGACGATCTTGTCGGAGATCAGGGTCCATTTTAACTGGTTGAGGAAAGCGGGGAATTCTTTTTCTACCTGCTCATCCGTTTTGGGTTCTTTGTCTTTTTCCTGATCGCCCTGGGTCTTTACCCATTTCTTTAAAAATCCTTCGGGAAAAGTTATTTCGGCATTGTCCACCAGCTGATGAAAGACCTGGTCATGGATCTGGTTATTGGCCTGGCCCTTCCAATGGTTTTCTATTTCTTCTTTGATCTTATTGCGGAGATCAGCTTCTGTTT
>DASYLC010000357.1:0-23523 GCA_036009775.1 Chitinophagaceae bacterium
AAAACAAGATCAGCTTCGAAAAGCAGGAGCAGCCGTTAGTGAATACCAATCAACAAAGGGAAATAGGGCTCCGGCTCTATTTTCCTATTTTATGAATCCTATTAAAATCGAAATATATGGCAACGAAAAATCCTGCAAAGACAGCAACTGCCGCATCCAACGGGTCAGACAGTTCAAAAAAAGAAACGCAGCTCGAAAAGTTTTTTCTTGACCAGTTAAAGGATATCTATTATGCTGAACAGCAACTGGTAAAAGCGATCCCTGAAATGAAAGAGGCCTGCACTACGGAAGAACTGCAAGACGCTTTTGACGATCACCTGAAGCAAACAGAAAGGCATGTTAAACGCCTGGAAAGAATATTCAATATGCTCGGGAAAAAAGCAGAGGGCAAGAAATGCGAAGCGATAGAGGGGATACTCAAAGAAGTAAGATCGATCATCAGCGAGACCAAAGCGGGTACCATGACCCGTGATGCAGCTCTTATCATTGCAGCACAAAAAGTGGAGCATTATGAAATAGCCACATACGGTGGTCTTGTTCAGCTGGCCGTTACACTGTACAAACACAATGCAGCCGATCTGCTCGATAAGACCTTGTCAGAAGAAGAAGGAGCAGATAAATTGCTTACAAACATTGCGGAAACACATATCAATATAGATGCAAAAGAAGAAGAACTGGGTGAATCAGTAGCCGTGGCAAGCGCTGCGTCGTTTTAAAAGAAAGAACCTGGCCTTCAGGGCCAGGTTCTTCTTATTTCCAGTACCGTTACCCCTTACAATAATAACCGCCAGGATTACAAATCACCGGAACATCATTCTATTTACCCTCACCGAAATATATCCGGCGAAACTGAATGCCTTCGTGATATATCATTAAAATATATGAAATATACTCCCGATTTATTCCCTACCTTCCTGTTGAATAAATCCGCGGATGAATAAGAAAGCAACTTCAACGAAAAGCTCTGCTGCAAAAAGAAAACTAAAGGCAGATGTTACAACCCGGGAACGGCTGATCACAGGGAAAAAGAAGATCAGTTCTGTTGCCGTGAAAAAAAAACGCGGTATTAAACCCTTTCCTGTCGTAGGTATCGGTGCATCCGCCGGCGGTCTGGAAGCCTTTTCAACCCTGCTCAGACACCTGCCCCAAAACCTGGGGATGGCCTATGTGTATGTCCAGCATCTCTCACCAACTCACGAAAGCCTGTTACCAGAGATCCTGCAGCGAAAAACAAACATGCCGGTACTGAAAGTGAAGAATAATATGGCCCTGCAGAAAGACCATGTGTATGTCATGCCTGCAAGACAATCACTGAAGGTGACCGATGGAAAACTAAAACTTCAAAAAGAAAAAGAACACAATTATAACCCGATCGACAGTTTTCTTACTTCACTTTCCCAGCTCTACCAGCAAAATGCTATTGGCATTATATTATCCGGCACAGGCAGCGATGGCACTGTTGGGCTGATGTCGGTCAAGACCTATGGAGGTATCACCTTTGTACAGGATGATACCGCCGGCTATCCCGGGATGCCTGTTCATGCTTCCGAACTGGGATACGCGGATTTTGTAATGTCTCCTGAAAAGATCGCTGAAGAATTGGCCACGTTTATCAAGCATCCTTACATGGTCACCACGGCCAATGATATTCTGCGGCGGAATACAAATGAATTGTTCAAAGTGCAGGCGGTATTGCATACAAAAAAAGGAGTTGACTTCGCTTATTACAAGCAAACGACGATCGAGCGCAGGATCATGCGGCGTATGGCAGTGAACCGGCTCAAGAATATCGGCGCTTATGTGAACCTGCTGAAAAAGAACAACCAGGAAGTGGATGCCCTTTACCACGACCTGTTGATAACGGTCACTTCTTTTTTCCGTGATCCGGATCTGTACCAGGCGCTGGCCACTAAACTATTACCGGCGATTTTCAAGAACAAGAAAAAAACAGATCCTCTCCGCGTATGGATCCCCGGTTGCGCAACCGGCGAAGAAGCGGTCTCATTTGCGATCGTAATACTGGAGTACCTGAAAGAAAAAGCGATCGGTACGCAGGTCCAGATATTTGCCACAGACCTGAATGAAAGGGCCATCAGCAAAGCAAGAGCGGGCCTCTATCCGAAGGCGGCTTTTGAGCATGTCTCCTCCGCAAGGCTAAAACGTTTTTTTATAAAAGATAACGGGCATTACCAGGTCATCAAGACGATCCGTGATATGTGCATATTTGCACCGCACAACCTGCTGAATGATCCGCCATTTTCAAAGATCGACATCGTCAGTTGTCAAAATGTGCTGATCTATCTGGAAACAGGGTCACAAAATAAGATCATGCATGCTTTTCATTATGCATTGAATCCTTCCGGTTTCCTGCTGCTTGGAAAATCGGAGACCATCGGGAATGCAACCAGGCTGTTTGAACAATTCAATAAACAATATAAGATCTATACCCCCCATCCTGTTCGCCCCTCTTTACCCCTGGGAGTTACGCCACCCGTTTACCCGCTGGTGTCAAACCAGCAATTACATGAAATAAACCCGGCTCCTGCCATAAAGGAGCCCGACCTGGAAAAAGAAACAGACAAATTATTATTGAGCCGTTATGTTCCGGCCAGTATATTGATCAATAAGGACCTTGAGGTCGTGCGGTTCAGGGGGCCCACCTCGCAATATATCGAACCCGCGTCGGGGAAAGCAAGTCTTCACCTGCTGAAGATCATTAAAGAGGAATTGGCTTTCGACATGCGCACCATCGTAGACCGGGTAAAGAAAGAAGGCAAGATGATCCGAAAGGAAGGAATAATGGTATCGACACCATCCGGATCCCGCGAACTGGCGATCGAAGCTATTCCTGTAAAGAACAACAGCAAAAACCCGCATTACCTGATCATCCTGAATGAGCAAGTTTCGGTAATACATAATGGGAAAAAAACAAGCACTTCCGCCGGGAACGGTGCAGACACGACTAAAAAGATCGCGGCCCTGGAAGCCTATTTAAGAGAAGCGCGGGATACTATCCGCGTCATTACGGAGGATTTTGAATCGACAAAAGAGGAACTCCAATCCTCTCATGAAGAAGTGCTTTCTTCCAATGAAGAACTGCAAAGTATCAATGAAGAACTGGAGACATCAAAGGAAGAACTGCAATCCACCAATGAAGAACTCATCACCATCAACGAGGAATTGCAGATACGCAATGTAGAGCTGAAAGAAGCCGGAGATTATACCAGGGCGATCATCGAGACGATGCACGAATCGCTGATCATGCTGAACGGCGACCTGAAGATCCGCAATGCCAATAAAGGGTTTTACCAGGCATTCCGTGTAACGCAGGAAGAAACAGAAGGGAATTACCTGTATGATCTCGGCAACGGACAATGGAATATCCCGGAGCTGAAAAAGCAACTGAAGATGGTACAAACGCGGAATATTCCCTTTTCCAATTTCGAAGTGACGCATGTATTCCCCGAGGTCGGCAGGAAATCAATGTTGCTGAATGCCCATAATTTTCCCATGCGGGAGTCGGCCGATTCCCTGATCCTGCTGGCCATCCAGGATATCACCGAGCGAAAAGAAATGGAAGAGGTGTTGAAGGAAAATGAAGAACGGCTGCGGTTGCTTGTACAAAATGCATCCGATATCATCACCGTATTTGACCAGGACGGTACCATCAAATATGAAAGCCCGGCCATTGAAGCAGCCCTTGGATATACACCCGAAGAAAGAGTGGGACGGAATATCACGATGGACCCGATCGTTCACCCGGACGATAGTAAAACAAAGATCGACCTGCTTAAAAGATCGATCGAGCATCCGCTGGAGAATATTTCAGGCGAGTTCCGGTTACGGCATAAAGATGGAAGCTACCGGACTTTCGATGCGATCTTCCGGAACCTGCTTGAAAATAAAAAGATCAACGGGATCATTGCCAATTACCGCGACATCACCGAAAGGAAAATGCTCGAGAACCAGAAAGATGAATTTATCGGCGTCGCCAGTCATGAGTTGAAAACACCTGTCACCAGCATCAAAGCCTATGCACAGATCCTCGAAGATTTTTTTGAAAAAGCCGGCGATACAAAATCCGCCCTCCTGATCTCCAAGATGAATACACAGGTAGACCGGTTGACCACACTGATCGTTGACCTTCTGGACTTCACCCGTATTGAAGGTGGCGGGCTTAAATTCCGGGAAGAGAAATATGAAATGAATGACCTGATCATGGAAGTGGTGGAAGAAATGCAACGGACATCCAGGCAGCACCATATCAATGTAAAATTGTCTGAACCTGTTATGGTCAAAGGAGATCGTTATCGTATAGGACAGGTTCTGACCAATCTCCTTAACAATGCGGTCAAGTATTCGCCGTCTGCTAAAAAAATAGACCTGAGTTCAGTCATAAAAGACAAAACAGTGGTGATCTGCATAACCGATTTTGGAATAGGAATCGACGAATCACTGCAGGAAAAAGTGTTCGACCGGTTTTTCAGGGTCAGTGAGTCATCGCTGAATACATTTCCCGGACTGGGGCTTGGGTTGTATATCGCCGCCCAATTTGTAAAACAACAGGGAGGCAGGATCTGGGTTAAAAGTGCCAAAGGACAAGGTTCAACCTTTTGCTTTTCAACCCTTCTCAGGCAATGACCCTGCAAAATTAAAATACCCGGGGCCTGCGGCAAGACAGGGCATAATTGTTGATTAAACCTATAAATGATGCCAACAATACTCGTTGCTGATGATGATGAAGGGATCCGTGACATCTTCCAGATCTTACTGGGAAATGAAGGGTATGTACTGGATATAAAATCAAATGGCGAAGATCTGCTTGCTGATAATTTCTCTCTACCCGATCTTTTTCTGATCGACAAACAACTTTCCGGGATCAGCGGTCTTGATGTCTGCCGGCATTTAAAAAGCATGCCGCATACCCGTGACATACCTCTTATTATGGTCTCAGCCTCCCCCGATATCGCTACCTTATCCAAAGAAGCAGGTGCTGACGAATATATTGAAAAGCCTTTTGATATCAATTACCTGTTGCGTATGATCAAAGAACATTTACAAAAACAACAGGTCAGCGGGATCGTGACCTGACTGCCCGCCGGACTTCCTGTAACGATTTATCTGAGAACGCCGAATTTATCTTTATTTTAAATTTTGGAATTGGGAAATTTCGAAATTTTATGACCCGATTATATTTTATCACCCGCAAAATCATGCAATAAAAAAATTTAAGCTGTAGTATCGAATTCTTAATTTCAGGGATGCGAAAAAAACTGCCGGCCTTTTTTTTCTTTCTTCCTGTTTTGGGCATGGCCCAGCCAAAGACCGATGCTTTTCTCCGGGATATCCTGGCCAGATCGCCTGATAGTTTATTACAGTCTGTACTCAGCCAACCGGAAACATTCAGATACCAGATCATCTATACACAGATCAACCGTGACAAAGAGAACAATCCCGGCTTTACCAATTACTATTATAATGCAGACCCTCACCGTTATTTTAATCCCGCGTCGGTGGTGAAAATGCCGCTTGCCTTTTTATCACTGGAAAAACTGAATGTGCTGAACAAGACTGATGTCAACAAGTACACGTATATGCAGTTTGACAGCGCTTTTTCGGGTCAGACAAAAATGTATACAGACAGTACGGCGGAATATAACCTGCCTTCTATTGCCCAGTTCATACGAAAAGCTTTTTTGATCAGCGACAATGACGCCTACAACAGGATGTATGAATTTGTGGGACAGGAACGAACCAACCGGAGACTCCATGAAATGGGATACCCGGAAATGCGCATTACCCGGCGTTTTCAGCGGATGACCGCTGAAGAGAACCGGCATACCAATCCTATACGTTTTATCGGCAGGAACGGTTCCCTGGTCTGGCAACAACCCCCAGCCTATAATAAGGACTCTTTTGATTTCAGCCGGATCTATAAAATGGGTAAAGGTCATTGGAATTCCAACGATAGTTTGATCAATGAACCCATCGATTTCACGAGAGCCAATAATTATCCCCTGGAAGATATGCGGCAGCAATTGCAGTCCGTATTATTCCCCCAATCAGTTCCTCCCAACCAACGATTTCAGTTTAAGCCGGATGATTATGCTTTTTTATACCGTTTCCTGTCGCAGTATCCTTCCGAGACCGACTGGCCCAAGTACGATACCAGTGAATATTATAACAGTTATGTAAAATTCTTTTTCCGCAACAAAACTCATGCGATGCCCCCGTTTGTACGGGTATTCAACAAAGTGGGATGGGCCTATGGCTGCCTGACCGATGTATCGTATGTGGCCGATTTTAAGAATAAGGTCGAATTCATGCTGGCTGTTACGGTCTATGTCAACAGCGACGGGATCCTGAATGATAATAAATACGAATATGAAACGGTCGGCTGGCCATTCCTGTACAAGATCGGCCAGGCCATGTATAACTACGAACTGGCCCGTCCCCGGAAAAATGTTCCTGATCTTTCCGGGTTTCAGATGCACTACGAGCCGAGAAAAGAGGATGGAAGGCGGCCTATTAAGGACGCGGATAATTAATAAGAAAGACAGGCCACGAAATCACACCAAAAAGCACGAAAAAATATTATGCCCCTTTCGTGTCAATTCGCGTTTTTTCGTGGCTGATACTTACGCAAAATGTTTGGCCGGATGCTTACCAGGCTCAGCACATACCACATAGAATATAGTACACAGAGAAAAAACATAGAATTCTATGTGAAACCCTATGTTTCTTATGTGACTATGTGGTTCAATGCTTTTAAAATCAAGCTAATTTTCGTGTTTTTTCGTGGCTGATCCCAACTACATTTGTAAAAAACAATCAATGAAAAAGACAGGGTTAGCAGCACTCGCCTTATTTTTTGGCTTTATTGCAACAGCACAACAGGAAATAAGCATCAGCGAGCTTGATAAACATATAGGCGATTCGGTAAAAGTTTGCACTAAGATCTATGGCGGTATTTACCTCGACAGAAGTAAGGGAAGTCCGACCTTATTAAATGCAGGCGGCGCCTACCCTAACGCCCCGCTGACGATCCTGATCTGGGATGATGTAAGAAAAAAATTCTCCCTGGGAGCCAGCGGGAAAGAAGCTCCTGAAGTTTTTTTTAAAGACAAGGAAATCTGTGTGACCGGGAAAGTCATTCTTTACAAAGAAAAACCGGAGATCGTCATCTACGACGAAAAGCAGCTTGTTATAAAAGAATAGGCAATAAGCAATGGGCAGATCATGCCCGAGTGATTGCTTATTGCCCATTACTAATTGCTTGTTGTTCTTTAGTATTTTATTTTTTCTTTAACGATATTACCATTCGCATCCACCAGCACCACTACTTTGGCATCATCTTTTTTCAGCGTTATTTCATACAACATCCTGTCCTTATAATATTCCCTGTTGACACTGGTCATTGTATGAAGAGGATACTTGTTGTTTACCGAAGTACTTACCAGGGATGGTAAAGTGGTGTAATCTTTTACGACATAGGCCGTACCTATCCATGCACCGTCACTGTCGTACCATGCATAATAGTTCTCGTTGTCAAGATCGAAGCGTACGACATAATCGCTTTCATCGAGTGTTTGCCAACCGGTCAGCTCCCATTCATTAAGCACAACCACATTGGGATCATAGCGGCTCCAGACCACGTTCGCACTGCCGGGATATTGGTCCAAAAAAACTTTTTGAGTTCCATCCGGTACAACAATGACACCCGTATCGGTTGCCTGGTAAGTTGTTTCGCAAGCGGTCAATGTTGCTGCAAGTGCCGCCACTGCGAGAATGCTTTTCAGTTTCATATTAAATATTTTTAAGTTAAGAAATGCTAATGGCGGCATTTTAACTTTCGCCACAACTGTGCCAGCCCGGCTCTGTGAACGAATTCTTTTTTTGCACAATATGGTATCTATCTTATTGAGGCAGAATGGCCATAGAGAGGGGAATTTTTCCACCAGCGTTACGCGGGATCGACCCCGGTCAAATAAGATACCAGTTGGGAGAAACCCGTTTTAGGATTTTCTTTAAAAGAAGTTGAATTAAATTTAACTTTTCGATCCATTTACCTATTATGATGAAGCATGCCATCCTGCTTACAGTAGTAATTACTGTTACGCAATTAAGTTTTGCCCGGCCAGCCGTGGCAAATAATCCCCGTCTGAAAAATGACGGCGATTCAATTTTAGCAAAGATCCCGGACCCCCGGCAGATGCTGCAGGATATCATAGAGGTGACCGGTTTGCACGCTGACTTTGAATTGAAGCAAGCCGATGTACTGAATATCCAGGCTTCGATCTCTCATCGCAAAAGAGAGATCTTATACAATCCTGAATATGTGACCTGGCTCAATAAGCTGACCCGCGACAAATGGTCGGTGCTGGCGTTGATCGCACATGAAGTAGGTCATCATCTCAATGGCCATACCATCCGGAAAGGCGGTAGCTCCCCGCAAGTGGAACTCGAAGCAGATGAGTTTGCCGGTTTTATTTTATATAAACTTGGCGCCACACTGGAAGAGGCACAAAAAGTAATGAATTATATCGCAGGTATCAATGCATCGGATACACATCCCGGGAGAATGGCCCGCAAACAGGCTATTCAGACTGGCTGGGATAAAGCTGCGGGTGCTGGTTCGCTGGCTAAAGCATCACACTAAGTGTGACAATATTTAAAAGAATATAAAACCGCAGAGACACCAGGGCACGGAGAAACACAAAGTTTTCTTGTTGTATTCTGCCTGGCACTGTGGCTCCGTGGTTTAAACAAGTGATTAGCTGCGTTAATCGTAATAATCCGCGTTCTGCTTTAGTTGTTTACTTTTTTCGAACTAACTTCAGGAAAACCTGGTATATGAAAAAGAAATTCCTATTCTGTTCTTTATTAGCAGTACTATCTGTTTCCTTAAAGGCGCAAGTCATTGATCCTGCCAAGCCGGTAACAAAAGCGGATGTGATGATCTTTAATAAGACAGAGCCCGAATATATCAAACTGCGTAAAGAGCTGGCAGAACTGGAAAAGCAAAAAACCATGCTGGTGTCCATGATGCAGGAATTTGATAAAAAACAAAAGACCGTTGCAGGCAGGATGCAAACACTGGAAATTAAATACGACAGTCTTATTGGCCCGGCAGCAGGAGGAGGATCGCAGGACCAATTATTGAGTGCTACCAAAGCAATGCAGGAAACACAAATGTCCTTTAACCTGCAATATTTACAATTGCAAAGCCAGATGCAGCATGAGAACAGGAGCTATACTGCGATCAGTAATATCATGAAGACCAAGCATGATACGGTGAAGAATAGTATTTCGAATGTGCGATGATAACTGACTGGCTACCGTTACCACTCATCGGTAATAATCTCCACTCCTAATTAATTAGTAGTACACAACTGCTTATACGACTAAATTCGTATTCAAACCTCTTAGCCATGAGATCTTACTTTTCGTACCGGTGTACGTGCATTTTTATTTCCCTTATATTTTTTGCCGCAAAAGCGTTGACGCAGGATGGAAAATTGAACGGGATATTATTGGATGAAAAGGGAAAACCTGTTTCGTTTGCCAACCTGGTTCTGCTTAAGCTCCCCGATAGTTCATTAGCTTCTTCAGGTTTGAGCAATGATGCCGGTATCTTTTCCATCACAGCGCCTGCAGCAGGTCAATATATATTACGTATAACGGCCATCGGGTTTAAGACGGTCAATACGCCCTTTTTTGAAATTACAAGTGCTGCCCCCTCAAAAGACTTTGGCAAAATGACCCTTAGCACCGAAGCGAAAACATTGCAGGAGGTGAATGTCAGTGCATTGCGACCAACCATCACCCAGCTACCCGACCGCATGGTAGTAAGCATAGCCGGAACAGCCATGGCCGCAGGAAATACGGCTTATGATGTGCTGGGAAGATCGCCCGGTATCTTTGTAGATCATGAAGGGAATATACAACTCAACGGCAGGGCGGGTGTTACCGTAATGATCGACGGCAAACAAACCTATCTTTCTGCAAGAGACCTTCGTACGATGCTGGAAGGTATGTCGGCAGAAAATATCAGGAACATAGAGATCATTACCAACCCTTCTTCGCGGTATGAAGCAGAAGGCCTCTCCGGTATCATTAATATCAACCTGAAAAAAAACACGCAACGTGGTATTAATGGCAGCGTTTATGCGGGTATTAATTATAATGATCATCACTGGGGTCATTCCTTTGGTGCCAATATCAATCATAAAGCAGGGGAATGGAATTCCTTTCTCTCGGTCGACAGGCTTCGTCGCGTAGGTGGCCGGGAAGCTACCTTTACCCGTGTGTTCCTGAACCCGGGTACAACTACCTATTTCGACCAGGTGGCTGTTGGAAATTTTTATTCCCAGGGACCTCCTTCTGTCCGCGCCGGCACCGATTATACGATCAACAGTCGTCACAGTATCGGTGGTTTTATAAACTATATGAACAATAAAGGCCACAATGAATTCCTCACAGATACCCGGATCGGCAATGCCCCCAACCAACCACAGCTATATATTGACGCTGATAATATAAATTCCAATACGTTCACCAATTTCACAGCCAACCTTCATTATGTTCTGAAAATAGATACATTGGGTTCACAGCTGACCGCCGACCTTGACCGGATCCGCATCACCAACCGCGGGGAAGCTAATTTTTATAATTACTATGACAGTCTTTACAATAATAACGACCGGAAGGACTTTTTGTATACCACAACACCCAATGGGTTCACGATCTACTCGGGTCGTCTCGATTATACAAAAACGCTTTCTCATGGAAGGAAATTTGAAGCTGGTACGCGTGCCAGCCAGGTAGAGTCGGACAATGATTTTCGTTTTTATTTTAATAACAATGGCCTCGTACTGGATCCTTTGCGTACCAACCATTTTAAATACAATGAGAATATCTATGCGGCTTACCTGAATTATAATACCAACCTCGGCAAAAAAACAACCCTGCAAGCCGGGTTAAGAATGGAACATACCCGCTCCATCGGCAACCTGATCACTACAGGGCAGGTAACAAAGCGGCAATACACCGATCTGTTCCCGAGTATCTTCATCCAGCAAAAACTGTATGATAATTACACGATCACCTGGAGTTATGGCCGCCGGATCAATCGCCCGAACTACGGAAACCTTAACCCATTCCGCGCCTACCGCGATCCCTATACCTATATCGAAGGAAATCCTTATTTACGACCGCAGTATTCCCATTCTTTCAGTGTAACACAAACCTTTAAAAAAATATATATCCTGACCCTGAACTACCAGCTGAACAAGGATTTTATTGCCGAATTGCCGCGGCTCGATGTGGCCAATGCCACCACCATCTATTATAATGGAAATGTCGATGGTGCTTACAGCCTGGGCGCAACGGGCATCGCTCCACTGAAGATCATGAAGAAATGGGATACACAAAACACGTTTGTGTTATCCTATAATTATAACAAGATGACGGTTGACCACCAACTGGTGGTGAATGACCAGCTGTATTACAGTATCCAATCGGCCCATACTATCCAGTTGCCAAAGGAGATCCGCATGGAATTGTCCTTCCTGTTCCAGGGACCTTCTGCGTACGGATTATATTCTATTGCTCCCCGCAGCCGGATCGATATCGCGTTCCGGAAAAGTTTTTTAAAAAAGAAAATGGAAATCAGCCTGAATGCCGTGGATATTTTTAAAGGCCAACGCCTGAAATTTGAAACGCATATCAATGGAAATATCAATGATTTCGACCAATACCTTCGGGCACGGTTTATCGGCCTCACGATCCGGTATAATTTCAGCAAGGGACAGAAAGTCGATATCCGCCGGAGGAATACGGTAGACGAGTTAAACAGGACATGATATTGAAGAGTTTTTGATCGAAGATTTAATGAAGTACGAACCGGTGATCTATTGCTTCATTAAATCTTCAATACCCAGTCAAATTTCTTACATTCTTATCCTAAGCCTTTCAACCATTTCACGATATCGTCCTTTACCTGCCCGGTCTTTTTCTGGATCCTTCCCCAGGTCTCGTCCTCCTTTCCTTCTTCATATTTCAGATCATCATCTGTTAATTCAGCATACTTCTGTTTGAGTTTGCCTTTCCATTCGTTCCATTTGCCTTTTACTTCCATCTTGTCCATATACTATTTTTTTAAAGTGATCAATATAGTTACCCGATATGAATACAAAACTGTGCCAACCTGATCTAACCACAGTATTCGCTGCGCGAATAACACAGAGGAAATACACACAGAATACACAGTTTAGTTTCTCAAAGTACAGGGAATCATTTGGCCAGTCATTTGCATAGCATGCGCTGTATTGTTTTTCGATTGAACCGTTGTAACATAACTGTGTAAATCTGCGGGCTGTTCAACCTGTGCCCTCGCGTAGCGAGAACTGTGGTAAAAAACTATTTGCGCCAGCAAATCAAAACGGATACCCTATTGCCAGGTTGAATACCAAATTCTGCTTCCTCCAATCCCTGCTACTAAAATCAATTTGATTGATAACCGATGGCGGTACGACCCACGGCTTGCGTATCGGGAAACCAACATCGAACCGTATCACGAACAAGGTGATATCCAGCCTCAGTCCCACTCCCACATCCACCGCCAACTGGCTCAGGAATTTACTGGTGAATTTTGCACCGGGCTTATTCGTATACAGGGAATCATTTACCAGCCATATATTGCCCGCGTCAAGGAACAGGGCGCCATACAATGGACCGGCTACATGCGGCCTGAACTCAGAATTAAATTCAAGTTTGATATCTCCTGTCTGGTCCGGGATGATCTGGCTTACATTTACCGGGAAATAAGTACCCGGACCTACCGAGCGGCTGCGGAAACCACGGAGACTGTTATTACCACCGACAAAAAATTGTTTTACATAAGGGACCTGGTTTGAATTACCATACGGCAAACCAATACCAATATCGATACGGTTCACCCAGGTTGATTTCAATCCTACCCGCAGGTAATGACGTACATCCGCCTCCATTTTTAGATACTGTGAAAAAGGAACAGTACCGAATTTCACGGTGTCGCCTTTTTTGATATTGGCGCCCGTGATCAATCCTGCTATATTACCCGACACATCGGCAACGCCCATAAAATACCAGGCCTGTTTTAGCGGAAGGTTATTCGCAAGCCCGTTATAAATAAATTGGTAGCGGCTGCCCAGGATGAACTGCGGCTCAATAGCTCTTTCCAGGCCGGGTATACTTGCCTGTAATATTTTATAATCCTCGGTAACATTCAATGGTTCCGCGTAGGTGATAGCGACCGGGAAAAATTCATGTTGCTTTTGCAGGTTCTTTTTCCAGGTAAACCCATACTCGAACCTGTACGAATTCAATGTATACAGTTGTCTCCTGTTGAGGATATCATAGCCAATACGGATACTTGTTCTCGGGGCATAAGGCCCATCCAGTCTTTTCTTTACAAAAGGAATAACAAACCGGGGAACAGCATATACCATTTCGGCTCCGACACGATAAGTATTATATCCTTTGAGTGCGCCGCTGAATTGTACATCCGATCCCACATAAGCGCTGAGCTGTAACTGCGAACCACTCCGCCCGATATTCCTGTTGAAATAACTGATGTTGAACTGCGAACCGTTCAGGTTATTGGAACGGCTGACCAATGCTATTTCCGCCCGCAGCGATTGTTTGGGTTGTGGCGTGAGATAATAAAAAGCATTGAGCCTGGGAGAATCGATACCGGCTACAGGTTCAAACCGGTTCTTCACAAATTTGAAAAGGTTGAGGTTGATCAGCCGGTTCAGTGTTTGATTATGATCGGTCCGGTTGTATATCTCCCCGGGTTTGAACTGCATGGTTTCCTCGAAGAGGAATGGCTTGTATTTTTTGCGCCGGTCGACAATATAGTACCCTTTATAAAACTCTCCCTGTGTCCGGACTGTGTCCAGCCTGTCCGCATTCAGGTTAAAACCGGTATAGATATATACATTGTTGATCCGGTAAATATCCCGGGCTGCCTGTGGCGTTTCTGTTTTTACCACCACGTACATGTTGACCAACTGGTTACCAAGTGTGCTGTCTGTCCTGATCAGGAGGTAATCGGGGTTAAAAAAATAGAACCCTTTCTCTTTTAATGCGGCATCGATGCGGACCCGCTCTGCTTTGATCATGTCGATATCAAACGGTTCTCCTGTTTTCAATAATGTATTCGGAACTGTCAGTGCTATCGCTTTGGAGAGATCACTGCTGTCTGATGGGAATTGCACCTGGCTGATCTTATATTGCAAACCCGGAACAGCGGTATAGGTAGCTTTCATTGTCTTTCTTCGTACAACAGTATCGGCTGTTACTTTGCCATGGAACCAACCTTTGTTCACCAGGTAATTTTCCAGTGATTTTGTATTCGCCGCGAGATCAAGCTGGCTGGCCAGTACAGGCGGCTCGCCATATTTCTCCCGGATATTTTTGAATAATCCCTTTTTAGCATTGCGGAACATATTATAGATAGCCAGTTTGGGTCGCATCCCGAGCAACTTTGAATTGGGCTTGGGCCTGGTTAACCCTGCAAGACTTTTCTTTAATGAATTCTTCTGTCGTGATGACGATAAAGAGTCTTTTATACTTACCGTAGCGCCAATATATAATTTATCATTCGCGGGCAAATGACGGGTGCCCTGGCATCCCCACAAAAACAGGGTACAGCCAATCGAAAAAAGAAAAAAATAAACCCGGTTCGTCATAAAGCTTTGTTGTTTTGGATAGCGGCAGGCTGCGCACGTTTTCTCTTCCGGAATATCTGCATGAAACGTTCGTAGTCTACGGAGAAGATAAAACTGACCCCGGTTTCAATGATATAGCCATCTACGATCCCCTGGTATTCATTCTGGCGGTAAAAACGGATCACATAGCGGCCATCCTTGCTGAGCTGGTAATCGGCGGCAACATTTCCGGCTATATTATTACTCTGCTGATTACTGCTTTGCGGTCCTTCCAGCTGGAAATTGCTTCCCACTGTTATTTTAAGCCGGTTACTCAAAAGGCGTTTACTCAGGCCGACACTCAGATCGGTTCGTCCCTGGCGGGTTCCGGTCGTATAATCATCGGCAGAGATGACATCGAAGTCGATATCCACACCACCGATCAATCCTGCTGCCAGCTGGTTGAGTTGCTCGGTCAGCAATTTGCTTACACTTTGTCTTGCATACGAATTAAAACTAAAAGCATCCGTTCCTGATTCAAATGGATTTTCACCTACAAAACGATTGAGCAACAGCAACGAGAATACCTGTTTGTTGATCTCGCCTTCATCCTGGCGGATCATGGTCAATCGCTGCTGCACAGCTGTAACGATATCATTCGATACACCGTAATTTTTTTCGGGCAAGAGGATATCAAAGTCAATAACAGGTTTTAATAATTCGCCGGTAATATCCAGGTGTACCTCGAAAGGCAATTTTTGTAAATAGATATTGCGGTTTACATCCGCTGTTAATTGTGAGGACACCAGGTCAAGCGGTGCTGTATTGGCAAGGTAAACGGCTTTGATATCGAGTCGCGCTGTCGTGGGCTCGCCTGTCCAGACAATATTACTGCCTTTCTGGATATCGAATTTCCGGCGCAGGAAATTGAATGATAACTGGTAAGAACCCTGGTCCAGTGTATAATTACCGCCCAGTGTTATTTTACCACTCGGATCGATACCGGCGCTCAGTTGTGCCTCGCCCTGTACATTCAGAAAATCACCATTCGACTCATCCACGATAATATTGAAGACAGCTTCCTTTTTTATTTCGATCGTCGTCGTTACATCAAATCCAAAAATGCCACTATTGCTCAGTGAATCATACGCCAGGAAAAGAGAATCATTCTCCGGGGCATCCATATCCACAAATTCAACAATACCATCCCGCTGCGAGACGCCCTCCTGTGCCTGCGGTATCACCAGGCTCAGGCTGGTACCATCATTGACGGTAATCGTTCCATCCGCCCTTGGTTTGGCCTGGTCTCCTTTGATCCGGAGATTAGCTGACACATTCAGTTTACCGTAATAGATTTTCCCGGGGCCTTTCACCGTATTCAGCACCTGGAAATTGCGGGCAGTTACAGCCAGGTCAAATTCATAGTCAATAAAATTACCGGTGATCGCTTTTCCATTTAGTTCCAGTTTGTTGCCGGCGGAATCCTGGACAATAAAATGGTTGAAGGCAATGCCGTTTTCCGTCACCGACAATTTCTGATCCCCGATACGGAACCGGGTTCCTAATATATTCGGTATAAAGCTGGCATTATTAAATCCTATATCGCCGGTGATCACGGGATCGGATATACTTCCATTGATCCTGACCTTTCCGTTGACAGAACCGGATGCATCGCTCAACGCTTTGGCCAATGCACCTTCCAGGGTCTTCAATTGCAATTGACGTACATCTATATCGAATGCTGTTGCAATATCATCTTTACCGGGAATAAAGTAACCGGTCATCACGACATCATTTCCACGACCGGTGAGCGTAGCGGTAGTAGTATGCCGGTTTCCCGCGCCGGCTATTACCTGCAGGCCGACATTTCCTATCGTATCCCGCTGTATGCTGAGATCATTTACAGTAAGGCGGCCGGTGAAGGATGGCATTTGCAGCAGGTTGGTAACAATCAGATCACCATTGATGACCCCATCTGCCGCCAGTGAATCATTCTTCATGAATCCCGTTATCGTAGCCAGGCGGAATTGCGTGAACTGCACCTCCAGTGAACCCGCTTTGATATCAGCACTGCTGATCCTTAACTGCTGGTTATCTTTTTGCAGTACAAAATTTTCTGCCAGGAGTGTATTGGGAGTGATCGTAATACGATTGCCCGAAGCAATGCTCCACAATTCATAATTGAGTAACAGGTTATCAGGACTGAGGCTGATGGTATAGTTATTGCCCGGAGCCGATGTAAGCAGGCCCCCGAACCGATACTTGCTTCTTCCCGCCTGGTCATCCGTAGCCGCTGTAAAATTGATAGTATTGTTTGCCGCCAGTCCGCTGATCCTTGTATTATATAAAGACATTCCGCTGCCGCTCTTGATACTTGCCGCGACCGCATTGATCTTTAGCCCGCTGTCCGCCCGGGCAGCAGTGACAGACAGTTGATAGAATTCATTCCCCTTATATACTAACGAAGGCACCTGTACACTGGCATTTAAACCTGAACCGCTGACGACACTTCCTTCCGCGGAAATATTATCAAACGAAACCAATCCCGGTACCAGTGAAGAAAATATCGGCGAATATTGTATACCTGCTGTGAACCGGAAATTATAATCGCCGGTTGAACGGACAGGAACGGGCGACTGCCCAATGGAGAAATAAGGACGGATACTGTTCTCCACGATCGTACCCAATTCATTTAACCGGTACTGACCACTGAGGTCTATAGTAGCGATATCGCTGCGCAGGGTCAAATAATTTACCGAATCATTCCGCCCGCTTTTAAGTTGTATCGTGTCCAACGGCAGCCGGTTCTTTCCCGCCACAAAAAGTCCTTTGCTGATCAGCAGGTCGGCATCGATATTATCAGCAGTGATATTGGATATCGTTCCTTCAATTTTACCACGTGCGATCAACGGCCCGGGCGTAAGATGAAGCGGTTGCGTCTTCAGGCTGTCGACCATACCATTTATTACATAAGACGAGTTACCCGATAAGTTACCTTTCACCGTAAGGTCGGCATCTGCGTTAGGGTCATTAATATCCGCATGCATAGTAAAAGCAGCATCGGCAAACCACCCGTCGAGTTTAATATTTTGATAGCGGTACTGATTATAATCCACAGTACTGATCGCGGCTGTGATCGCGGCATTGGCATTTTCCTTTTTGGTACCCGAACCTTTCACGATGAAATTGCCGGAGAGGACCCCCAACTGATCCTGGTTGGGCAGTATCTTTCCGAGATTCAATGAGGAGGTACGGATGACTGCATCATAGTTGAGGTGAACAGGATCTGCAATATTGCTGAAGATGCCATTCACTGCAACGGAGCCGGAAGATGTGCTTACATTGAGTTTTGTCTGTACCCTGCCGGAATTGCCCGCAATGGTTCCATTCATCGTGATGTCTTCCGGTATTCTTATATCTGTTGTTGAAAGACGTTTGCCGGTGAACAAACTGATATCGGTTTGTGTGGTATGCAGTCGACGAATGGTGAAATTGCCCCCGGCCTGGCTGGTAGTTGAAAGACCGGTCAATGTTCCGCTCGCATCAATCTGGGTATTTAAAAGACCATCAAAACGGAATTCATCCAGCACCAACCGGTCAAATGTTCCGTTTCCATTAATATCCAGTTCCCACCTGTCGGCGGGATTGGAAAAAGCTTTTTGCCGGCGAAGCTGCGGGGCGAACATGAGTATATCCTTTACCAGCACATAGCTGTTGTCGATGTCTGCGGTCATGACCGTGCGTTCGAAGTGGCGGGCCAATTCTTCTTTCGATGCATAAGAAAGAGAGGCGCTCCGTTTTATTTCTGTACCCGGAGTTTTGATCAGCACATCCTTTGCATAAGCCTGGTTACCCGCGTATAAAATATCTCCCTCTAACTTTTCCAGCACGAAACCGCTGTTCTCTTCCTTTACGGAGCCGCGCATGATCTTTCCACCGATAGAATCGTTGTTCAGAACAAGATCATTAACAGATAGCACCAGGTCTTTTACCTGGAGGTGATCGTAGTTGATCCCATAACCACCTGTAGCTTTAGTATTATTATCGAGCCGGATAGAATTCCCTTCTAAGTTTACTTTAGCAGCCCTGATATCCCATCCTGCCTGTTGCTGTGCGACGATTTCCTGTTTTATCTCCTGTGCCACCACAGCAGCCTGTTCTTTTTTGCCGGTCCTGATCGTGATCGTTGAATTTTCGAAATTGAATTCGTCCAGGTAGAGCTTTCGTTGCTGAAGATCGATCAGGCCGGGTTTTGTTCGCAGGATACCGACCAGCACATTGGCATGCATGGCTGACACGTCGTTATCATACCGGATAGTAATATTCTGCAGGTTAACATTTCCTACGAGCAGGTGCAGGGGCATTGGCATCATTGCCTGCGCGATATCTTTTGCCAGGGGTTCCGGCGCAGCCAGCGGCTTTACCTGTTTAACCAATACGGTAATATCTTTCCCGTCTATAACAGGAATAGTAAAATCGTTCTTATTCAGATCTTTTGAATGCAGTTCCGTCACTATCCCGGCTGCACTGATATCCATATCAGTTCCCGTAACGGCATCGCGGTAGATGATCCTTGTGTTTTCAAGACGGATCATATTGATATCCGCTTCCATTACCGCAGTGCTGCCCGTATCTGCCGGATCAGGTTCCGGTGTGAAAGCATCTACGATAAACTGGAAATTAAAAGCGCTGTCAGGCGCGTCTCGTGAAATATGGGCCGTGATATCGCTGAGCCGGATATCTTTTATCCTGACCGTATTGGAAAAAAGTTTGAGGATATTCAGTTTTGCTTTTACAAGGGCGCCGTTCAGCAATGTATCTTTTTGCCTGTCCTCCAGGTATACATTCTTCAGTTTGATATTACCAAAGGGGTCAAATGTTATCCTGCCGATATCGACCCGGGTCTGTAATTTTTTTTCGAGGTAATTCTCCACCCTGGTTGTTATATAGCGCTGTGCGGGCGGCGTTAATAACAATAAAAAAACAAGCACGATAAAAAGTAAAATAAAGAGAAATGACTTCAGAATGATCCTTACGGCACGGGATAACCTGGTTCTTTTGATTGCAGTTTTCGACATAAATATGAATAGATACTGCTGATTGCAAATAGCAAGCCTATTGCTTCTATACATTTATCAAACCCCCACTTTTTCTTAAAACAAAAGAAAGGGGGAAAATATTACCCAATTTGTTGACCCGGGAGCCGTACTGGTTCTCTCTGTGTTTAATATGGTCATGGTCTGAAATTTGTCTTATTGTATATAAATACATTTACCATGTCAAATCAACCTGTTAACACTAAAGAAGACGAAAACAAAAAGGCATTACCACCGGATCCTGAAACACTGGACACCACTGATCCCCAGGAAAAAATGAAGGGGCCCATCTCATCAGCAGTTCAGGGTGTTAAAAAGACTGTGGAAGAGAATGACAAAGAAGGAAAGGAAGAGGCGGATAAAAAGAAAGAGGAGAACACATAGAAACCCTGCAAAAATTAATACTTATCAAAAACTAAAAGGGCATCTTTCGATGCCCTTTTAGTTTTATACAAAATGATCCTTTAAGATTACTTCTTCACGATCTTGCTTTGCAGGGTATTGCCCTCACTCTCCAGTTTCACCACATAGACCCCGTTGGGCAAGCCGGAAAGACTCATATTGATACCGGAGCTGTTCGCCGTTGTTATTTTTTGCGTACGTACTTGTTTCCCGTTCACATCATAAAGAGAGACCATGCCGCTGCTGAAACTGTTTTTGATCGTCAGCACATCATGCACAGGGTTAGGGAATATTTCCAGTTGCGTTTGCTTATCAAATACCACCAATACCACTTTGGAATAGCTTGCAGTACCATCCAGGTTCACTGATTTCAGGCGGTAATAATTATTACCCCGAAGCGGCGCGATATCGGTAAAGGAATAATTTCTTTCAATGGTTGAATTGCCTGCTGCTGTTACCGTACCCACTGCACTGAAAAAAGTTCCATTGGCTGATCTTTCAACAATGAACGATTGCGAGCTTTCTTCCGACGCGGTAGTCCAGCTCACCAGGGTTTGTTTACCAGCTTTCTTCGCATCGAAGGATACCAGTTTTACCGGCAAGGCGACAAAGACCGGCATGGTATAGCCTGCTGTGATATAACTATTACGTATGGCCAGGCGTTCTGCATCTGAATAACCCAATGTGGTAGACATATTGTAAACTGCAAGGGCTGCATTGGGCTGGTTCGTACTGCCGTTGGTCAGCGCCATCCCCCTCCAGAAAACAACGTCCGCTCTGTCCCTGCCAATAGCAGCTGCTATCCGGAGATTAGCATGTGCCCATATCCGCCCGGACATATGCACTTCACCACCGGGATCAAGACCTCCGGGATAAACACCTGTATAGTTCAATTCCCGGCCGGCCCAGAATTCATTATGGCCGTCCCAGTTATATTGCCAGTTATAGGGGATATCTGCAGGTGTCCAGTTTCCTTTCGTCCGGCTATAAGTACCGGAATTATAATCCCCTGTTCCTTCACTAAGACCCTGTACCTGTGATAATCCCCCGTTAGTAGCCCAATCATGCAAACCATGCCCCATCTCATGTGTGATCACATCCAGGTCCTCAGCATCATCTACTCCTCCTTCGCCCATTGAAAAGCGTCCGGAACTGGAGATATAATGTGAGTTATCGTCACCATTCATACCGGAAGGATCAACACGAATACCACCTGTGTACTGGTGAGGCATAAGGAAACTTAAACCGAGGTCGACGACCAGGTGACGCATTTGCATATCAACATGATAATAACACATCGCTGCCTCAAAGCGATCATCATCACGGTTGGTAGAAAAATTACTGCTGGTTTGGCCAAACAACCCTTTTGCCGGGGATTCGAAGTCGACGATCGCGGCATAAGGACCAACCAGGGTGTATGTACTTCCTGTAAGTGTTATACCATTCAGGGTTACGGGTGTCAACTGCGCCGTCATTGCAGCGGTTATACCATCATTATTATCGTTAAAAGAAGTTCCGGCACCCAATGTATACGTTGCCTTTGCCCTGGAAAGGGGATCCGGGTCAAATATGGTTGCTGTTCCTGTTGCTGTTATTGATGAAGGACCTGCCGGTCTTTGGAGAAAAGGAAGTGTATACTTAGAAAGAAATGACAGATTCGCTTTTTTCTTTTTCGCATGGTGATGATAAAGAGAAATGTCTTCCAGTTTAAGAAGCTCTCCTGTTTTTGCATTTACATAAGCTTCCCATTCCCCTATCATGTCCTGGCTGTTTGTAAAGTTGATCTTATGCACCAGGTAATCGGTGTTATTGTAACGAAATAACATCAGGCTGCTGGTCTCATCGTCGATCTCGTTTGCATTCAATCTTAAGTGACCTAATACCTGTTGACGGGCTGATGATAAAGATCTCTGCGGTGTTATGTCGGTCATCGTAATTCCATACTGGAAACCATTCATAACAAAATCAACTATATTATCAGGGCTGATATGAATGGTGATCTCTGCATTATTATTTACGGCTAATCCCTTCCAGGTTTGACGAAGACGCACTATCGATCCTGTGAAGTCACTATCGACATGATGCAAACGCAATGACTGGATATCGGAAATTGTCAGGCCTAACAGATCTTTTTTCGCTGTTAAATATTGCCTTGCTTTCGCTTCGGGATCTGAACCTGTAGCACGGTAGGTGCCCTGGAAAATCACGGTAGGTTTACCTGTTTCCTGCGATACTCTCATATTACCTGTCAGGTAAGCGTCATCCTGGTCAGACAGGTACGAACCTTTTTGTGCGGTCGGTAGTTTTATTTCATATTCAGCAGATGTTCTTGGCTTTTGGGCCTGGGCAGCAAAAGCCAATACTGTAAGTGCGACGGTTATGACCGCCGATTGAAGGGTGGGTTTCATTGTAGATATTGGTTTTAAAGGAGCCAAACTAAGGCTTAACCCTGACGCAGGCAAGGTGAAAATACTGCGGGAAAGTACTCAATTTTCAGGCCTCTTCAGGTTGTCGGTACCTTTCTCTTCTTTCATCATCCTGTAATTCACCAGCCTGTATTTCGCATCATGTAGTAATTGCTGGAACTGCGGAGAGATCAGTCCGTTCAATTCTCCCTGCCGGTGTTTGCTCATTTCTTTAGGACCAAAAAGATTCGCATCTTCCATCGCATTCATCTCTGCTGTTTCCAGGCCAACATGGATAACAAACAGGTTGGTGCGGCCGGGTTGAAGGTTTTTTAACCTGACCAGCATCGAATCTTTTTTATCGGCCGGAGGAGTAAAGTACCAGCCTTCGGCCGCGAGTTCATTATAATACCGTGATATACCGAGTTTATATTCTGCGGCAAGTTTTTCAACGATGGCCCTTGTCTCCGGTGTTTGTACCGCCGCGCTCATATGGTGATCGAGATAATCGATCTTTAATCCTGATGCGATGGCCTTATCGATCTGTGCCCGGAGTTCTGTTTCCATCTCGGAAAGTTTTGGGTTGTTCGCAAACAAGAGCGTTCTGGAAGGGAAAAAATTCCCGACCGAATCCACCAGGGAGGGAACAACTGCGGCACCAGTGACAGGTCCCCAGCGGTATTGTTTCCATTCAGAATTCAGGGTGAGATGTATACCTATAGAAACATTGGGATATTGTTTGAGCATTTCCACTGCTTCCGGAAACCAGGGGCAGGGTACCATCACCGACATGGAAACAGGGATGCCGGTGTCCAGTACTTTTTTCGCAGCTTCATTTACGGCGTGGCACATGCCGATATCATCGCAGCGGATGAGGATGGGGATCTTTTCTTTACCGGGTTGGGAAAAAGAGGTAATGCCGATCAG
>DASYLC010000358.1:0-7104 GCA_036009775.1 Chitinophagaceae bacterium
GTTTGACGGCATCGTCAAAACTTTTATCGGAGGAAGCAATGACCTCGATGACTTTTACAATTGGCATAAAAAATATTTTGTAGTGTGAAGAAAAAAAATTCAGCAATAAGGTACACGAAAAAAGGCAATTGGCAATAGACAAGGCTTTCACTTCCGGGATAAGCTTCAAGTATTTCTCCGGATTATTTATCAGATGATTCAATAACCTGACAATTTATACAGCAGCCATATTAAGTGCTGCTAATTTTTATAGTTCTCTATTGTCCATTGTCTATTGCCTATTGCCTATTGTCCATTGCCCGTTGGTTCACTCCGCCATCATCTCCCTTATCACTGTTTCAATTTCTTCCGCATTGGGTTTACTGAAATAATCACCGTCGCTGCCGTAAGCCGGCCGGTGGGCTTTGGCCGTGATCGTCCGGGGAGCCACATCCAGCCATTTATATCCGCCCTGCTCTTCCATCACTTTATTGAACATATAGGCAGCCGCGCCTCCGGGTACATCTTCATCCACGAAAACAATACGGTTGGTCTTTTTGAGTGAGTCCAGTATCTTATGATGAATATCAAAAGGAACAAGGGTTTGCACATCGATGATCTCGCAACTGGTTCCCTGTGCTTCAAGTATCGTAACAGCATCCTGTACGATACGCAACGTAGAACCATAAGAAACAATCGTGATATCCGTTCCTTCTTTGATCGTTTCCGGTACACCAAAGGGAACAGTGTACTCCAGCAGGTTGGAAGGTAATTTTTCTTTCAGGCGATAGCCGTTCAAACATTCGATCACCAGCCCGGGGTCATTACTTTGCAATAAAGTATTGTACATACCCACAGCCTGTGTCATATTCCTGGGTACACAGATATACATTCCTCTCAGCGCATTGATCACCATTCCCATAGGAGAGCCGCTATGCCAGATCCCTTCCAGCCGGTGACCTCTGGTACGAACGATCAGCGGACAGGATTGCTGACCGGCTGTGCGGTAGTGCAGGCTGGACACATCATCACTCAATGGTTGTAACCCATATAAAAGATAATCGAGGTATTGTATCTCGGCGATTGGCCTCAATCCCCGCATGGCCAGTCCCAGACCCTGTCCCATGATACTCAGTTCACGTATACCCGTATCAAAGATCCGCTGGTCGCCGTGTTTTTGTTGCAGGCCACTGAAACCCTGGTTCACATCGCCTATAAAACCAAGGTCCTCGCCAAATGCGATCACTTTTGGGTTCGCCGTAAATAATTCATCAAAGAATTTATTCAGTACTTCAAACCCATTCACCACCGGTGCATCATCGGCAAAGGAAGTTTTCACTTCCGCTACCTTCAATGCGCTTTTCTCTCCTTCATTATATAAATACGTGTTATACAGTTTCCTGTTCTCCGCCAGCAGGTCATTATAATAGTCCCGGACCCCGTAAGCCGCATCCGCATTACCTGCCGATCGCAGGGCCGTATGCAATGCCTTTACCACATCTCTCCGGAGAGGGTCACGTAAAGAAGAAAGTTCAGCCGCCATCTGCTGTAATGCGGGTCCTTGTTGTGATAATGTATTCGCTAAGGTATGAATGAGATCGGCAGCCCTGGCCACCTGGTTCTTTACCGGTGTGATGAATTGTTCCCAGGCCGCTTTTTTACTATCCCGTACATGTTCTTTTGCTTTATCAGCGATATCGTTGAGCTCCTCTTCTTCTGCCAGCGCATTCTCGATTATCCATTCTTTCATTTTCTTTATGCCGTCCCATTGCCGTTCCCATTCCAGCCGCTCAGGATCTTTATACCGTTCATGGCTACCCGAAGTAGAATGCCCCTGTGGCTGCGTGATCTCTTCCACATGGAAAAGAACGGGTGTATGTGTTTCCCTTGCCAGGCGTATACCTTCTTCAAATGCCTCGCACATGCCTGCATAGTCCCACCCTTTTACTTTATAAATATGAATACCATTTGTCTCGTCCTTTTTCTGCATGCCACTCAGTGCTTCCGAAACGGATGCTTTGGTGGTCTGGTATTTTTTTGGAACAGAGATACCATAACCGTCATCCCAAACAAAAACAGCCAGGGGCACCTGCAATACACCAGCCGCATTGATACTTTCCCAAAAATGTCCTTCACTGGTGGATGCATCGCCGATAGTGGCAAAACAAACTTCATTGCCATTGTGTGAAAGATGGCTGAATGAATGAAGCTGTTCAATATTCCGGAATGCTTTGGAAGCATAGGCCAGGCCAAGACCTCTTGGCATTTGCCCGGCTGTGGGTGCAATATCCGCGGAAACATTCTTGAGGGCGGTCAGTTCCAGCCATTCGCCTTTTTCATTGACCATAGCAGTGGCAAAATGACAATTCATTTGCCGGCCGGCACTGAAGGGCTCACGGCCCTGATCGGGGTCTGCATATAATTGGGCAAAGATCTGTTCCGTGGTTGCAAGACCTGCGGCCATCATAAAGGTCTGGTCACGGTAATAACCGCTGCGGAAATCCCCGGGCTGAAAAAATTTCGCCATGGCCACCTGGGCTACCTCCTTTCCATCCCCAAAAATGCCAAACTTGGCCTTCCCGCCTAATACTTCTTTGCGACCTAAAAGACTGGTTTCCCTGCTGATACAAGCTACCCGGAAGTCATTCAGAACAGCTTCCCTGAACTTGTCAAAAGAGAGTTTTTCGGCGTCTGCCATGATCCCGGGTGATGATTCCATGGAGCAAAAATAGGAAGATTGCAATCACTCCCATCGTTTACCGGGAACGGGCTTTTCCAGCCTGAAAAAATACCTTCAGGCTGCTGCAACCCATCAGTGTAATCTGGCATCTTTTGTCTAAATTTGAGGGTTCTCAAATAAGATAATTATGAAGAAATTCATGACACTATTGGTACTGATGGGGGCATTCTTTTTTGCCGGAGCCCAGGGTACTATTGCTACGGCTGTGGAAGATGTGCTGCAGCTGAAACAGACCGAACATGATTTTTCACAGATACCCCAGGGTAAACCGGTCTATTTTTCTTTTGAAATTGTGAATACCGGCAAGACTCCCCTCAAGCTGGATGATGTACATGCCAGTTGTGGCTGTACCACTCCCGAATGGAGCCGTGAACCGATCGCACCGGGTACCACCGCCGTGATCAAAGTAGGATACAATGCAGCCGCCGAAGGTTATTTTGAAAAACCGATCACGATCACCTACAATTCCAATCAAACCAAACAGATCAAAATAAAAGGCACGGTATGGAAAGTACCCGAAGGTTCGGCTCCTGCCAATGCTTCTGTTGATTTCTTAAAAAAACAATCCTTTTAAAAAAATAAACCAATGAAATGAGCCACAATGGTGTTTATCGCTGACCGTACTGACCGTTTTGCGAATTCCATTGGGCCAAAACCCAAATAAAAAATAAACAAATGAAAAAGTTGTTATCTATTGCCGCTGCTCTTGTATTTAGCTTTGCTGTTAACGCACAGACCTCACAGCCTGTTACGGTTAAAGCAGATGATGTAGTGAAATTCAATGTAGAAAAGCATGATTTCGGAAAGATCATCGTGGGAACCCCGGTTGTCTATTCATTCGAGATCAAGAATATCAGTGACAAACCCATCGTAGTGGAGAACAGCTGGGCAAGCTGTGGTTGTACCACTCCTGAAAAGATCGTTGACCCGATCCTGCCGGGCGCTACCGCCAAACTGAAAGTACAGTACAGTGCTGCTGCTGCTTCTCCTTTTACAAAAGATGTGTATGTCCAGATCTCCGGTGTTACTCAACCCAAGACCGTACAGATCACAGGTGAGGTGCTGAGCGCTGAAGCATTTGAACTGTATACAAAAGACCAGGAAAAGATCAAACAAGCTGAAAAAGCTTCAAAGACCAAATCAAAAGACAAGGGTAATAATTAATTAGCATCTGTTTTTAACCGCCATAGATCCCTCTCTTCAAAAAAAGAGAGGGATTTTCTATTTTAGCCCTTTATAATTAACACATGAAAGAACAATTTCTCGAAACCTGGGCCTTGCACAGCAGGAAGAACGGACTGCTGATCGAAGCGATAACAGATGATGGTATGCAAAAAACATTGAGCACCCGCGGCGGAAGAACTATTTTCCAACAATGGATACATATTCACAACGTGCGGCTGCAATGGCTGGAGATCTGCGCGAAAGACATCTTTAAAAAATATAAAGTGTTGGATAAAGAAGCCCCCTTTGACAGGAAGCTTCTGTGCAAATCCCTGGAAGATTCCGCCAAAGGAATCGCTGAGCTTCTCGATCGCGGTTGGGAAGAGGGAGGGAAAATAAAAGGCTTTCCGAAAGGAGTAATCCCGCTGCTTGGTTATTTTGTTTCACACGAATCGCATCACCGTGGAAATATTTTACTGACGTTGAAACAATCTGGGGAAAAAATTCCAGACCTTGTTAAATGGGGACTTTGGGAATGGACGAAATAGTTTTTTATACCTTACGATTTCTTCATATATCTTAACCTGGCCGGTTAAGTTATTCTTATCTCTTTCCTATTTTTCCACATTTTGCCGTAACTGTAATAGATTGCCATTGTCCTGTCATTTTTTGAAAAATCTCTGGCATGAATCTTTCAGGTTTTATGCAAATTAATTGATATGAAGACGAATCCCCTGTTAAGTGTAGTAGAGCCAGAAGTTCTGAATGAGAACAAGATGACCATTAATTCATTTCTGAAGCAGTCATATGATCATGCGAAGAAGGGGCTGGAAGATGGTGTCAATCTTATCCAGGACGGAGTTTCCTTTATCAAGGATGAATTTTCTTCATTCTATCATTCACCGGCTCAATACCTCAACAAGATGGTATTGCCTGTCAATAATTTCTTAAAGGATCTCACCCAGATAGAGACTGAATTACAACAAGAGATCAGTAAGGAATCCCCGCAACTGATCTCCCTGAATGGTGTAATGGTGCCTGTAGAACATGCTTTGTCAATACCCATGGAAGAGAATTATTGATCCTTTCCTTTCATATAACGGTTAAATGCAGGTGACTGCTGCACGTACCTGATAATAGCAGCCTGGAATTCTTCATTCTGTTTCGCAGGTCCGTTCTGCGAAGTGAAATAGATCGTATAGAATTTATTTTTCCGGAAATTAAAATCAGGACTGGTCACATCCTTCTGCGAAATGATGATAGCAAACAATTTTGATTTTGTTTTGGATTCATCATTACCCGTGGTCCCGGTCTTGGCGTAATAATAATAAGGAGTTCCATCCTTCAGCATCGTACCCAAACGGGCCGCCGTTCCGCTGAACAATGCCTGTTGCAACCCTTCAAATACTTTTTCCCGGAGGAGAGAAAGATACTGGTTATAGTTGACGCCATTATCAACAGCGAAAGCGGTAAACGATGGTTCTTTGGCATAGGGATTCAATGTCAGGGAATAATTCCTGTTCTGGCTGATCATCTTTCCAAAAGCATCCAGCATCTTGACCGGTGGCACCATCACCTGGCTGCTTCCTTTTACATGTCCGCGGAAAGAGGACATGAATACTTCATTGGGCTTGCCATTGTCCATCCCCGTTCCTTTCTGATCGAAGAGGGCGTATTCCGGCAGGATAAACCCGGACTTGCGGTACGACTCCCGGAAAAGCAGCGAATCATACGCGGAACTGAACTTATCAAAACTATGACCGTTGCGGAAGGTGTAGATCCCGTAATTAGTGAACAGACCCGCTGATACAAAAGAACTGTCAGATCCGAAATTGGCCTTGCCATTGATATACCCGGGCCAGTTCTCAAATCCATTCAGCCAGTATTGTTTTCCATTGTAACTGAAATAAGGCCAGTGGAAACCTGCTTCGGGGTTTTGTGTGGCAAAATATTTTGTGAGCAGGGTTGACAGGCTTTGCTTCGAATAAGAACCGAGCAATAATAAATTACTATGATAATAATTATCCGAGTAACGCAAATAATCCACCACGGAAGCGATCCGTCCATTATTCTTTTCAAAATCATATTCCGCTACTTTCTCCCCGCCAAAGAATTCCTGCTTCTGCGAAAACCCTTCGGCGGCAAAAGCATCCCAATCCATTTTTAATTGCGAAGCGATCGCTGTGAATACAATGGGTTTTAATGTAGAACCCGGCCCCGGGTTCATGCGCAATAAATTGATATTCCCGATCTGTTTCCGCAATAAGGATTGAGACACCCACCCGTTCTCTCCGCGGATCACCCGGTTGAACCCGGCTTTGTCATTAGGATCAGGACGTTCCATCCCTTTTATAAAATCGGTCATGGCTACCAAACGCCCATTACCGTCAGCAATACAGATACCATATTCTGCTCCTGTATGATAAGCCGTATCGCTGGTCATCATCGACCGGATCTTTACGGATAACGAATCCATTATCCCGGCATCCAGTGATACAAACGCATTTTTATCAGCCTGCCCTTTGGCCGTATATTCCGATGAAATGCTTTCAGCAAAATTTCTTGCCCAGATAAAATCGCTCCCCATCGGGTACACATAAAAACGATTCCCGTTCACATAGAAATTCCTCATGAATGCCTCGGGTTGCACCACGAGCAACTGTTCCCGGCCGTTTGTACCTGTGATAAATGCTTTGCCTGGGTTACGAAGGGAGACCGTATCATTTTTTGGAAAGTCCGTAAAAGCATCGCCGGTTCGTATTTTCAATTCTCCACCGGAAATATTGACCAGGCAAAGTTCTCCGTACATATTCTCATCGTATCTCCTTCTGAATATAAGCTGCAGATCTTCCGTAAGCATAGCCTTAGGTTCATCTGTATAACTACTGACCTGCTTACTGATCAGCCGGCCGGTATTTGATGTCCAGAGACTGACTGTATAATGAGTGGTATCGCTGAATATATTTCCTGTCCATGATTGTTGCAAATGCGGTGGCGGTTCGATCCTGAAATAATTATCGTTCACGGCCAGCTGTGGTCTGCCTGAATAAAGATCCAGGTACAGCATTTTCCGCTGGTCGAGGTGGCGGGAAAAACCGGATCGTGTATAGGCTTCGATCTCCTTACTGAGAAACTTCCCTGCATCATCCATAAGACCAGCAGCCAGCATTGTACGGAGGGAATCAGCAAATAACCGGTCTTTTTTATTCATCGATAATTTC
>DASYLC010000359.1:0-3205 GCA_036009775.1 Chitinophagaceae bacterium
AGGGTGAAAGGGTGCAGCTGCTCCGGCTGGCAAAATTCTTCGGTAAAGATGATCTTGTTCATAAAACGAGTAGCTGTAAAAATAAACAACCTCCCGAAGAATCGGGAGGTCTAAAGTATAGCCATGAAAAACAAAACTCTCTTCCGGGTAGACCGGAGTCGAGTAGTGTCACAATTTAATGTTATTCTGCTTTTTTTGCGTATTTCTTCTTGAATTTGTCTATACGACCCGCTGTATCTACCAGCATGTTCTTACCGGTAAAGAAAGGATGGGACGTATTGGAGATCTCCAGTTTTACCAGGGGATACTCATTGCCATCTTCCCATTTTACCGTCTCTCTTGCAGCAGCAGTAGACTTGCTCAGGAATGAATGACCATTACTCATGTCTTTAAAAACGACTAACCGATAACTATCGGGATGGATTCCTTTTTTCATAACTCGATGATTTTGAAGGCTGCACGGATTTTGCCGTACAGGTAAAAAGATTAATTTTTGGGCGGCAAAGATAGGCCGGGAATGCTTTATAGCCAAATATTGAAGAAAATATCTTTAGCCACAGATAAACGCAGATGGACACAGATTTGGAGGTCTTAACAGCTAGAACTTATCTCAAATACACCCCGGTTACTTGTATTTTATCTGTGGCAAAAAATTGGTAACGAAGCTATCAATCAATACTTCTCGGAGGGCAGGGAGGCTTTAAAAGATGAAAGCACCAAGTGAGCTATTTTCCGGCTTGCGCCTTCTTTTTGCTTACCCGATGCTTTCGGGAGTGATGTCCGCCTTTTGAGGGGCTTCTTTCTCTCCATGCATTCCGTTTTATTGCTAAAACTTCGTGCAGTTGTATACCAAATATACTTTATTGAAATACCCTTTTCCAAATTTTTGGGCTGTTTGATATGCACCGCTTTTCCACCAGGTTATTCACTTTTTTTAGTGGAAATGCCGGGGTTATGCACAGGGGAAAGCCAGTATGTGCTGGGGTTATGAACAAATTTGCCGGGAAAACTAGTTGCCTGATCTTGGAATTGGAAAATCTCTTTGGAGTGTAAAATTCGCGCCAACATCTGCATCCCTGCAAGAGACAGGAGTTTCGGCACAAAGAAAAATTTCAAAATTTTCCAATTTCAAAATTCTCTTCTTAATCCCTCATATTTATATACTGTAAAGGAAGGCCCAGGTTCCCGTTCCGGCATAATTGGATCACTTCCTGGAGATCATCGATCTTTTTCCCGGTCACCCTTACAAGATCATCATTGATGGAAACCTGCACCTTCAGGCCCGAATCTTTGATCAGCTTTACGACCTTCTTGGCGTCTTCCTGGGCCAGCCCGTTCTTTACTTTCACTTCTTTCTTCCAGACCTTTCCGCTTTGCCCCCCTTCTTTGGAAGCGTCAAATGCTTCGGGAGCGATCCCCTGTTTATGCGCACGGCTGATCAGTACATCGATCAGCTGCCGCATCTTCATGTCATCATCTGTTTCCAGCTTGACCAGGAACTCTTTTTTATCCAGGTTGATCACCACATGCGATCCTTTAAAATCAAAACGATTGGTGATCTCTTTGGTAGTCACATTGACGGCATTTTCCAATGCTTGTGCTTCCACTTTACTGACGATATCAAAAGAAGGCATAGTTGATGGTTTTGGTTAGTGTTTGATAGTTCAAATGTAAGATTGTTTTTAATAATGCTTCTGGCGGAGATTTTCAAAAAGTATCCCAGTTTGAAACTATTTGAACCACAGTAGGAACATAGGTACATAGGTTTCACATAGTATTCTATGTTTTTTCTCTGTGTACTATGCCCTTTAAGGTTCAGGGTTTTCAAAATAGCACACTACCGATTTTCATAATGCAGGTTTGTTTAAAAGCAACAATATGCAAGAAAAAGCGTCAGACCCGCTACTCGATTTTCCTTAAAGCAGAGATACTTCAGGAGCGGTCAGACGCAAATAGAAAGTCCCCCTTAGAAAAGGGGGACGTCTCACATACCAACTGTACATGAGAAAACTGTACGTTTAATTATTTTTTATAGCCATAAGGCTTACTGGCCTCCCTGCTGCCCTGCCCTGTTCTGCTCATCCTGCGATGCACTGTTACGGCGGCGGGGCTGGTTCTGTTGTGTTGATTTACCAAAACGATACGTAAATGTGGCTGTTGCCTGGCGGACATCCGGGCGTGACAGGAACTCGCCATCGATCCTTCCGTATTTGGTCTCACCACTGAATTGCTGCCATGCAAAGGGATCACGGATATTCAAACGGACCGTTCCTTTTCCTTTGAGCACCTGTTTTTGCAGACCAAAACTGATCTGGTAGATCGGTTCCATCTTTGTCAGGTTACTGATGCCTTTATGACGATAGAACCCGCTTATCTCACCGCTAAACCCTTTTCCAAAATTTAAATTATTGGTGATATTGATCATAAAGGAAGTAAAGGAAACATTCACAGTGGTGGTATCATATTTTCCTTCATAATGGTTATTGAACACATTGGTGAAGATGTTCGTATTCCACCATTTCGCAAACACCACCGGTGTGGTGACCGAGATCCCGATATTGCGGAACTTGGCTACATTATCCACGGTAAGAAACCTGATCTTACTGGATGGGTTATTGGGATCCACTTTATTGATCTGTGCGATAACGTCATCCGTGGCGCTGAAGTTCAGGGTCGTGATGAATTTACTTTTAAAGGAATGTGATAATTCAATGTTATGCGTGTACTGCGGGCGCAGATATATATTCCCCTGGCGATACGATAAGGAATCCAGGAAATACGTAAAAGGATTCAGGTCCTGGTAATTCGGCCGGTTGATACGACGGCCATAGGTAACGGTCAGGTTATTTTTATCGTTTACAGCATAACTGACAAAGGCAGTAGGAAAAAGGTTCGTAGTATCTCTTTTGAATTTACTTCCGGCGACCACCTGGTTCCCCAACTGGTTACCGGTCGCATTGCTGTTCTCAAGCCTTAGCCCTGCCTGGAACGACCATTTCTTTAATTGCTTGCTGTAATTGACATAGGCGGCATTGATATTTTCGTCATAGATAAAATGGTTGGAACGGATCAGGTCCGGTTCCCATTTACCATTTCTATAATTCTCGTACGCAACCCCATTGTCATTCTTTACAAAACTGAATTTCAATCCTGCTTCGAAACGGCCTCCCTTGATCGGGTGCGTATAATCTGTTTTAAATGTATA
>DASYLC010000360.1:0-18378 GCA_036009775.1 Chitinophagaceae bacterium
AGAAGCAAATACGGATTCAACCCATAAACTTCCGTTCCGCTCCAATGCCATTTCTTTTGATTTTGCAGGACTGTATTATGGAGTCGTACCCGGCATTCATTATGAGTATAAACTGGAAGGGTATGACCAGGATTGGGTGAATGCCGGGAAAAATTTTACCGCTGTTTATCAAAACCTTCCCCCCGGTAATTTTCTTTTTCATGCACGGGCAAAGACCAGCGACGGGCATATTACGGGTGAGGTTTCGGGTTTCCCCTTCAGGATCGTTCCTCCTTTCTGGAGGACAGGCTTGTTCATATTAATAGTGGCATTGCTGGCGGGTGCCATACTGGGATGGGTGATCTATTCATTGTGGCAGAAGCTGAAGATGGAACGGATGATCAATTCATTTGCAACTTCTTTATATGGCCAGAATACCACCGATGATATTTTCTGGGATACGGCCAGGAACTGTATTGAAAAACTGGGTTTTACCGATTGTGTGATCTACCAGCGAAATGAGAGCCGTGATGTATTTATCCAGAAAGCGGCATATGGCCCCAAGAATCCTTACCGGCGGGAGATCGTCAATGTGATCGAGATACCGGTGGGTAAAGGCATAGTCGGAAACGTCGCAGCAACAGGCAAAGCGATGCTCGTCGGTGATACGTCAAAAGATCCGCGGTATATTGTCGATGATGAGAAACGTTTATCAGAGATATCCGTTCCCGTGCTGGTGGATGGAAAGGTCTTTGCCGTGATAGATTCGGAACATGCGCAGAAGAATTTTTATACCCGTTATCATTTGCGTATCCTTAAAAAGATCGCTGCCATCTGTTCGGAAAGGATCACCAAGCACCTGGCAGAGGAACGGTTAAGGGCAAAGATCGCAAGGGACCTGCATGATGAAATGGGCTCCACGCTTACCAGCATCAACATCATCAGCAAAGTGGCGATGGAGGAGATCAAAGAGGAAGAAAAAATAAAACAGTCCTTCCAGAAAATAAAAGACCATTCCGGCCGCATGATGGAAAGTATGAGCGATATGGTCTGGGTGATCAACCCTGTAAACGATAATTTTGGGAAAGTGATATTGCGCATGAAGGAATTCGCGGCAGAGATACTCGAGCCGGCCCGTATCAATTATCATTTTGCAGAAGAAGGGATACTGGAACAGGTGCAACTGAACCTTGAACAGCGCAAGGATATTTATATGATATTCAAGGAAGCTGTGAATAATATTGTAAAATACAGCGGGGCAACCGAAGCCGGGATACGGTTGCAAAAAACAAGCGAGCGTCTTACAATGACGATCATGGATAACGGTAAAGGATTTGATGTAAACGTGATAAACCCGGGGAACGGATTGAAGAATATGCAAAGCCGCGCCACGGAAATGGGAGCAACGCTGGACATACTATCAGGAAAAGAAAAAGGGACGGTTATTGAACTGGGATTATCCCTCACATGATTAAGGTATGGCAGGGCTGGGAAAATAAAACTAGGTTGCAGTTCCGGTCACCACCTAAAAACGAACAAATATGCCGGTAAATATTATTATATATGAAGATAATGCTAACCTACGGGAGAGCCTCCGCAGTTTGCTGTCATTGGCAGGAGATTATCAGGTGACGGCAAGTTTTCCCGATTGTACCGAAGTAGCGCTCCGGGTAAAGGAACACAAACCGGATGTGATCCTGATGGATATCGATATGCCCGGTATCAATGGGATTGAAGCGGTGAAAAAGATCAGAGAGTTCGATACGAATGTACAGATCATCATGCTGACCGTATTTGATGACAATACGCATGTGTTCGAAGCGATGTATGCGGGTGCCAATGGCTATCTCCTGAAAAAGTATGTATCCGATAAGCTCATTCATGCTATACGGGAAGTACTGGACGGGGGTGCGCCGATGAGCCCCACTATTGCACGGATGGTCATCAGCAATATGCAGCAACCCGGGGCTACCGTGCCGGGAAATGATTACCAGCTTACGATACGGGAAAAAGAAACACTGCAGCTTCTTTCCCGCGGCAATAGTTTTAAAATGATAGCAGCCGACCTGGGTATCAGTATCGATACGGTTCGCACGCATATCAAGCGCATCTACGATAAACTGCATGTCCGCTCCCAGATTGAAGCGGTAAGCAAAGCTATCAATGAGAAGATAGTGTAAGCCCAGGCTCCGGATTCCTTCTTCTGACTTCGGACTCCGGACTTTTCATCCCTCAATCAGGTGACACATCATCACGGTATTGTACCGTTCCGGCGCAATCTCCAATTTTACCGGAACAATTAAAACCTTTATATGAACCGGGCAAAACGGGGAGCCAATAAGAACCAAACATTATTTGTCCGTGCGATACGGAGCTTTTAACTCTAAAACCTTCTGTTATGAAAAAAAATATCATCGTCACTACGCTGCTGCTTTGTTTGTGTTGCTTTTTCACCGAAGCCCAGGTGATCATCTCACAAAAAATAAGCCCCGCACTGCAAAAGAACCTTATCGCCAAAAAAAAGATGATCCTTAACCGGGGGGTAATGACCGATACGAAAGTGAATAAGAAATCGAATATCGAACTGACATTAAAAAGAGCTTCTAATTCGGGTATGGACAAAAAAAATACTACGAATAAAGGGAGTAAAGAGGAAGAGGGTTGGATCTGCAAGACGGAATATGTTGACCAGACCAACAGTACCGATAATATCGCACTGTCGCCGTTGGGCGGAGAGATCTATCCCGGCCTTATCTTCAGCCCCGAGGCTTTTCATTCCGGTACTTACCAGAAAATATCCCAGTATACCCGCAAGCCATTTAAACTGACCGTTGACGGGAACTGCTATGCTGAAAAGAACATCACCAACCCAACCGAGCAGAATATTGCATCCGCTGTCAATCAAATGAGGGAACAATTAAAAGGAAAGACCTGTGGTGTTATTTCCGAGTCGTTCTTTGGACAGGAAATATTATCCCAGGAAGATCTTATTGTGAATACGGCGGCGGCCGGTTCTTATATGGGCATATCGGCAAAGATGAACTGTAATTTTGAAAGCAGTCAAAAATCGTATAAATACCTTGTCGATTATACTGCGCCGTACTATTCTATCGGGACAGCATTGGATATAAATGCGGATAATGTTTTTTACCTGACAACAGAAGGTGGTACGGCAGCCAAACCGATCGAGCCCGGTGATATCGATCCGAACTGGGTCTATATAAAATCGGTAACCTACGGAAAACGCCTGCTTGCCATCGTGGAATCCAATGAAGACCTGGAAAAGATCGGGGTATTCGCTGAGGGCAAGGCAGACTACGGCTTGTTCAGCGCCACCGCGACCGCAGATTTCAAGAAGCAAAGTGCGTTAAAGCAAACGACAGTGCGTTTGTTCACGATCGGTGGTGTACAATCGGGTGGCAACTTTGCAGGTATGGAAGTTGATGCCATTAAAAAAGCGATCAAAAACTATCTTACTTCTGCCGATAATAACTATCAACCGCTTTCCTTCAAACTCAAGACGATTGATGATGAACTGGTGCTGATGCAACTGACATCGCAATATACCAGCCGTAAATGCATTCCCAAGACAAGTAAGTTCCGGGTAACCTGGACAGGCGTGCAGGTAGAAAAAGCGGACGATGGCGGCGGCGGTGGTACTGAGGATGTGATTGCCAAAGTAAAGGTGAGAGCGTACGACAAGAACAGAAAAGGTATCGCTGATATGGATAATAAAGTGACACTGGCTTTTTATACGATGGACCAGGCACAGGGCTTACCGTCACCGGTTACATTCACTTTTGGCTCAAATGAGAATCCTAAAACGCTTCATGAATCGCAGCAAATAGGCGATGTTTTCGGCAGCAACAAACCTACAGTCACTTTTGCTTTCCCCAATGATGATTATAACGGTAAACTGGTCATTACATCCTATGTAACCGAATGGGACGGCCTCTCGGCTAATGATGTATTTGGTTGCGGGGGAACGTTTACCGTGAAAATCAGCGATGCGCCACAGGGATCCTATAAGATCCGGTGTACACACGAGGGAAGTATCATCAACCTGTACTTTACTATCGAACCTATTTATTGATCGTTAACAGAACGGTTATGAGAAAGTAACCGTTGAATTTATCATTTTTTACAATTACACCTGCTATTATGAGAAAAGTATTGATTGTTACAGCGGGAACCATTTTTATGAACATGGTTTGTGCTGCGCAAAATGTTGGGATCGGAACCAGTTCTCCCACCGAAAAACTACAGGTAAATGGCAATACCCGGACCGACACCATAAAGTCCAATGCCATTCAGCTTGCACCCAATGCAGGTACCGGCAAAGTACTCACCAGTGATGCGACAGGCAATGGTAGCTGGCAGAATTCCACTGCTTCCAACCAGGGCAGTGTAGGATTTGGCGGTTGGGGAGATTGCAGTGTACAGAATATTTCCGCTTTTAACCCGGTGGTAGCGACAGATGGTTCGGCCGGTGATATCTTTGGCCGGAGTGTTGCCATCTCCGGCAATTTCGCCATTATTGGTGCGCCGGGCGACCAGAACGGTTTTTTTGCCAACCAGGGTTCAGCCTATATCTTTTTCTTTGACGGGGTGAACTGGGTGCAGCAGCAAAAGTTGACGGCAAGTGACGGAGCAGCCAATGACGGGTTTGGCAATGATGTATCTGTCTCAGGGAATTTTGTTGTGGTAGGTGCCTCGAAGGATGACAACGGCGCTAATGTTGACCAGGGTTCAGTCTATATTTTTTTCTACAACGGAACAACATGGAACCAGGTTCAAAAGATCGATCATCTCAGCGGGGGACCAGGCGACCAGTTCGGGTATAGTGTTTGTATGAAAGGAAATTCTGTTATTATCGGGTCTCCCTATGATGATATTGGAGGGAACAATGCGCAGGGATCTGCTGATGTATATGGTTACAATGGAACAACATGGGTTTTCCAGGACCGTTTGACAGCTGCAGATGGCGCGGTAACTGATAATTTCGGATTGGATGTTACAGTCGATGGTATTTATGCTTTTGTGGGCGCTCCTTTTGATGATGTAACTCCAAATGCTGACCAGGGTTCGGTCCATCAATATTTTTTCAATGGTACGAATTGGGTATTCCAGCTAAAGATCACGAACCCCAACTCGCCAACAGCAGGCGACAGATTTGGCACCAGTGTTTCTGTCTCCGCAACCTATTGTGTGATAGGTGAGCCATTTTCCGGGATCAGCGATCAAATGGGCGCAGCCTATGTGTATCATTATATAGGCTTTGGATGGTTTTATCACCAGCGGATCCAACCACCTTCCTTTACGACCGGTAATGGGGCGGCTAATTCCGGCATGAGCGTAGCGATATCGGGTGATTATTTTATAGTGGTGGCGCCGGCTATGTCGGAGAATATTTTTAGCTATGAAGGGAAGCTCTTTATCTATAGGAATATCTCCGGGCTATGGCAATTGCACGAAGATTTTATTGACCCGGCCGTTGGTCCGAACGAAGGCAATTTGATGAATGTCGCCATCGATAACAACCGCTTTGCTTTCGGTGCACCACAGGCTCCGTTGAATATAGCCCGTGGAAAAGTTGTTTTTGGGAAGATCGAGTAAAGCGGTGGCCATCAAACGAAAAAGTAGAGGCAGGATCCTTTCATATAAAAAGCTGCCCGGTACCCGGACAGCTTTTTATATAATGTGATAAGGAAATTCTACAATGTCTTCAGCACATCATTCATACTCCTCACTGCATCCGCACTTTTATTGAACGCAGCCTGTTCGCTTTCATTCAGTTTGAAGTCCAGGATCTTTTCCCAGCCATCCTTCCCAATAATAACGGGTACACCGAGGCAAATATCTTTCTGACCGTATTCCCCATCGAGGCTTACACAGCAGGTAAATAATTTCTTTTCATCTCTTACGATCGCTTCTACCAATGCAGCGCCGGCAGCACCAGGGGCATACCAGGCAGAGGTACCGATCAATGCGGTCAGCGTAGCACCACCCACCATTGTATCTTTTACGATCTTCTCTTGTTGTTCAGCAGATAAGAAATTAGAAACCGGGGCGCTGTTCCAGGTAGCCAGACGGATCAGCGGGATCATGGTCGTATCGCCATGTCCGCCAACCACCACTGCATTCAGATCAGCGGGGCTGCAACCCAGGTGCTGGCTCAATTGGTATTTGAAACGGCTGCTATCGAGTGTGCCACCCATACCGATGATCCTGTTTTTTGGGACACCGGTTGCGGTCAGCGCCAGGTAGGTCATCGTATCCATCGGGTTGCTGATCACAATGATGATCGCATTGGGTGAATGTTTTAAAATATTTTCCGTTACTGTTTTTACAATACCGGCATTGGTGCCGATCAGTTCTTCTCTTGTCATCCCGGGTTTACGGGGAATGCCGGAAGTGATCACCACTACTTCACTATCCGCGGTCTTTGAATAGTCGTTGGTGGACCCTGTGATCCTGGTATCGAAACCAAGCAGGGTAGCTGTTTGCATCATATCCTGTGCTTTACCTTCGGCAAGACCTTCTTTGATATCGAGCAGGACCAGTTCCGTAGCCAGTTCTTTGCGGGCAATATTATCGGCACAGGTTGCTCCAACGGCACCGGCACCCACTACAGTTATTTTCATAATTGATTATTTGCCGCAAAGGTAGGGGAGGTCAGGAAATAAGAAATAAGAAATAAGAAATAAGGAATGAAAAATGAGAAAGTTGTTTGACGATGATCCGATACTGCAATGACCCATTGAATTTTCTACCTCCTTCCGAGGGAGAAGTAGAGCGGGACGTCAGCGTTAAGATCAATCCTTATATACTTCCAGGATGGCTTTAATGGGCAAAGAGCCTTCAAAAACCGAGATCAGTTCTTTCTTTTTATTATAAAAAGCAAGGAAAGGCAGGTTATGCAGCATATAATAGCTGGGCAAAAAATAATTGATATCCTGGGCCACCACGATATTCTTATACTCAGCCAGCTTGTATCGTTCCCTGAAACTGAGCATCGAATCAAATGGCATGGAAGTGGTCATGACGACCTGGATGTCTTTGAACTCATCGATATTCTTTACCAGTTCTTCCGTTTCATGCTTGCAATGGTCGCACTGCGGGTTAAAGATCATCAGCATCACCGCTTTCTTTTTATCGAGGTCCTGTCTGGAAAAATAATGAACACTGTCGGGTAATAGCAATTTCACCGGGGGGAAGGAAGGAAAACGTTTATACGGTGGCTGCAATGAATCGTTCTGGCTAAAGACTGTCGTGACCAGGAGCAGGGAGAGGATCGGGAGAAATAATTTTTTCATTCGGGCATCCATTTAGCGTATGATCGTAACGACGCCTTTGCGGGTCACAAGGTTGCCTTTGTAATCAATAGCTTCCGCCATCCATACAAAGGTTCCGGTAGTCTGCTCAGTGCCCCTGAACTTTCCATCCCACCCGCGTTTCGGATCCTGTGTGAAATAAATAAGCTGGCCCCAGCGATTAAAGACACGGAAGAAGCGGAACTCTTTTATACCAACAGGTACAGGTGCCAGGAAATCATTCAGGCCGTCATTATTAGGAGTGAAGCCGGATGGAACATAGATATCCGGTCCTTTATACACTTTTACCAGGACATCATCCATACCCTGGCAACCTTCGGGAGTGGTTCCAATTACCAAGAAGCGCTGATCGCTTGTCAGTGTAGCGATAGGTGATGCGGAGTTCGCGCCAACCAGGCTGGTGGCCGGTGTCCAGGAATAATTGGTAACACCTGCGAGACTCATCTCCCGTACATTCAGCTGAAGCGGCTGGTTCATCGCTGCAATGGTATCATTTCCTGCAAAAAGGCGTACGGCCGGTGTTACATTGACTTTTACGATATCCGCAACAAGTGAACGGCAATTGAATATATCCGTTACCATCAATGAATAAGAAATATCGTTGGTAGCTTTTACATCAGGATCTTTCACGTTCGTGGCAGAAACAAAATAAGTGGAAGGCAACCATTCAAAACTCACACCACCTGACCCATGCAACGGGAATATCTTTCCGTAACAGATATCCGCGTCGATACCGGCATCTGCAATTGGTGCCGGCCTTACAAACACCATCATCGAATCAAGCTTTGAACAAATACCTGTTGTTGCAGTCAGGTAATATTTAGTGGTAATAGCGGGTGAAGCGGTCGGCGTGAGTAGCGTACTATTGTCCAGGCTGGCAGCAGGTGACCATGAAAAACCCGTGGCATTGGAAATCGCAGGTATCATATAACCTGTGCCTTCGCAGATCGTTTGGTCCAAACCTGCATCAACGGTCACAGTATTATTCAGCAATACATCCACATTCTGCGAAACAAGACAGCCATTGCCATCTTTGATCGTGATCGTATAGCTGCCGGCCAATACATTAAATATATTATCAGATTGGAAATTTGTTCCGTCGGCAGAAAAAGAATAAATACTGTTACCGCCACTGCCGCTCACCGTAATCGTACCATCAGGATTGCCCGAACAACTTGCCGGGGTGGTTGAAATGCCAGTGATCAGCAGGTCGGGGAATGCCTGGGCGATCGTTACCTGTACACTGTCCACACAGGCGCCATCTCTTATTTTTACCCAATAGGTTCCCGTTGCAAGATTGTTGAAAGTGCTGTCGGGTTGCCAGTTCACACCATCCAGTGAAAATTCACGGGGCGCAGCCCATTCGGGTCCGCCGCTTACTTTGATCTGGCCATTGTTTCCATTACGGCAGTTCACATCTGTCCTGGAAAGAAATTCAAGGTCTTTCCATAGCAGGAAAACAGAATCACGGGCATTGCAGGTGCCTATGTTTGCTGTACATATGTAGGTAGTTCCGCTGCTGACAGGAGTGGCCAGCGGGTCCCGAATATTGATATCGCTGAGCGTAGGATCCGGTAACCATTGATATGTCGTATAACCGGTAGTGGCTATCAACTGGATCGAACTGTTCTTGCAGATCACAGCAGTATCCGGAGTGAGTGTAAGAATATCATAATCCCTTATCTGGATGATCGTACTGTCGGTAGGCACAGCAGCAGTTGCACAACCTGCCAGCGCATATATTTTTATTTCCTCGATCCCTTCGGGAACACCATCCATTAAAGGAACGACGTTCACTGTTACGAAACTGTCGTTCGCAGGTATGACAACAGAAGTGGGCATCGGCTGGTAATCCACACCATTGACAGCCGTACCTCCGAATGAAAAATTAACCACCAAAGGAAAGGGGTCTTTTCTCGGGCGTCTTACATTGAAAGCGCCTGTTGCGCATCCTTCTACAAGATAACTCAGACCTGTTACCGGGTCTACCTGCGTAAGATTGGTCATGCCGATCGCAGCTGAGGTCAGGCTCTTTGCTTCCAGGAAGACACCGCTGTCATAAAGATCGTCACCCACATCCGAGATCACTATTTTCAAATGATAGGTCTGGCAGGGTTGCACCTGTTCTTTGGCTGTCAGTACCGTGGTATGGCCGTCATGAGTAAAGAAAACATTGGTTTTGTTGTCGACATAATACAGCATATTGTTCGGGCAGGCGCCTCCGGGTACATTATTTACGTTGAAGATCGAAACAGGAATAGAGGTACCGGGAACCAGGGCAATATTTTTCAGACCGGTTATACCCGGTCCTGAAATAAAGAATGCAAAGGCATCATTGAAGCTGCAGACAAATGAAGGTGTGTATTCTTCGGAGCTGAACACGTACCTGAACTTGATACTGTCTCCCAGTGGTACAAAATCAAATTCCAGTACACAGGCATCTTCGAGTTCGTTCAGGGGAGTGCCGATCGCCGTGGCAAGGTTGGCATCACCGGGCAGACTCCACGAGTTATCCGACAAAGCACTTGATGCAGGGGTTGTGCCATTCCCATCAACACCCCGGCCGGCTCCTGTTGTCTTGGCCCGGCCACTGGTTAATACGATGCCGCTGTCGATAACAATATTGGTTCCCCCGGTATTCTGAAAGAAACCCGCCATTTCCACCCTGCCCGTAAAACTTATATTGCTGATCGTTACGCCATCTCCTACTAATTTTTGAGCAAGCGCAAGTGCATTACCGGCGGTGTTCACGACCAGCTGTGCGGAGGCAGTATAGCTTCCGCAAAATAACAGAACCGTTATGAATAGCTTAGTCAGGGATGGCTTCATCAAAATGGGCCTTGAGTTAGCGAATATAAATATTATTTCCAGGATTTAAGCTATCGTAAACCGACCACTAAAGGCTGCTGCAGAAATACTAAAGGGGAATAAAATAGTTGGTAGAGAACGGCTTTAACGGATGATCGTAACAACCCCTTTACGCCTAACAGAATTCCCCTTGTAATCAATGCCTTCCGCCATCCACACAAAACTGCCGGTGCTCAGTTCAGCTCCTTTTATTTTACCGTCCCATCCCTTTTGGGAATCGGCAGTGGCGAAAACCAATTGTCCCCAACGATTAAACACACGGAAGAACTTAAATTCTTTGATACCGACTGCTACGGGTGTCAGCCTATCGTTCAAACCGTCATTATTGGGGGTGAAACCTGAAGGAACATAGATATCAGGACCCTTATATACTTTTATCCGTATCACGCCTTCACCAGCCAGTCGCTGTGCAAGTTGCTGGGCGCTGTTGTTCTCTGTCACCTGCAATTGTGCATGACCGGTCGTACTATTCATTATAATAAGAATAGTAATACAAGGCCCTTCAGCAAAATTGAGCTATTAATGAGCATGGTGGAAGATCAGAGATATAAAGACTGTTGCGAACGTAATTTTGATGCATTAGTTTCCTTTTGCCGGCAATCCCCGCTGCCTTATCTTTGCCGCCCGATTGGGAATTGGATCTTTTTAATCAGTAATTTCTATTTTTTATGGCAAATACATCAGATATCAGCAGGGGCATGATATTGAACCACGAAGGCAGCCTTTATACCGTAGTGGAATTCGGGGAGAACAAAACAGCCCGTGCCGCAGCGAAAGTGTGGGCGAAACTGAAAGGAGTGGATAATAACCGCTCCATTGAAAAAACCTGGAACTCAGGCGATACGATCTACCCTGTACGGGTAGAAAGACGTTATTACCAGTTCCTCTATAAAGATGATACCGGCTACAATTTTATGGATAACGAAACCTTTGAGCAGATCGCTTTACAGGAAACGGCTATCGATGCCCCGCAATACCTGAAAGAAGGACAGGAAGTGGGTGTTATGATCAATACCGATAATGACCAGATACTGGCAGCTGAACTTCCCGATAAGATCGTACTCCAGGTAACTTATACCGAGCCCGGGCTTCGCGGTGATACGGCTACCCGTACATTGAAACCCGCGACACTTGAAACGGGTGCAACCCTTGGTGTTCCTTTGTTTGTAAACGAAGGAGAACTGATCCGCATCAATACCAAGACGGGCGAATACGTTGAAAGAGTAAAAGAGTAATATCTATCATTTATAGAAAATGGCCAAAATCACCCGATTTCTGGCCATTTTTCCTTGATTTAGCCCTGTTTTTGCCCAAAAACATCAAAAAATCATTGACTTTCTCATCCTGATTTCATTACCTTAGCCCTCCCTGCCGGCAGGCAGGCTCTTCTCTAAAACCAAAACGGTCTACTAAATTGAAAAACATGGACTTTAAACAAATTCAGGAGTTGATCAAGATGATCAACAAGTCGAATATTGGTGAGTTAACCATCGAGCAAAAAGATTTCAGGGTAACGATAAGGCAAAAGGAAGAACATGTTACCCAGGTACTGTCTTCCGGCCCTGCTCAGCAGGCACCTGTCTATGCTACCCCTCAACCTGCAGTTGTCACACCCCAGGCTGGTGCCGCCGCAGAAAAATCCAAAACAGCCGAAGCCCCTGCAGCAAATACCATTACGATAAAGAGCCCGATGATCGGCACATTTTACCGCAAATCATCTCCCGATAAACCTAACCTGGTCGATATCGGAAGCGATGTGGCCCCTGGCAAAGTGGTTTGCATCATCGAAGCGATGAAACTCTTTAACGAGATCGAAAGTGAAGTAAAAGGAAAGATCGTCAAAGTATTGGTGGAAGATGCTTCACCGGTTGAATATGATCAGCCGTTGTTCCTCGTTGAACCAGCTTAATAATGTGGAAGTGTGTAAATGTGGAAATGTGCAAATGATGATTCATTGTTTACAGTGCCACAGTCTACACAATTTTCACATTCTCACATTCATCACATTCTCACATTTATTGTATGTTCAAAAAAATACTGATTGCCAATAGGGGGGAGATCGCCCTCCGTGTCATCCGCACTGCAAGAGAAATGGGTATCAAGACCGTTGCGGTCTATTCCACTGCCGACCGTGACAGCCTGCACGTGAAATTCGCGGATGAAGCTGTTTGTATCGGCAAACCCCCGAGTTCCGATTCTTACCTGAACGTTGCACATATCATGGCTGCCGCTGAAATTACGAACGCGGATGCCGTACATCCCGGTTATGGTTTCCTCGCGGAAAATGCAAAATTCGCACAGATCTGCAACGACCATGGAATAAAATTCATCGGTCCCACTCCCTCTATGATCAATTCAATGGGAGACAAGATCACCGCTAAAGAAACAATGATCAAAGCAGGTGTGCCGGTAGTACCTGGGGGCGAAGGATTATTGCAAAGTGTGGATGAAGCAAAAGGTCTTGCAAAGAATATGGGTTATCCCGTTATCTTAAAAGCAACAGCCGGTGGTGGTGGAAAAGGAATGCGGATCGTGTGGGAAGAAAGCGAGCTGGAAAAAAACTATGATAATGCGAAAGCGGAAGCAGCCGCTTCTTTCAAGAACGATGGCATCTACATGGAGAAATTCGTGGAAGAACCACGTCATATAGAGATACAGGTGGCCGGCGACCAGTACGGTACGGTTTGTCACCTGAGTGAAAGAGATTGTTCGATTCAACGCCGTCACCAGAAGCTGGTGGAAGAATCACCTTCGCCCTTTATGACAGATGAGCTCCGTTATAAAATGGGAGAAGCGGCAAAGAAAGCTGCCGGTGCCATCAATTACGAAAGCGTAGGAACGATCGAGTTCCTCGTGGACAAGCATCGCAATTTCTTTTTCATGGAAATGAACACAAGGATCCAGGTAGAACATTGCGTGACGGAAGAAGTGATCAACTTCGACCTGATCAAGGAGCAGATCAAGATCGCCATGGGAGAGAAGATCTCCGGCGCCGATTATATTCCAAAGAATCATGCCATCGAATGCCGGATCAATGCAGAAGATCCTTATAATGATTTTCGTCCTTCACCCGGTAAGATCACGTCGCTGAACCAGCCGGGTGGTCATGGTGTGCGGGTAGACAGTCATGTATATGCGGGTTATATCATTCCTCCTTATTACGATTCGATGATCGGGAAACTGATCACCGTCGCACAAACAAGACAGGAAGCGATCGATACCATGTACCGTGCCTTAAGCGAGTACGTGATCGAAGGAGTGAAGACAACAATACCCTTCCACCTGCAACTCATGCAGGATGAGCGTTTCCGCAGCGGTGATTTCAATACGAAATTCATTGAAGGGTTTCACCTGAAATAATCAACTGCTGAACAGGCCAAATAAGCTGCCGGAGCTTCCGGGTAATTATTTTACCTTTAAGCAGCACTATTCCATGAGATCATTCCTGTCAATCATACTGCTAATGAGCTGCATGGCCGGCACTGCACAAGTTCCGCCTGCTATCCAGTGGCAGAAATGTATCGGGGGTACGGATTTTGATGGAATCAGCGAAGTAATACTTGCTCAGGACGGAGGCTTTGTGATATGTGGAGTGTCATCTTCACTTGATGGAGACTTCTCTGGCTCCAACCCGGGTAGCGGTGATGCTTTTGTTATGAAAACTGATGCTTCCGGGAACATCCTTTGGAGAAAAAATTACGGAGGCACTTTGTACGAAGTCGCAAATAATATTATCCCAACCACAGATGGTAGATATATTTTCATAGGGAATACTGGTTCGGCTGATATGGACGTTGTTGGCTATCATCCGGGGGCTACTCCCGGTCTTTCCGATGTATGGGTGGTGAAGATCGACAATAACGGGGTTATGCAATGGAATCGATGCTATGGCGGACCCGGAAGGGATGAAGGGTATACTATACGCCCGACGCCCGGCGGAGGCTATATTATCGGTGCTTATGTAACGAAGGATGGCGGAGACGTCAGTGGAACGCACGGCTCAGGAGATCTTTGGGTGATCAGGATCGATGGAGCAGGAACACTGCAATGGCAAAGGGCATTCGGCGGCACGGAAGACGATTTTCATACAGTGGTCATACCATCTACCGGGGGTGGTTATATGCTCGCAGGTACGATGAACTCAATTAATGGCGATGTGAGCTGCACCTCAACAACCAAAGCCTTGTGGCTGGTAAAGCTCGACAATACCGGAAATATGCAGTGGCAAAATTGTGTAACCGGTGATTTCGTGGAAAGAACCCGGAGTATGTCTCAAACAGCAGATGGCGGGTATATTATAGCGGGTTCCGGGTTCCTTTATGTTAATCCAGATGCTACACCTGAGGGATACGAAGAAGCATACGTGATGAAATGTGATGTCAGCGGGAATGTACAATGGCGGCGTATCATCGGAGGTCATAGCGGGCAGGACAATTTTAATACAGTGCACGAAATGGCCGATGGAACCTATATAGTGGCGGGCTCTTCCAACTCTACCGATGGTGATATCTGTTCTAATCATGGCCTGATGGATGCTTTTATTGTAAAATTGAACAGCGATGGCAGCACGAACTGGCGCAAGACTTATGGTGGCTCACAGATTGACGGTGCTTCTGCCATAATTGCTACACCGGACGGAGGGTTCCTTGTAAGCGGCTCTACGAATTCCAACGATATAGAGGTAAGTGGAAATCATGGCACGAACGATGGTTGGCTGGTGAAATTAGGTTTTCCCGGAGTGCCTGTCTTACCCACGATCAGTATTGAAGCTGATCAAACAACGATCTGTCCCGGGCAGGCCTTAACATTCGTTGCTGAAATTACAGAAGGCGGAACTGCTCCCCTTTTTCAATGGCAGGTAAATGGAATAAATACCGGCCCCAACAATGATACCGTTACGATCAATACATTGAATGATGGTGATGTTGTCAGTTGTATACTTACCAGCAATTCCCGTTGTGTAACCGATCCAACCGGATTATCCAATACAATTCCGGTAACGGTTGATCCAACGCTGATCCCTGCCAACTTTTTATTTGAAGACACGGCGGTCTGCCGGTATGGTACGATCGATCTGAAAGCAACCGGAACATATAATTCTTATTTGTGGAACACGAATGCCGTTACACCCATACTTAAGATCTCTCAACCGGGTGAATACTGGTTACAGGTCACTACCAGCACCGGATGCCCGGGAAGAGATTCGGTTATAGTAACGCAGAAAGAATGCCTGAGAGGAATATATGTACCTACCGGCTTCACTCCGAACAATGATGGAAAGAATGATTTGCTGAAACCCACTATCGGTGGTGAAGTATTGCAATATAAATTCACGATCATGAACCGCTGGGGAGAAGTTGTTTTCCAGGCATCCGATACAGAGAAAGGCTGGGATGGAAGATTCAAAGGATTGCTGCAGGATGGTAATGTATATGTATGGACCTGTTCTTATCAATTGGCGGGAGAAAAATTAAAACTGGCGAAGGGAACATTTGTGCTGATACATTGATCTCTCAAAAATTGCTTAAAACAGGTGTATACTAATAAAAAAAATTGCTGCATCATTACACCCACAGAAGGCGCTTATTCCGAAACATTCATACAGAACCATATCCGTTATCTCGGGTTCGGCAAAACGGTTATCTATGCTGTTGCTTCAACTGATTTTAAATTGAACGGGCGGTCCCTGTTTCCTCCCAGCTTTTTCAATCGCCTCCGGCAAAAATCATGCACCGTATTTACCGGCAGGAAGGATCATTTTTTACAAAAAAGATTTGCCCGCTTATTGATCAATAAAAAGATCGATGTGGTGCTGGCTGAGTATGGACCTGCAGGTGCGCTGGTAAGCAATACTTGTCATGCACTGGGTATTCCGCTCGTTATTCATTTTCATGGGTATGATGCGAGTGTTATCGCAGTGATGGAAAGATACCGGGAGGCTTATAAGAACATGTTTTCAAAAGCCGCTGCGGTAATAGCTGTTTCAAGATCCATGTGTGACAGGTTGGAGAAAGCAGGAGCCCCGCGTGAACTCATCCATTTTAACCCTTATGGAGTTGATACGGATATTTTCAAACCTGCTGGCCGGGCAAAGCAAAAGATTTTCCTGGCGGTCGGAAGATTTGTTGAGAAGAAAGCACCACAGATCACGATACGGGCTTTTTATAAAGTATGGCTGCAGGATGGATCGATCCGTTTAAGAATGGCAGGAGATGGTCCTTTGCTGGAAGAATGCCGTGAACTGGTGCGGGAGCTGGGTATGAAAGATGCTGTTGATTTCCTGGGTGTGCAAACTATGGAGGCTGTTACAAAATTAATGACTGGTGCGTATGCATTCCTGCAGCATTCGGTGATCGCTCGCGATGGGAATGCCGAAGGGCTGCCTCTTGCAATACTGGAAGCGGGTGCATCGGGACTACCCGTTATCAGTACAAACCATGAAGGTATTGCTGACGTGATCCAGGATGAATTTAATGGGTTACTGGGAAACGAGGGGGATGTGGAGACGATGGCGACAAACATTCTACGGCTGGTGACTGATGAAAGCTTTGCTGAGCGAATGGGTGAAAACGCAAGAAAGAGGATAGTTGAACAATATAACCTGGCAGCGCAGATAGCCAGGCTGGAAAATATCCTGAATAATGCTGCAAACAGGATATGATACTGTATTTTACAATGACAAAAACTCGTTTAATTTCAATCATCAACCGTCTTGTATGAGATATATTCTTTTTTTTCTTTTTTGTTTTGTTACCCATGCTGTTTATTCCCAAACAAATAAACTCCATTTCAAATCAGTATTGGTGGATACACACAATGATGTGTTGTCTTCCGGGGTACTGGATGGTATTGATATCTCCGGCCGGGTGAAAGAAGGACACAGCGATCTTGTAAGATGGAAAGAAGGCGGGCTCGATATACAATTCTTTTCCATCTGGACGGGCGATAAAGCAAGGACCAAAGAAGGGTTTTACCAGGATGCCCTGCAAGAAATTGATTCCTTAAAAAGACTGACAGCGAGAAATCCCGGCAGGATGGTATTGGCGACAACGATGGGCGATGTAAAAAGAGGTTTGAAGAAGGAACAACTGGTATCGTTAATCGGTGTCGAAGGCGGGCATATGATCGAAGATGATATGAATAAACTAGTGGAGTTAGCAAAAATGGGCATGCGCTATATGACCATTACCTGGAACAACAGTACCAGTTGGGCCAGCAGCGCTATGGATGAAACCCTGCATGCAGACAGTCTCCGGCATAAAGGCCTGAATGATTTTGGAAAAGGGGTCATCCGTAAAATGAATGAGCTTGGTGTGATCGTTGACCTGTCGCATGTGGGGGAACAAACATTTTATGATGCGATCGCCACCACCACTAAACCGGTATTGCTTTCGCACAGCTCTGTGTGGAATCTTTGCCCTGTTTTCAGGAATGTAAAGGATGACCAGATCAAAGCAGTGGCTAAGAATAATGGTGTGATCTGTATTAATTTTTTCTCCGGGTTTATCAGCAGGAAATGGGATGAAACACAGCGATCATTAGATAACAAGGATGCGAAAACAAAATTTTTGGAGGAAGCCGGATACCAGGCATTATCCTTAACTGATACATCCGTAAAAGCCGAAGCGGATAGGAAATGGAGAAAATATCGTAGTGAAAAGCTGGACGCAGCCCGGCCAACGATCGCTGAACTCGTTGATCATATCGATTATATCGTAAAGCTGGTTGGTGATGATTACGTTGGAATTGGTTCCGACTATGATGGTGTCGGTTCATTGCCGGTTGGTATGGATGATGTAACCACTTATCCAAAGATCACCGAAGAATTACTTCGTCGCGGGTATTCTAAAAGTTCCATTAAGAAAATACTGGGAGGCAATGTGCTGAGGGTGATGAAAGCGAATTTCAATTAACGATCTTCCCGGGAACAGCTGTTCAAAACTTTTAGAGAAATGGTTAAAACCATTTCACGCCATGTCGCTATTTGATTAAATAGCCCCGGGTTTAAACCCGGGGCTATGATGCGATGAGGCGGCAGCAAAACCATTTCAATGGTTTATGTATGAAGGTCGGTATTGGGATAACATGATCTGGCCTAATATTGTACAGGTAATTCTTTTACCACAATTTCATTGCCGTTACGGTCAATAGCTGAGTCGCTATTTGATAGATAGCCCCGGGTTTAAACCCGGGGCTA
>DASYLC010000361.1:0-10897 GCA_036009775.1 Chitinophagaceae bacterium
ACGTTTGTTTCCTGAAGGTGTTTTCATTGCGAGCGTTGCTCTTTGCGATCGCCGCGTGAAACTGTATCAATCCGCGTTCCTTATTCCAGCTTACCTTCCTTCTTTGTCAACAGGAAGAAAATACATTTCCCGTAACGTGCCCAAAGAACACCGGGCGCCACGTTTGTTTCCTGAAGGTGTTTTCATTGCGAGCGTTGCTCTTTGCGATCGCCGCGTGAAACTGTATCAATCCGCGTTCCTTATTCCAGCTTACCTTCTTTCTTCGTCAACAGGAAAAACTTATCCAGGTTTCCCCCGATCGTTTCCTCAAAAGCGGCCTGCATATCTTTTGGATCGGGATGTTTGAATTTCCACTTTATAAAATAATTCTTCATGGCAGCATCCAGTTTCTCCCTGCCTACGAAGGATTCCAGCATGTAGAGCCAGAGTGCGGTCTTAACGTAGGATATCAATCCATATTCATCACTGGTAGGGAACTGGTCAGCGGGAGTTTCCATCGCCATTTGCATGGGGAGGTTCTTATCAATGACCGAATAAACCGTTTCCAGGAATTTGTCCGCGGGCAATTTCTTCAGATCCGCCGGTATAGCATCGCCAAATACAGCATTGGTACGGTATTTTTCTGCTTCATACCGGAAATGGTAATAACTATTCAATCCTTCGTCCATCCAGGTATGCAGTCGTTCGTTGGAGCCGAGCATCGCCATAAACCAGTTATGCCCTACTTCATGTGCGATAACTCCATCCAGTGATTCTTTTTTAGCATCCGGGCTGGTGATCAATGTCACCATCGGGTATTCCATACCGCCACTTGAATTATTAGCGGGTCCTTCTACGGCCTGTACCACAGGATAACCGTACTCTCCTACCCATTCGCTGTATCGCCTGGCCCCGTCTTTTACATAGTCAATACTATTTTCCCAAAGCGTGTTCTTCTTATTATGATAATAGGTGAATGCCTCCACCAGTTTACCGGCTGACAATTGCAGGGTATCGTACTGTATTACAAAATCCTTATCGGCAAACCAGGAAAAGTCAGGTACTTTTTCCGCATAGTATTGCAGGGTTTTGGTGAGCTGGTTAACCGATGCCGGTTTGTAGAGTACCGGTTTACCTTTCCGGTCTTTTGCATTTTCAGCGCCAATGGTTTTATAAACGTTCAGTTCATTTTTGGTGAGCAGGTTGCCGGTGGCAGCTACTATATAAGCCGATGGCACCGTTATGCTCACGTTATAGCTGGCATATTCGCTGTAAAATTCTCCCATATCGAGGTAAGGCATTTCGTTCCAGCCGTTCTTATCATAGACTGCTGGCTTAGGATACCATTGACAGGCCATGAATTCTCCATCAGCATAGCCGGAACGGGAAAAGTATTTTGGTAACACCACGTGAAAGGGGGTGGCGATGGTTATGGAATCACCGGGTGCCAGTGGTTTATTCAAAACGACTTTGATGATATCGGAATGTTTCGGGTGTGGTTCTGTTTTAGCGACTGCACCATTCACTGTAAAAGCCAGCTGGTCAATATATCCTTTACCGGGGTCAACCAGTTTTTTAGCCCGGGCCGTATCTTTTTTCAATTGCTGGAAAAGAGCGGTTGTTGAATCCTTGTAAGCATTGGGCCAGATATGGAACCAGATAAAAGGAAGTGCGGTGGGTGCATTGTTCCTGTAAACGATCGATTCGTTGCCGGTGATGCTGTTTTCCTTGTCGTTAAGCGAGGCAGTAATGGTATATTTCAGGTCTTGTTGCCAATAAGACTGCTGGGCGTTAATAGCAACAGATACAAAAAGGAGTACAGGTACGAGGAGTACTTTCATAGATTGCTTTTTTACGAGGGCAAAGATAACAAAGCCCGGCTGAACAACTCCTGTTTGGCAAACCCTGTATCCGGGATACGCCAAGCAAATCCCGAAGCACCGGGATCAAACTACCCGCTAAGAGGCAAGACAATGGCGGCTTTTGTATTGCTCTTCGCGTGAAACCGGAAAAATTCATTGCCGTAAAGAGCGCAAAGAACCAACACCCGCAAAGAAAAAAAGCGGATTAATAAACCTACATTTATGACCTAAACCTTTTTTACCATGATGAAACAAGCACTTCTCGGTGAATTTGCCCATGAAGCAGAAAGCACCCGCAAATTAATAAACGCTATTCCTGATTCTGCGCTGGATTACAGACCGCAGCCGCATTTATGGTCCATTGGCCAATTAGCATCGCATATAGCAGAAGTATACAACTGGTTTGGTGCTACCATCAACCATGATGTATTTGATATGGGCGCTTATAAATATGACAAAGGCGATATCAGCAAGGCATCCAATATTGCCGCAAAGTTTGAACAGAATGTTGCCGCTGCCAAAGATGTACTGGAGAACGCGGATGAAACAAAATTCATGAACATCTGGCATATGCAGGTGGGCGGAAAAGATGTAATGCCCGCCATGCCCAAGATCCAGGTAATAAGAGGTTTTCTCTTTAACCATTTGTACCATCACCGCGGTGAACTGGTGGCACATCTGCGGTCAACAGGCAATACAGTGCCGGGAATGTATGGCCCTACTTATGAGGACTCGCAGGCAATGAGAGCGGCTGCTTCAAACTAGGCAAAGAAAGTTTGCAAAAGAATATAACCGCTAAAACGCAGGGGCGTAAGGTTACGCTAAGCCTTCTTTGCGATTTAGCGGTCATATATATTTATGGAGGATAACCCTAAAAGGTTATTGCATGGGAAAGGAGATAGTTTACCTTCCCTATCCAAACTTTTTTATGAGAATAATAACTGCGTTCTCCTTCTGTACAGTAATAACCTTGTTAGTTTTCTTGTATTCCCCCAATAACGATGTGGTAATGTCATCGGCAGATATACCATCAGCCAGCCAGGCGCAGATCGATGATTTTAAACTAACCAATGATTTCCTGCTGGGTGTCAAAGCCAATGACCCGGTTGCCGCTACTCCAGGACATTCTGAACAGGATGGGACATGGAAACTCCTGACTACCGATAAAAGAAATTTCGCGGGAATATTTAATCGGTATGGTACCGAAGAAGAAGTTCATAATTCGTACGACTGGAATCTCCTGATAGATCCTTTTGATCCCTTTGATTATATTTATAATAAAGCACTTGAAAATCCCGGCAAGACCCGCAAAGAATGGCCCGGATGTATAGACTATGCCAAACAAATGCAGCACTGTGATGCTAAAGATTATAATAGTCAGAATTGTATGTGGGCAGAAATATCTCCTTATCATATTTTTTTAAATACCAACAAATGGTTTAAAGGAACGCATGAATGCCATTGTCATGAAGGCGCATTTTTGCAAAGAGGCGATACCCTGGCTGTCTATGGATTTCCTGTCACTGACGATGAGCATGGTTATAATCCGGAGATCCATCCTGCACAGCAGTTATGGTTTCGCTACAAGGAAAAAACAAACAAGCAAAAGGACACCTATTTCCTTTTCTTTATACAGGATGCTTCTGCCCGGTTTGGCAGCTGGGTAGCTTCCCCTGTTTATGGACAGTTCCTTGTCCCTTTCAGGGCAAAGCCATCGGTCATCAATCCATTGACCTATCAACCTGTTACCATGACTATTAAGATCGCGGAGAAATATGACGTGGTGACGAAAAATTTTACTGCTTACAGCGACGATGCCGATGATGGTTATTCTCATGCACTGGTGGTAGACGGGAAAACGCTGGTCATCGTCAATGAAGGACAATCTGATGAAGACAACAAAGCCCTTGGGATCAGGTTTACTGACATTGTGAAGCGGCCTGATGGAACCATACAGGGTTATGTGCAGATATCCATGGTATTGGGCAATTACGATACTGCCCCTGTTGGTGTATGTGTTTTAGAACTTGAAGTGGTAAGATCAAAGCAGCCTGTTATTGCAAACCCAAGACCCAGGTAGCAAAATATATCTCTCCCAGAGCACGCAGAGATAAAAGAACGCGGAGAAAAATACATCAGACCCGCTGACCTTTATGATTAATGGCAACATAGTACTGCGGTTTCACAACTTTCTCATTGCGGGCAAGGCCGCGTCATTACGAGGCAACGCCGAAGCAATTCCTTATTTTTAATTTCCCTGGAGCAGTTACTTAACCATATTAAAGACTATTCACCGCTCAGCGCCGGTGCGCAGGAGGCATTGCAAGATTGTTTTGAACAGGTCATTCTTGCAAAGAATGAATACCTGCTTACCGAAGGAAAGACCTGCCGGCATTGGTGCAGAAAAATATACGGGATATGGAGGGGTTTGGGAAGCAGGAAGAAACTTCCCTGTTACCTTAGTTTAACCGCGAGGATGGGAAGGCGCGAAGCCACGCAAAGGCTTCTTTGCGTGGCTTCGCGTCCTTGTGTCTTAGCGGTTAAGCTTATTCATGAGCTATTCACATATCCCTACATCTTAAACACTATCCAATGCAGCCGCACCCCACCAGCGGATACAGCATTGCAACTAACCTGTATTGTAGTAGAACTGGTAAGTTTGGCCTGTTGTATCGCGGCCGGTACGCCATCTACATTTGTCACCAGCACTATGCCCGGCATATCCTTTATTGCTTACACTGAATCCTACCTTTGCTGCCAAACTGAAGCCCATGGCATAATAGCGGCCAGAATTTCCAAAATCTGCTTTTTGCGTCCACCTCGCCGCCAGCGTATCCGTTGTAAGAATAAAGCCGCAGTTTTTTATCCAGCCGGTGCTGTTATAAATATCCACGCATTTATCATCCAGGTTCAGGATCATGAGACCCGGCGCGGGATTTACAATAGCATCCCGTTGCGCAGTGGTCATGCGGGGTACTAACAATCCTTTACTGGTACTGTTGATATCAAGCGCTGCGCTGGGATCGGGATTGGTGGTTCCGATACCTACAGTTTGCTGAGCAGAAATGGCGGTGGTAACTGTTATGAGTAATAACAGCAGTGACAATTTGATTGACATATGGTGGTTCGTGTTGGTTCATTGAATGATCTTTCGTTGCCGCAGTTCGTCCACGGTAAGTGTGGGTGGCATTTCTCCCTGTTTTATTTTTTCGATCACGAGCAGGGCGGTTTTTTCGGCTTTATCAATATGCGTAAAGCCGCGGTTGCCCGGCGTTGCGGGAATGGTGGTTTGGTGGATATATGATTTCCCGTCGATATAAATGCTGTAACCGTAGGTATTACTGTCGGCCTTTATTACAAAATACCGGATCGTAGCATCAACCATGCGCAGGCGATTGGCTTCTTTTACTGCTTCACTGGATCTTTTGATGGAGTCGGCATTAAAGGGAATGGTAGTTGGTTGCGCATGCAACTGCTGTGCGCCCAATAATACAGCAATTAATAGAAATAATGTAAATCGCACTTCCCGATTATTGTGTGAACAAAAAATGAAGTAGTTGCTTTACACTACCCGGGAAGTCTTTAGGTTATATCATTCAGCAGAGCCTGTTGGTCAGATTAGCCGGAACCGGTAAACACGGTCAAGATAGGAAATTATCTTATGCGATATAAGGAAATTATGGGTGGATGTTCTCCGCGTCGAAGCCGGTGTTAACCCTTAGGTAATGAACAGCCGGCCGCAGATCATTATGATGGTTATGATCTTCGCGGATGTTTCACGCAGAGGAAATAAAAAAATACAGTATTCCGCAACAGTCGCGGCGGAGCGGTGAACGCAACGAAGAAAAACACCGGTCACGGATCAATTTATGATCGGTATAGGAATTTCTACCCTTTAAAGCACTTTTATCCTTTATCTCTTATCTATTAGTTTTTATCTTTCACCAAACACCTTCCAATCTTTAAGCAACTACCATCTATCCGTACTAAGCTTGTCGAAGTATCAGTTATCATCTATTCCCAGCGAATAATACAATGAGTTCAAATAGATCATCTCCACCACCAGTATCCCGATCAAAACAAGCAAACCGTAAGTAGTGCCGATAGTGATACCGGTAATCGCCCAGGTAAAAAATACGATAGCCGTGACGAATAATGAAATCCGTACCCGTTTCATAATATGCTTAACGGTGTCCGGGTATTCCAGCATGCCCATCATCAGGCTGATACAAATAAGAAAGCTGGCCAGCGCATAGCCGAACAACGAAGGCAGCGAATGACCTTGCCGGGCGGGATCGAATAACCAGGTAAGACAGGCGGCGATCACCCCGAGTGCAACCAGTGTCGGGATAAAAAGCAGTTCCAGTAAGGTAGCGACGGTAAAACTTTTTTTTGCATTCCTGTTTGATACCAGCGTGAAAAATATCCACCAGAGCGCAAAGACCACCGAGAGCACCAGTCCAAAATTCAACCAGGTAGAGAAAAGCCGTATATCCCTGGTGCTGATCCCGTTCACTACGCCCAGCACCACTTCCCCAAAAACGATAATGGTGAACAAGCCCAGCCGTTCGCTCATACTTGCAGAGAGGCTCAGGTCCATCGATGACCAGCGCAGCAATTGTTGCGAAATAAAAGGAGGCGTGTAATTGAAAAGGATCACGAGCGGCACAATGAGGACGAGCCATTCCTGCGAAACATAAAGACTCAACCCCATCAATCCCAGCGACAAAAGATACAATACCGTATAAGGAATATTATAGCGACGGTGGGCTTTATCGTAAAAGCCAACACTCCACCAGAGATAGGTAATATAGAACTGCATGATCATGAGAACGATCGTGATATACTCCAAACGTTTTCCAGGAGCTTGTTCGATCGTAACCGATAAAGCGGCAATGATCATCATCTGCCAGAGCGTCGTCAATCTTGTACGCAGTCCGATATTACCATGGATATCATGGTAGAGGCTTCCGTTCAGCCAGCCCCAGAAGATCATAATGAAAAGGCAGGCATACTCCAGGAAACCGTTGATGGTGATATGCATGCCCAGGTGATGGGTGATGCGGGAAATGGCGATGACGTAAACAAGGTCATAAAAAAGTTCCAGCCAACTGATCCTGCGTTCCTCGAAATTCGGATCGAATTTTTTCGGCGGGCCCCACCAGGCAGGAGGGTTTTTATGGAATGGTGTGGACATGGTAAGTGTATGGATGATAACTGATAGATGATGGGTGTTTAGAGATCGAAGATTCTGTATTAAAGATAAAAACTAAAAGATAATAGATAAAAGTAGTTTAAAGAATAGGCGCCCCTTTTGTGGCTTAACCGCAAAGGCGCAAGGACGCGATGATGCGCAAAGTACTCTCCGCGTGCCTTAGCGCCATAGCGACTTTGCGGTTAAGCCATTTTTCCTATTTTCACGATATGCACAAGAATATTGAACGGTTATTAAAGTGTATTAACCTTGAAGAAAAAGAACAATCCAACCGGTATCGCCTGGATCAGCAACATTCGTTGAAAACATTAAAGGCCGAAGGGCTGGCCCTGCATCCGTTGATCGTGACCCGGAAGAATTTTGGTTATGCCGATTACCCGGAGATAAGTTTCAAACTCGCTTTTCCACCGGAAGCCAATATGTTTAAAGATGGCGCGGCGATCGAGTGTTTTATTACCGGCGAAGAACCGGTGAAAGGTATGCTGATGAGCCTGGATGGAAAGAATGGTGAGTTTCGTTTGTTCGCCCCGGATTTTCCGGATTGGATAGAAGATAATGGCGTGGGTATTAAACTGGCGCCTGATACAAGGACGACGAGTATAATGAAGAAGGTATTGAATGAATTGGAAAATAATAAACCTTTGTTCAAATTGTTTGAAGGACTGCATGAACCCCACAATGACTTGCTTCTCCGCCAGCTGGCGGATCGCAATGACGGGGAATTCAAAGGGACAATAAATCCGCGGTTGAATGAAAGCCAGCAGCAAGCTGTAAAAGCCATCTTACAAAATGAAGAGCTGACGATCGTGCACGGACCGCCGGGTACCGGAAAGACAACGACACTGGTGGAAGCGATCGTACAGCTGGTAAAGAACGGCGAAAAAGTATTGGTATCGGCGCCGAGCAATACAGCGGTGGATAATATAGCGAAAGGATTATTGCAACAAAACCTGAGACTATTGCGGGTTGGCAATGCGAGCAAGACCGATGAAGCCATTTTTGCGCATACCCCGGAAGGAAGGCTGGCCAACAGCAAACAACAAAAAGAAATAAAACTGCTGAAGATAAGGGCCGAAGAATTCCGTAAGATGGCCCTGAAATACAAACGGAGTTTTGGTAAAGCAGAAAGAGAACAGCGGCAATTGTTGTTTAAGGAAGTAAAGAATTTAAGAACAGAGATAAAGAAACTCCAGGCGTACAACGAAGAAAAATTATTTGAAGAAGCACAGGTGATAGCCGGCACTCCTATCGGTCTTTACGACGCAGGAATAGACCACCTGCATTTTGCCACGCTTGTCCTGGATGAAGCGGGTCAGTGTATCGAACCATTGGCCTGGTGCATTTTCCCACTGGCGGATAAGATGGTGCTGGCAGGAGATCACTGGCAACTCCCTCCTACGGTATTGAGCAGGGAAGCGCAGAAACTGGGTATGGATCGTTCTATTTTGGAAATTGCTATCCGGCAAAACAATAATGTTCACCTGCTGAACACCCAATACCGGATGAAGCAGGCGATCGCCGGATTCAGCAGCGGTTATTTTTATAATGACCAGTTGCTAAGCGCTGCGCACCTGGACAATACCGGTACTCATATCACATTCATCGATACGGCCGGTTCCGGGTTTAATGAAGAGCATGGCGCTGATGGAACGAGTTTGCAGAACAGCGGTGAGTTGCGCATCGTGCAAAAGATCATGGAAACGGAAGAACTCGATCCGCTGACGACCGCTTTTATCTCTCCCTATTCCGGGCAGGTGGCGGCGGCGAAGGAGATCCTTCGCATTCGCTCAGGACAAATGCGCATCAGCACGATCGATAGTTTCCAGGGACAGGAAAAGGAAACGATCATTTTATCATTGGTCCGGAGTAATGATGATGGTATTATCGGTTTCCTGAAAGACTACCGTCGTATGAATGTGGCAATCACCCGGGCTAAAGAAAAGTTATTCGTGATCGGCGACAGTGCTACGATCGCCGCGGATCCTTTTTATAACGCGTTTTTGACTTATGTGGAGAAACATGGAATTTACAGGACGGTTTGGGAGATGGATATTGATGGGTGATTGGTTCTTGTCATGCCGTTCCATTGTGACTTGTCATGCCGATACTTCGTTCCTCAGTACAGGCTGCGGAGGTATCTTATGTCTTCATTCATTTCGCTCAAGGATACCTCGTTCCTCGGCATGACAAGTATCAGGCAGGCAGAGAAACTGCTGCCAACCGACCGCTAATATTTATGCAACCCGTTAATGCAGCAAATGACCGATCTCGATAGCCTCAAGGTAGGGAGCCAGCTGTTTTGTATTTTGAAACATCCTGTACTCCAGGATCTCTTTGCTTTTACAGCAACAAAAAGTTTCAACATAGTACTCCTGTAATTGGAAAAGAAAGACCAGCTGGCCGGGAAGCTCCCTTTTAGCGATAGCTACACCCTGGGTGAGAATAGTAGATCTTTTGTGATCCTCAGGTAAACCGATAAATTCTGATAGTTTCATAAATGCTGATTTTTTACGATGAAATAAAAAGGCAATTACTAAAACCCGCTGCAGACAACATTGGAAATGTCATCATTCGCGATGATCAATGAACTTACGAGGCAGAGGCAGAAACAAACGAGGCTGAACGATAGTGCCGGTAACCGGCTGAGGCAGGAGACAAATATAGAGATGAATTTCAAAAATTCAACTTTATTATGGCAAACTGGCGGAAGCAGTCCATATTCAAGGCTGCCGGGATTCCTGGTAAACGGGCTGGAAATAGGCTGGATTGAGAGTATTTACCGGCCTGCAGGAGAGTATTTTACCACCAAGAACAGGAAGTCAGTCTTGCACGAAGGACACAAAGGATTCTACAACTCAGCACTTAATGCATTTTGGACGGGTTTTCGTGGCGTGTGTTGCGGCGTTGCGTGAAAACTGTCCCATCGTCTCTTGTCATGCCGGGGCTTGAGCCTGTCCTGACGCAGGAAGGAAGGCATCTTGTATTTGGCATTGTCTTCCTTTACCATGTCCGGTATATCTCCCTCGACCCGGAGACATACATATCATGAAACCCTTTCATCACTTCTTTCATCTTCTTCGCTTCCTCTGTATCCTGCTGCATATGCTTTTCAAAACTTTTTTCATAAGCGGCAAGGCTTTCGTATTTGCTCACCATTATTACGCGGTTGAACTGGCCGGTCATATCGGTCATGACGGAATCGAATTCTTCCATGCTGGCCATTACCTCTTTAAACATTTTGGCGACTTTGGAAGCATTCCCGGGTTTGCAGATAAAGATGTCGTGTACGATAATCATTTGAATTGTTTTTAAAGTGAAAATATTGTTTTGACGGGTCCGTGAATGGGTTGTCCGATGAGCCCCGAAAGCCCGGCGGTTATACCCAACAAATCTCCTACCAATATTCTCTTTTTTCTCAAAAAATGTCACCCAAATACGCACCGGCGGGTATGTGCTGTTTTTACCGGACGGGTCATTACTGCAAACCAGGGACAACCGGGGCAATGTTTGTTTCTCGCAACGCCCGCAAAGAACGCAACGTTTGTTTATCGCATGAGGGGTTTTCGTTGCGCCATGGCGAACGCCGCGTGAAACTGTATTTCCTGCCTGTTTCTCCCGCTCAACACCCTGGTTTTCTTTAGGTACTCTTTAGGTTTGCTTTTGGATCGGTGGATATCACTTGCGTACCAGGTGCGTTGTTCGCCATTGATTTAACGGGAGACAACACAGCGAATATCCATGGGGTAACCAGGGGAGTAAAACCAAACCTGAACACAACTACCAGCAAACCCAGGCTTAACCAGGAGAGATAAGATTTTAGATTGAAGATTGGATGTAAATA
>DASYLC010000362.1:0-3230 GCA_036009775.1 Chitinophagaceae bacterium
ACATGCAGGCGCAATGATTACCATTAATCCTGCTACAATACTTCCTGCGGGCAAGGCTTCGGTAAAAATTCAGTATGCTGGTAAGCCGCACGTGGCTATTCGTCCGCCATGGGAAGATGGTTTCACCTGGAGCAAAGACTCTTCCGGCAAGCCTTTTGTATCCATCACTGCCGAAGGCGCCGGTGGCAAAATATATTTTCCCTGCAAAGATCATCCTTCTGATGAACCCAATGAAGGCGTGGATATGCTGATCACTGTTCCGAAAGATTTGGTGGTAGCAGGTCCGGGTTTGTTACAAAGTGTAAAGAAAAAAGGCAATACCGCAACCTATTTCTGGAAAACGAATTATTCTATCAATAACTACAGTATCATTTTTAATATTGCGGATTACACCGTAGTAAGTAAAACCTATACCAGCATCAGCGGCAACAAAATCCCTATGCAGTTTTATGTGCTGAAATACCATGCTGATAAGGCAGCGCATCACCTGGAGTTGCTGGAAGAAATGGCAAGAGTGAAAGAAAAATATTTCGGCGAGTATCCATGGGCCAAAGAAAAGATCGGGATTGCGGAAACGCCGCACCTGGGAATGGAGCACCAGAGTATGAATGCGTATGGCAATGGTTTTAAATATACCAAAGTGGGCGGACAGGATTTCGACTGGCTGATGAATCATGAATTTGGTCATGAGTGGTGGGGCAATAAAGTAACGGCAAAGGACTGTGCCGATTTGTGGATACATGAGGGCATTGGTTCATTTGGCGACCAGCTGTACATAAGAGATAAAGAAGGCGAACAGGCTTATATCAATTCCTTCAAAAAAGATGTTGTTTTTATTGCCAATACAAAACCTGTTGTACAGGGCAAGGATATGGATGAAGAAAGTGCTTATATCGGTGATATTTATGGTAAGGGGTCATTCTTTATGCATACGTTGCGTTATGTGATCGGGGACAGTATTTTCTTTCCCGCATTAAAAGAACTCGCAACGTCCCCGCAATATACTTATGATAATTTAGTAACGACAGACGATGTAGAGCAACTCTTCAGCAAAAGATCAGGCAGCAACCTGAAACCTCTGTTTGATCTTTTTCTCCGCACGATACAAAAACTGGAAGTGCATGTAACAGCTACGCGGAATGATCAGTACAGGGTTCAACTCGACAATATTGATATGCCTTTGCCGGTGGATATTCTTACCGATAACGGTATACAGAGAACTATGCTGAGTAAGAAACCGGTTACCATCAGGAGCACGGTATTGCCGCAAATAGACCCGGATACTTATTATATTAAGAAAGTGATTTTGGAATAATGAGGTCCCGGCATGAATAGAAAGTCATCCGGGAATTACCAGGCTATGAACCTTCAGCAGCCCGCACTTTCTTCTCATTCAGGAAGCAGTTCTCAATAAATAAATACCTTTATCACAAATAACCCGGTATGAAAAGATCCGACATTAAAATGATGCCCGAATATTTTGACAGGTACATCACGCAGGTGGATGACATTGAACTGGACAAAGCTTTTGAAAATAATTTAAACGCGATGGCCGGAATGGATATAGCCAGTCTTGAATCGTTAAAAGATAAAATATATGCGCCGGGCAAATGGACGATCAAAGACATCTTCCAGCATATCATTGATACGGAAAGGGTCTTTGCTTACCGGACATTGCGGTTTGCCAGAAGGGATGGTACCACTCCGCAGGGATATGACCAGGATGTATTTGCTGCCAATTCCCATGCGCAACAGCGTCCATTGAAAGATATCATCGAAGAGATGAAACTGGTACACCAGTCAAGTTGCCTGCTCTTTCGGTCCTTTGATAAGGAAACCCTGCAGGTGACGGGTATTTGCTGGAAAGTAGAAATGACGGTACTGGCTTTGGGATTTACTATTACGGGACATTTTATTCATCATATGAAGATCATACAGGAAAAATATCTGCCTTTGCAGTATGAAACAGCTTAACTAATTGAATAGAGAACTTCAATTCGCGATAACCGCTTGTGATTTTATCCGGTCTTAAAACGGAACACTGTATGCAAAGCTCCGGGTGTTTCCGTTACTTTTTCCCTGATCAATTCAACCGCGTCAGTACCGGTATTATCAAACAATCTTGTTCCCTGTTGTAAAAGCAAAGGTGCAATATGCAATCGCAGCTCATCCACCAGCCGGGCTCTTATATATTGTTGTATAACACCCGCGCCTCCCATGATCCATATATTTTTTTCTTTGGCCACAGCGGTTGCGCGGTCCAATGCTTTATGAATACCGCCGGTTATATGGTCAAATCCTTTTAGGGTTTGGGATGGTACCTCATGACAAACCACAAAAGCAGGAGCATTGAAGGGAGTAACACCTCCCCATGCATCATTAATCGCGGTGCGATACGTGTGATGGCCTATAATGACAGCACCGGATGTTTTCACCAGTTCATCCAACCACTGTTTATCCGCTTCCGTGGTTTTGTCAAACATCCATTCATGCAGTTTTTCTCCACTAGCGCCCATTGGTTGTTTATCGCTGATACCGGGCCCGGCAATAAATCCATCCAGTGACATTGTTATCTCCGCAAAAACCTTTCCCATGATATTTGTTTATTGTTTTGCAATTGCTCCAGGCTTCTTGTCTCTGATCGATAGGCGAGATCCGGAAGACGAGGTTCAAAGTCCTTTTTCGTTCAGCCATTTCAATGAATATTCTGCGATTTCTTTCCATCCATGATCTGAAGCCAGTGAATGACCACGGTTGCTGAATGATTTTAATTCCGTTATCGCGGATGATTTACTGTATTGCTTCAGGGCGGCTTTGCAAAGTACCGGCGGAACGATATGGTCTTTGTCGCCTGAAGTGATCAATAGCGGACCTCTTGTCGTGTTAGCCGTGTTTACTTTGTTTTCGGCACCGGGGTTTAATGTGGCAAATGCTACCTGGAAAAGCGGGCGGGCGGGTGATGGCACCGTGAGACTGTCATATATTTCTTTCGACTCTTCTTCAGTTATCGCGTTGCTAAAAGCATAGCGGAATTGTTTATGCGTCAATGAAACAGCTTTCGTAAGATTGAAAGGATTACCCAAAACAGGCAATGAGGCCTTGAGGGCAGAGAAGGGTAGTTGCCATACGCCTTTTATCGGCGCAGGATCAATGGCGATACCGGCTGCACCCAATCCTCTTCCAAGAAGGATCTGCACCATCAGGCCGCCGAAGGAATGCCCGATAAGTAT
>DASYLC010000363.1:0-5358 GCA_036009775.1 Chitinophagaceae bacterium
TATTTACAGGGAGGTATCAAACTAAAGGATCATGAGAATAAAAGAATATTTGCACCTAATCTTACTCCCGATAAAGAGACCGGTATCGGAAATTTCTCGAAGATGGATTTCCGCAAGGCAGTTCGGGAAGGAATAACTCCATCGGGTCATGAACTGTTGCCGCCGATGGACAAATTTAAAGAGCTTACTGACAAACAAGTCGATGCCATCTATGATTATCTGGAAAGCCTCCCGCCGGTGAATCACCAGGTGAGGAGGAGGGCGTGAATGAACAGACGAACAGATGAAGAAGAAATGTTGAAGTTGTGTAGCATTGGATCGATACTTCATCTATTCTGCGGGTCTACTTATATTCCCCGAATACCTCCCTCAGTGTATCCGCGATCTCGCCAAGTGTAATTTTATTTTCAACAGCTTCGACCACGATAGGCATGATATTTTCTCCACCTGATGCTTTATCATTCAATATCTGGAGTAACTGGTCCACTTTGGCGTGGTCCCTGTTGCTGCGGATCTTTTTTAATTTTTCAGCCTGTACCTGCCGGATCGAATCATCCACTCTTAATATCGGTATCGGCTCTTCCCTGTCTACCTGGAATTTATTGACACCTACAATGATCTTTGCGCCGGTCTCGATATTGCGCTGGTATTCATAAGCGCTTTTGGCTATCTCATTCTGAATAAATCCCTGCTCAATGGCGGACACACTGCCACCCATGGCATCGATCTTTGCGATCAGTTTCCAGGCAGCTTCCTCCACTTCATGTGTCAATGCCTCCACAAAATAGGAGCCTGCCAGCGGATCGGCCGTATCTGGTGCGCCACTTTCAAAAGCAATGATCTGCTGGGTACGTAAAGCGATCCTTGCCGCTTCTTCGGTCGGAAGACTAAGTGCTTCATCATAACCGTTGGTGTGCAGCGATTGTGTACCTCCCAACACAGCGGCCAGGGTTTGTATCGTAACCCTTGAAATATTATTCAATGGCTGCTGTGCCGTTAATGTACTGCCACCCGTTTGTGTATGAAAGCGAAGCATCATTGCTTTCGGATCTGTGGCGCCCAGGTCTTTCATGATCTTCGCCCACATTTTTCTTGCCGCCCTGAACTTGGCCACTTCTTCAAATAAGTTATTGTGTGCATTGAAGAAAAAGGAAAGACGCTTGCCGAATACATTGATGTCCATCCCTTTTTTCAGCGCAGCTTCCACATATGCTTTTCCATTGCTGAGGGTGAAAGCGATCTCCTGTACGGCGGTGCTGCCTGCTTCACGGATATGGTAACCGGAGATGGAGATCGTATTCCATTTCGGTACTTCCTGGCTGCACCATTCGAAGATATCGGTGATGATCCGCATGGAAGGTTTGGGCGGATAGATATAAGTGCCCCTTGCCGCATATTCTTTTAAGATGTCATTCTGGATGGTGCCGGTGATCTTTTTCAGGTCGGCGCCCTGTTGTTTCGCCAGCGCCACATAAAAAGAAAGAAGGATAAAACCCGTTGCATTAATGGTCATCGAAGTACTGACCTCGTCGAGTTTGATCCCGTTGAAAAGGGTTTGTATGTCTTCGATCGAATCGATCGCCACGCCTACTTTTCCTACTTCGCCTTCCGCGAGTGCATGATCGCTGTCATACCCGATCTGGGTCGGAAGATCAAATGCCACACTCAACCCGCTTACTCCCTGTGATAACAGATAATGATAGCGTTTATTACTTTCTTCTGCTGTTGAAAAACCGGCATATTGCCGCATGGTCCAGAGTTTGCCCCGGTACATATCGGGCTGTACTCCGCGGGTGAAGGGAAAGGAGCCGGGCGCAGGTTCGCCAGTTGCCGGGATATCCTCGTTAGTGTAAAGGGGTTTTATTTCGATCCCTGAGTCTGTCTGTTTGATCTTTTCGCTCATTGTTGTTGATTGTCCATCGTCAATAGCCCATCGCCGTTCATTGTTCGGCCATAAGGTTTTTCAACGGTCTGAATGTAATAAGTCCCTGAATTTAGTGATCATTCTGCAAAGGTGGTCGTATTCTTCGTATAGTTTTTTGAAAATTTCGTCGTGAATATGATTACGTTTTTTTGCAAGCATAAGGCATCCAACCACTTCAATGGCGGAACGCAATGAATAGTTAAGGAATTTCCGGTACTCTTTGCTTGATTGACCTGTAGATCCTTCGCAAATATTCAAGACCACCGAATCGCTTGCCCGCCTGATCTGGCTCGAAAGGTTGAATAACTCGGTTTTTGGAAATTTAAAAGCTAACGCATGAATTTCATCGGTCAGCGCGAATGCTTTTTGCCAGATATGCAGACTTTCAAACTTAAATGGCATAGTAGGTGGTTTCGTCCTCTGCTAATATTCCAGATGATAAATTGAAAGCTCAAATCTAGGAGAAGGAAAATAGCTCAATATGGCCTGATCGACACTATTTAGCTGTTTTTTTCCCGTATGAGGATGGATAATTCATCGATGATAATGGGTTAAGAGGCCTGCGCTTCAATCGAAACGTCGATGGACGATCAACTATGGGCGATGGACTATGGTCTATGGACCATCGACCATTTTGCCCTAGCTCATCAATCTTTTCGCTTCATAATTCAACGCCTGTGACACCAACTCATGCAGTGCACCACCTGGTTGCGACATGATCACTTCGAGTATCTTTTTATTCAGATCGCCACTGGAGGCTGTGGGAGCCATTGTACTTCCCACCTGGTTGACCACCAGTATATTTTGTTCCTTCAGGTTGCGTACCGCATCCCAGCTTACAGGACTTACATATAATTGTTGTGTACTGTTATGTTCAAATTCCTGTTTGATATTTTCGGTCAGGATGATCTTCATTTCAAAAGCAGATATGCCCGGTTGATTAAGCCGGCTGATCAGGTTCGGAAGGGCGATCCTTTCGGTCAGCAGCACCAGCCGTTCATAAGCCTGTAATTGAAGGGGGATGCTGTTAAATTTTACACCGGCATTGTTGTCCGCAGGCACCGGCGGCGGTTTTTTGAAAATGGCATAAATGGCCAGCCCGATCGCCAGCCCGGATAAAATGATACTTACAACGGTCAGGTCCATAGTTATGATTTGCGCAAAAATAGGCTGAATGTGAATAGTTTCCCGTAAAATAGTAGTCCATAGACATGGTTAATAGTCCCTATTGCGTCACAAAGGGTCAATGGGCTTTGGACCATTGACAGCAATATCAAACCGTTGTTAAAATTCCTTTCTTCGAAAGGCGTGGATTCGTTTGCCAGTGAAAGAATATTTATTTTTGCAGTATGGAAACAACAATGATAAACCCGGTCACACTGACACCCGGCGCTATTACAGAGATCCGCAAACTGATGGCAGCGGATGGTTTTGATACTGCCCAGCGATTACGGGTAGGGGTGAAAGGTGGCGGTTGCTCGGGTATGACCTATATACTCGGGTTTGATCATCCGAAAGAGAATGACAGTCATTTTGAGATCGATGGCATCAGTTGTATCATGGATAAGGCACACGAGATCTATTTATTCGGTATGCAGGTTGACTGGCAGGATGGACTGAACAATCGCGGCTTTACTTTTAAGAACCCGAATGCAAGCACTACCTGTGGTTGCGGAACCAGTTTCGCGGTGTAGCAATAAGGTGGGAAGACGGAAAGTCCGAAAGTCGGGAAGTCGGGAAGGCTGAAGTCTCTTAAACACAATCTTGTCCGCACTTTATTGAGATCATGATTGCATAAGGTTATCCCCGTGAGAATCACTGATGCCTAAGCTTTCTTTTACTTCCTTCAGCACTTCTTTATTGCTGGCAAGCACCAGCAGTTTATCTTCTGCTTCCAGTTTTGTGGCTCCGCCCGGCTGTATATACTTACCATTGCGGCTGAGCAAAACGATCATTGCGTCTTTATGCAATTGAAGTTTTACAATAGATCGTCCGATCGCATTACTTCCGGGAGGGATCAGCAGTTCGATCAGCTCCGATTTAATGGTATCGGATAATTCAAGATCGAGTACCGTTTTCCGTTTTATCTTTTGTGGTACGGATAACCTCAGCCATTTAGCAACCAGGGGGAGCGTAGTGCCCTGGATCAGAACGGAGGTAACAGAAATAAAGAATACCAGGTGAAAGATCATATCGGCTTTGGCAACGCCGGCGATCATGGGATAGATAGCAAAAACGATCGGCACTGATCCTCTCAGGCCCACCCAGGAAATAAATAGCTTATGCCGGATCTTCATTTTAAAAAAACTGAGACTGAGAAAGACCGCGACCGGTCTCGCCAGGAAGATCAGTACGGCAGAGATCAATAAGCCTGTATCGATCACGGGTATGATCCGCGATGGGAACACGAGCAATCCGAGGGTCAGGAACATCACGATCTGCATCAGCCAGGCCTGGCCGTCATAAAAACGGATCAGGCTTTTTTTATGGAGGAAACTACTGTTACCAAATACGAGCGCCGAAAGATAGACCGCCAGGAATCCATTACCACCGATGACATCGGTAAATGAATACGTGAAAAAGATCATGGCCATTACCAATACAGGATACAATCCTTCTGTGTCCAGTTTTATCCGGTTGATGATAAAGGTCATGAACCTTCCGAGAGCATAACCTGCCACAGCACCAATGGTCATTTCCTGTACAAAATGCAGGAGCAAAGTTATAATGGAGGCATCCCCGCTGGTCAGCAGGTACGTAAGACTGATGGTGAGGATATAGGCCATCGGGTCGTTGCTTCCGCTTTCCAATTCAAGAATGGGACGGAGACTTCCTTTCAAACCGATATTCCTGGAACGTAAAATAGAGAATACTGCTGCCGCATCGGTAGCCGATACGATCGAACCGAGCAGCAGGCCTTCCAGCAATGTAAAATCAAAAACCAGGTGAACGAATATTCCCACGACCGTGGCGGTGATCAGTACACCCAGTGTGGACAGGGAAACGCCTCTCCATATAATGGGTTTAACGCTTTCCCACTTTGTATCCATACCCCCGGAGAACAAAATAAAGTTCAATGCCACGATACCGAGTATCTGGGCGGTATGCGGATCGTCAAAGTATATCTTACCGATACCTTCCGAACCGGCCAGCATACCGACCACTAAAAAGAGGATGAGTGTGGGGATACCGAGCTTGAAAGAGGCTTTATTGGCAAGGATACTCGCCACCAGCAAAATGGAGCCGATCAGTATGATATTTTCAGTGCTCAGATTCATTTACACAGATTTGCCATTCCTATAAATATAGCGAAATGAAACTGCTTTGAAAACCGGCACCGGCGTTTAAACAAAAAAAAAGAATGTCTTTAAAGGATTGTTTTTTTGTCCCTACGCGCAATGTCATTAAGTTAAGGAAACGGCTAAAGCCGTTCA
>DASYLC010000364.1:0-7118 GCA_036009775.1 Chitinophagaceae bacterium
AGGCAATACAACAGCCCAGTTACCATCCGCCCGGGTCTGTATCTTATCGGTTGTTATTTTACCATCCCGGTAGGTAATGGAATTAAAAGTGGTCCCCTTGTAATCCTTTCCTCTTTCATAATCACTGTAGGCCACGTTAAAGGAGGTCCGATCCTTATTGATCTGTGTATACGCATAATCAAACCTTCCAAAATTGTATTTGATCAACTTGCCCATCAGCGGCGCACTCACAAACTCCATCCCGCTCCGCAATTCAATACTACTGGATCTCTTTTCATAGATCCTGGCATCTTTTACATTGAAATCCTTATCAAATTTTACAAGAAGCATATCGGTCACTTTCAGTTTAATGGTGCTTACATTTCCACGGCCACGACTCAGCATCTGGCTGGCAATACCCAGGGCGCTGGCCACTTTTTTAAACCCTTCGCCGATCGCATAGATGGTTCCATCACTGGTTTGTACCATATTATGCAGGAACATAAATCCAAAATCATCGATCTTCCCTTTTGAATTCACATCCAGGTATCTTCCAAGATCCGTTTCCCAGCTAATGTATTTTTCGCTTACTATCTTTCCTTTTTCATCCATGCTCCAGAACCCAAAGCCCAGCGATTTGTCCTTGCCGATATTATCATCCAGGTTAAAATACTCCCCGTAGATATAACTCTTTCCTTCATTCATTGTCGACATGCTGGCCGGGTAAAACCTGTATTTACCATCTGTCGGTTTCTCAAAAATCTGCTTCCCCGTTTCCAGGTTGAGCCCGACAATACTGGATTCCGGTTTGCCATCCATCTTGCTGGCGAACTTCAGCACTTCGATGTATACCACCCCATTAAAAGTACCGAGGTAATCACCCACGAACTTTTTCCCATCCATCCCCGGGATATAGGTCCATTGTTTACGTCTGTCAGTAGCAAAAAAATCTACCTGGAATGTATAGTCCTTGTCTTCCCGGCTGGGCATATTGGAGATAAACCCTTTCCCTTCGATAGGATACAACCCTTTGAAATTATCTTCATCATCATCGGAGAGATAACTTTGCTCGAGGTATTTTTCTTCTTTTTTAGTCAGCTGCCGGTTATAGCTGAACTTCTTTTTCCCGTCCGCGGCATATACCTGGTAGTCAAATGTGCGGTCATCATCATTATAGAAAAGCATCATGAGTTCGCTGCCATTAAATGAGGTCTCCAGGATCTGGATATCTTTTGATTCCTGGAGTTTTACCTGCTTCAGTGTTTTAAGGGCGATATCGGTGATAAGAAGGGTCCATTCATAATTCTTCTTATCGATCTTATCGCTGGGATAGAAAAAGAAATAACCCTTTACATCAGTACCCTCTTTGATCGCTCCGAATTCGGCGCGTTTTAGCTTCTCGATCTTCTCGATATTGATCTGTTGAGCCGATACACAGAAACCGGTCAGAACAAACAACGTGATAATTAGCAGGTGTTTTCTCATATTATGTGTTTATAGATTGATTAATTGAACGTTTTTATTGCTTTATCCATTTCCTCCTGGAAACCATCATAACCTGCCATCTGTTCCCCGTATTGCTTGCAAAAATGATAATTCAGGGCGGCGATCTCATCCAGGCTCAGCCGGCTAAGCATCCGCAGGAGCAGGTTATAATCAGGGGGAAGTCCCCTGGTTTCCGGGCTAAACCATTTCCCCAGTTCATGATTCTTCTGCGCTTGGTAAGCGATATTAAGATCCCGGGAAATTGAATAAATGGCCAACGGCTTATTTTGTCCATGCTGCAGCATGACCAGGTTATAATATAAGTTCCGGCCCAGGTTCCTGTCCCGGAATTCCTGTTCCGTCATCTCCGCTAAAAATTTTTTCTTCAGTTGCGTGAACACTTGTTCATTTACTATAAAATTCCTCCCTTGTGAAGTCGCGGCAACGGAATCCCGCAGCATCTCGATCCTTTTGACACAATCAGGATGCGTTTTTAACGAGTCCCTTTCTTTTTTCGTCAGCGGCGAATCATCGTCTTTCATCTCTCCAAACAAAACAGACTCTTTCTGCGTCCACCGTTTTTTGAAAGGATATTCTGAAAAATTAAATGCCTGGTCCAGTACCAGTGGCTTAAAGAGAAGTGAGTCATCCACTTTATCCAGCAACCGGAGACAGGTGATGATACCGTTACAATCATAGCCTGTGCGCTTCATAAATAGAAAGGCCTGCCTGTCGGCTTCTGATTCATTTTTCCGGCTATGCTGCCGGTTATCGAAGGTCATCTTCTTCAACAGCTCATTGAGCTGCTGCCGGACCCTGTACTCTTCCTTGGTTATACGTTTTATCTCTTTTTGTAACTCGTCGCCGTATCTCCATTCCACCCATTTTTTGATCTCTTTATCACTATGTTCGAGGTAATAGTGAGCGATCTCGTGACAGAGCACAAAAACCAATTCTGCCTCATTGTCCAGGAAAACCATCAGCCCGGCATTCACTACCAGGGTCCCTTCTCCCATGCTGTATGCATTCGGCCACCAGTCGCGGGAAAAGACCATGCGTATTTGCAACGGTTTTAATTCAGGGTTGGCATCAACTATTTTTTTTAATACCGACTGCAGGTAATCATGTGCTTCAGGTGCGGTTACTGCGCTGCTGCTTTTCAACAGGTCGGCCACTGCCCCGAACCGGCTTTCATATATTTCCCTGTACTCTTTTTTTTGGTCTTTACCCAGTGATGCGACCAGGGCTTCTTTGTTTTTTAATGCCTGCTCATAATAATTATTCTTCACGACGCTATCATCCTCCCAGAAATCGTAGACTGGCTTTAATTGGGCAAATGCCTTAACAGAGGAGATCGATAAAATAAAAAATACCAGGAGCTTGTTCACAGTTTCCTTCATTTGGTGGCGAATGGAGGGTTCAAATATAAGCAGCCCGCCCATTACTTCAAACCCGGCAAATTTCACACACAAGAGTCACTGATAGCCAAAGATTAACGCCAAAGATGGTATCTTGTATTTAATTAATTTCTCGTATGAAAAGAATACCGGTTTCCATTGTCATGATCCTGCTCTCCTCCGGATTATACAGCCAGCAAATTATAACGAGGACCATTGCCCTCATTCCCCAACCCGTTTCATTCGTCCAGGACAAGGGGAATACTGCATTTGTTTTACCGCAAAGCCTGTCCATAATAGTTCCGGGCAACGACGAGGTTAAAAAGATCGCCTCTTTATTTTCAAAACAATTCACGACCGTTACGGGCAGCATTGTAACTATAAAAGAAGGCAAAACAGCCCTTCCCCGGTCCTTCTTTTTTTCTTTATCTGCCGATAAGACAATCCCAAAAGAAGGATACCGTTTAAAAGTGACAACGACAGGAGTCTCCCTTATTGCAACAGATCCTGCCGGAATTTTTTATGGCGTGCAAACATTGCTTCAATTATTTCCTGCTATTATGGCCAGCAAAGGAGAAAGGCCAGTTCGTTGGGACTGGTCTCTTCCCGTCGTTACCATCGAAGACCATCCCCGTTTCAGCTGGAGAGGATTGATGCTCGATGTCTCCCGTCATTTTTTTACGGTCGCACAGGTCAAAGAGTTTATCGACCAGATGGCGAAATATAAATTCAACCTGCTTCACCTGCACCTAACCGATGACCAGGGCTGGAGAATTGAAATTAAAAGCCTGCCCAAACTCACCGAGGTCGGCGCCTGGAGGGTCGACCGAACGGGTACTTTTGGCACATTGTCAAAACCGCAGCCTGGCGAAACGGCAAGCTATGGAGGTTTCTATACACACGAAGACATCAAAGAACTTGTAAAATATGCCGGCGACCGCTTTATAAATATCCTCCCTGAAATAGATATTCCCGGTCATAGCCTGGCAGCCATTGCATCGTATCCTGAACTGTCCTGCACACCCGGGGAATATTATGTTAGCCCTGGCGACCGGTTCATGATATGGCCCGGAGGTGGTCAGCATTTTTATGGCATACTGGATAATACTATCTGCCCGGCGAATGAGAAAGCCTATGAATTCATTGACAAAGTATTTACCGAAGTAGCGCAACTCTTTCCATTTGGCTATATCCATATGGGTGGTGATGAGACCGCCCGTAATTTCTGGGAGAAGGATGAACAAATAAAAGCACTGATGCAGAAAGAAAATTTGAAAGACCTGGATGAAGTACAGAGTTATTTTGTAAAAAGGGTGGAGAAGATCATCAGTAGCAAAGGCAAAAAGATGATCGGATGGGATGAGATATTGCAGGGAGGATTGGCGCCGAATGCGGCAGTGATGAGCTGGAGAGGCATGAAAGGTGGCATCGAAGCGGCCAAACAGGGACATGAAGTGGTAATGAGCCCGACAGATTATGCCTATCTCGATTATATGCAGGGCGATGGCGCGATAGAACCGCCTGTCTACGCTTCCTTACGTTTGAAAAAAGCTTATCAATTCGAACCGCTGCCGGAAGGTGTTGATGCTTCGCTGATAAAAGGTGGCCAGGCTAATATGTGGAGCGAACAGATATATACTACAAGACACCTGGAATACATGTTGTATCCAAGAGCATTTGCCATTGCCGAAGCTTTGTGGTCGTCCAAAGAGAAAAAAAACTGGAATGATTTTGTAACGAGGGTCGAATCCCATTTTTACCGGTTAAATGCCGCAGGAATAAAATATGCTCCCAGCATCTATGACCCGATCATTGAGACAAGTAAAAAAGATTCGGTTAGTGTCATTGTTAAGTTAAGCACGGAAATTGACGATCTTTCCGTTCATTACAGTTTTGATAATTCATTCCCCGACCAATACTATCCGAAGTACACAGTACCTTTACCCGTACCTAAAGACGCTTCGGTAATGAAACTGATCACATCCCGTAAGGGTCAACTCATTGGCAGATTGCTGGTCGTCCCGGTCACTGAACTGAAAAAAAGAGCCGGTATCAAATAATTCTACTCGTTTTGACGCGAATCTGAAAAAGGGTCTGAATCTGGCCTTTTTTTTGTCTTACTGTAGTAGTCGATTTCTCTCATCATTAAATTTTGCAATATGGAAAAAAGAACCGTTGAAAGATCCGTTATCATCAGTGCGCTTGCCCCGGATGTATGGAAAGCGATAACCGACCCCGAAATAATAAAAAAGTTCTTATTGGGTGCCAATGTAGATACCGATTGGAAAGAAGGAAGTCCCATTACATATTCAGGTACTTTTAAAGAGAAGGAATATAGAGACAAAGGGAAAGTCCTTGTTTTCGAAAAAAATAAGAAACTGGAACACACGTATTGGAGCAGTTTATCCGGTACAGAAGATATTCCCGAAAATTATTTCATCGTGACCTACGAACTGGAACAAAGAGAAAATGATACGGTGCTTTGTATCACACAGGAAGGTTTGATGTCGGAAGACAGTTACCAGCATTCCGCACAGAACTGGGAAGGCGTATTGCAAAAAATAAAGGACCTGGTAGAAAAAGAGGTAGTGGCCAGCCCGGTGATCAGCTGAACCGGATGATGGGCTGCTGATCCTTCCATTTGCCAAATATTTCCTCCACTTGCCGGTAACGGTATTCGAAAAGCTGCCGGAGCCGGTTTCGTATGAACAGGGTGTTCACCATGTTACCCAGCATTCCCAACGGGTTTCGATACAGGAGGCTATCGGTCATTTCCACGCCGACATCGATCTCTTTAAAATAATGCCGGTGTTCCCAAAAAGAATAAGGCCCTTTTTTCTGAACATCCATGAAGAATTTCCCCGGCTCTACTTCTTTTATCCCGGTGATCCAGTGAACCGGGATACCCCATAATGGCTTTACTTTATACCTGATGATCTGTCCCGGGGAAATAACCGGGTGTCCGCCACTGGAGATGATCCGCAATACCATATGTTCCGGTGATAGCTTTAGTATATTGCCGGGGTTGGAGAATAATTCCCACACGTCACCGATACCCGCCGGTATTTTTTGAACCATTTTAAGAGAATGGGGCGTCATGCAGATTATTGGTTTAAATTCGTTTGAATAACTTTTTTACGGATCAAAAGTTGGGTTTTCATGTCATTTAATAAAGAAAAACTAGAAAAAAAATTCAGGGAAGAATACGAAAAACTGAATGAAAAGCAACAGCAGGCTGTCGATGCCATCGAAGGACCCGTAATGGTGATCGCGGGACCTGGTACAGGCAAGACACAGATCCTCGCAAGCCGTATCGGAAAGATATTGCTGGACACCGATGCCTCCCCGGAAAATATCCTTTGCCTCACGTATACCGATGCCGGCGTGGTGGCGATGCGCAAGCGTTTATTACAGTTCATCGGGCCGGATGCGTACAAAGTAAATATTTACACGTTCCATGCTTTCTGCAATGATGTGATACAGGAAAACCTTTCGCTGTTTGAAAAGACCGCATTGGATCCTGTTTCCGAGCTGGAAAAGATCCAGTATTTTAAAGAACTGATCGATGCCTTTCCTAAAAATCACCCGCTGAAAAGATACCGCGGCGATGTGTATTTCGAGGTCAATAACCTGCAGTCACTTTTCAGTAACATGAAAAGAGAAGGCTGGACCGCGGACTTCATCAGTCAGAAGATCGACGAATACCTGGCTGATCTTCCCACCCGGGATGAATTCATTTATAAAAGAAAATATAAGGAGTTCAATGCCGGCGACCTGAAAAGAGATAAGATAGAAGAGGCGACTGAACGGATGGAAAAACTCCGGGCTGCTGTCACAGAGTTTGAAAAATTCCAGCTGCTGATGCGGAAAAAGAACCGCTATGATTTTGACGATATGATCAACTGGGTGATCAAAGCTTTTGAAGAGAATAAAAATTTACTCGCCAATTACCAGGAAAAATTCCAATACATCCTCGTAGACGAGTACCAGGATACCAGTGGTACCCAGAACCGTTTGGTACAATTACTGATCAGCTACTGGGATAAACCCAATGTATTTGTAGTGGGGGATGATGACCAGAGCATTTTCCGTTTCCAGGGCGCCAACGTGGAGAATATCCTTGAATTTGCCAACCAGTACAAAGACGATCTGCTGACGGTAGTGCTGACAAATAATTACCGGTCCACGCAACCCATACTGGATATATCGAAAACACTGATCAACCGTAACGATGAACGGTTGGTAAAAAAAATGGGC
>DASYLC010000365.1:0-9256 GCA_036009775.1 Chitinophagaceae bacterium
AAGACCCGCAGACAAAAACGTTAATTCAATTTTTTATGATAGTAACCCCTCCGCTACCGGAGGGGTTTTTTTAGGCCTGCCATCAAAAGGAAGGTTCTGGATCGTTTATAATAAAACTATCCCTGCGTTCTTTGCTCTTTGCGTATTCTGAGAGAAATTTTATTTTAGACTGTTGCGTCTTTGCGTGAAATATTTATACGGTTACCCGATGATAACGTCAGGCAAACCGGGTGATGTATTGTAATTTTACAATATGACGACAGAACAATTGTATGCGATCTATAAAGAATTCCCCTCCGTACAAACGGATACAAGAAAATTAAAGGAAGGCGATATTTTCTTTGCCCTGAAAGGAGAGAATTTCAACGGGAATCATTTTGTCGAAAAAGCATTCGAAACAGGCGCTTCCTATGCCGTCATCGATGATGAACGATATGCCGTATTTGGAAAAACTGTTCTGGTGAAAGATGTGCTCACCGCTTTACAGCACCTGGCTGCTTATCATCGCCGGCAATTTTCTATACCATTCGTTGCGATCACCGGGAGTAATGGAAAAACGACCACCAAGGAACTCGTGCATGCCGTTCTTTCTTCTTCTTTTACTGTTTATACTACTGAAGGCAATCTGAATAACCATATCGGTGTACCATTGACGATCTTAAAAATCAAGGAGGATGCCGAAATGGCCGTGATCGAAATGGGCGCCAACCATATCGGGGAAATAGCTTCTTACTGTATGTATGCCCTGCCTACACACGGGCTGATCACCAATTGCGGTAAAGCCCATCTCGAAGGTTTTGGAAGCGAGGAAGGCGTGCGGAAAGCAAAAGGAGAATTGTTCAACCACCTGCGGGCACATAACGGTACCGCTTTTATCATGAAGGATTATGATTACCTGCGGGAAATGAGCAAAGGCATTCCTGCGGTCCTGAGTTATGGTACACAGGATGCGGACACAGAAGGACATGTTTTACAAAGTGATCCGTTCCTGGAACTGAACATGACCAAAGGTGTAAGTTTCGGTACGATCAAAACACAGCTGGTGGGTGATTATAACCTGCCCAATGTGTTGGCCGTTGTTGCGGTGGGTAAACATTTTAATGTGGATGACGAAAAGATCAAAACAGCGATCGAAGAATACATCCCTTCCAACAGCCGTTCGCAGTTAAAAAAGATCGGGACCAATACGATCATCCTGGATGCCTATAATGCCAATCCCAGCAGTATGCGTTCCGCCATTGAGAACTTTGCGCATATGCATGCCGATCATAAAGTGATCATGCTGGGAGCCATGGCCGAACTGGGACAGGAAAGCCAGTCCGAGCACCAGGGACTTATTGACCTGATCCGCAAATACAACTGGCAGAATGTAGTATTGGTGGGTGGTGATTTCCTGAAAATTCAGCATCCTTTTCTGCAATTTGAAAATGCTGCTGAAGCCCGGCAATGGCTGGCAGAACAAAACCTGGAGAATACCCACCTGCTGATCAAGGGCAGCCGGAGCATGCAGATGGAGAAAGTGCTTGCAGAATAATGAACAGAAGAACAGGGAATAAAGAATGCAGAAGTGCAGAAGCAATGATTCCTAACTTCATCGGTTCAATATTCTTTCTTCATCTGTTCGATATTCTTGCGACCTTTGTGTTTCATTTTAAAACGGGCAAATGAGTGAAGTAAGAAAACACAGGGGGTATTTATCATCTACGTTAGGCTGCCGTTGTCCTCGTTGCCGCGAAGGGAAATTATTTACAAATCCCGTTACCTTCCGTTTCAAAAGAAATATGGAAATGAATAAGAACTGCCTCGTGTGCGGACAGGCCTCGGAGATCGAAGTGGGATTTTATTACGGCACCAGTTATGTGAGTTATGCGCTTACAGTGGCCATCAGCGTTGCGACCCTTGCTGCCTGGTATGTTATCATCGGTCTTTCTACTGATGACAACCGATTCTTTTTCTGGTTGGGAGCCAATGCCGTTTTTTTATTCCTGTTGCAGCCCTGGTTGATGCGGGTCAGCCGTAGTTTCTGGATCTCCTGGTTTGTAAAATATGATCCTTATTGGAAAGAACGCCAACCGGAAGATGTATCCGAAAGGATGAATTCGGACCAGGCGAATAACTGGTAGATGATAGATAATAACTAATAGATAATAGTTACGGTCGTTTCTGCTTATTATCTCCTGCTCGTCTTTTCGATCTATTTGAATGCAGGAGCCTGCGGTGCTTATTTTATACGGGTATCGGTCGCGATCCAGTTTACTTCCCATGTTTTGCCACCATCATCTGAAAAAGCCTGTTCGAACCGGCATTGGTCGGGGTTAATTTTTTCAATGATAAAACGGACCAGGATAGCCCGTTCACCCAGTGTTTCCTGGCAATAGAACTCCCCTTTCCCCTTTTTAAATTCCCCAACCGTTGGGATCGCCAGTGTTCCGCCCTTTATATTCGCAAAGTTCAGGCTCCATTGCCGCGACTGAGGATTGTACAGGCGAAGACTGAGTCCTTCGAAATGACCGGCAGGTCCATCTGCTACCAGTTCGACAAGATTCGCCTTCCCGTCCCATACTTTCCGCACTACGGTTGTGCCTTCATACTGAACCCATGTGGTGGAACCGGTGAGGGGCTTCAGCAACCTGGACAGTTTGGTATTCCAGGAACCGATCTCGAAATCAAAATCATGCTGACCGTCTCTTACGGGAATGCTGTCTTTCCGGGGTATTGGCTTCATCTCTTTTATAGTTTCTGAACTGGCGCTGGCGGCATGTAACAGGATCAATGCAAGGGCTGCCACCCGCAACAATTTCATGATTGTTTTCATATATGATTGATATTTGCCTGAGGAACAAAATTGATCCATTCATTGTTAGCGAACACTATCGATTCGTAAGAAGAAAAGTGGTGAACTTTTTAAACGTTGTTTTTTATGATGAAAACTTTAAATAGCAAAGTGATCGATGAATTGAGCATGGCGATCATCCGGGAGCTCTGTGAAAATGCGCGGACAAGTACGGCGGAAATCGGGCGCAGAGTCGGTCTGACAGCTCCGGCTGTGGCCGAGAGGATCAGCAAACTGGAAGAAGCCGGTTATATCACAGGCTATCACGCCACTATCGATTATGACAAGTTAGGCATGACGATACAGGCTTTTATTTCTTTCAAGTGTACTGATAAGAACCATGACATAAAGGCTACGATTACAGGCATTCCCGAAATCATGGAATGGTATACCATTACCGGCCAGGCAAGTCTGTTGCTGAAAGTGGTAACTGCATCGAGAGAAAGACTGGCTAAAATAATTATCCAGCTAGAAGAGTTTGGAGAAACCAATACTTCATTGGTGCTGGAAGGGAATGCGGAAGTGAATGTGTTTAAGAAAGAAGCGTAGTTATAAATAAAAACCCGCTTTCTCCGGCAGCTGGCGGGATAGGGCGGGTAAAGCGGAGACTAAGGGATTCGAACCCTTGATACAGTTTCCCGTATACACACTTTCCAGGCGTGCTCCTTCAACCACTCGGACAAGTCTCCTTTGCTTCGTTCGTCGCAATAACAAAAAGGGTTGCAAAAATAAGGGAATTCGCGGTATATCCTGCCTCTGATGGAGCTATCATCTTTTATGTGATTTGTTTATGCTGGTGGAGTCATTCAAGAGGATCGGATGAAGTTCAACATCTGAATAGCTTTTCAGCACTCTCCGTTGTGATCTTTCCAATTTCATCAGCATCGATTTTTTTGATCTCGGCCAACTTATTTACCACATATTTCAAATACGCGGGCTCATTCCTCTTCCCCCTGAAAGGAACAGGTGCCAAATAAGGAGCATCCGTTTCCAGTACAACATGATCAAGACTCACTACTTCCATCACTTTATCCAATCCCGAATTTTTAAATGTAACTACCCCACCGATCCCCAGGTAAAAATTCAGATCAATTGCCTGTTGTGCCTGGATGACATCTCCTGAAAAACAATGAAAGACGCCTTTCAATTTACCTTTTTGATGTTCCTTCACTACAGTGATACATTCATCCGTTGCATTGCGGGAGTGAATGGAAACAGGAATATCAAAATGAAGCGCCCATTCGATCTGTTCATGAAAGGCCGCATACTGGTGTTCCGTAAATGTTCTATCCCAATAAAAATCCAGCCCGATCTCTCCTACCGCTTTGAACGGTCTTTTATCCAGCCAACCCCGGGCGATGGCCAGTTCCTCTTTATAATTTTCTTTAACCGAACAGGGATGGAGACCCATCATGGAAATGCATTTTTCCGGGTGAGCCGCTTCCACTTGAAGCTGGGCCTCATGGGTGGCCGAATCGATCGCCGGCATCAGTATTTTAACAACCCCCTCATTCCCAGCCCTTTCGAGCATAGTGGTCCTGTCCGCATCAAATTCCGGGAGATAAATATGGGAATGGGTGTCTATCAGCATCATTTACAGGGCTGTTTGTGGCAAAACTCCGCAAAAAATCGTAAGAAACCGTTAAACTTCCCTCAATAAAAACCATCTTAGACCCGTTCAAATCAATCAACTACTTAAAATCAAGTGTATGAAATTCAGGTTCAAACTCACACAATTGCTCACCCTTTCCCTGTTTTTTTGCCTGCTCATGATCGTATCCTGTCAAAAGGAAAGCAGCCGTAATGGTACCGACGATCAACAGGAAATGGAAGCATCCCAAGTATCTTCTGAATCAGATACTGAAGCAGAGATGGTCTTCAACGGAATATTTGATGATGCGATGGGCGTCAATGGCGATGTAGGGATCGGCGGAACAGGCATCTTCGGCCGTGTAACTGCCTGCCCGGATGTAACCATTACTCATTTGAATCCGCCGGATCTCTTTCCAGCAAAGGTTGTGCTTGATTTCGGAGCCAATGGTTGCGTAGGTAATGATGGCCATATGAGAAGAGGAAAGATCATTATCCATTACACAGGACGTTTGCTGTTCCCGGGCTCTGTGGCCACCACTATTTTTGAGGGATTTTATTTTGACAGCATCAAAGTGGAAGGCACACATAAGATCACCAATACAAGCCCATCCTCGAACACCCCCCCTGCCCGCCAGTTCACCGTCGACGTTATCAATGGCAAACTGATCCGGCCAAGCGGGAATTTTATAGAATGGAACAGTCACAAAGTGATCACTCAAATCGAAGGCCTGCTCACACCTGCCCCCCTCGATGATATCTTTAAAGTAGAGGGGAATGCAAGCGGAAAGGTAAAGAGAGGTGCGTTGATAGTGCTCTGGCAATCAACCATAACCGAGCCCCTGGTGAAGCGTTTCAACTGCCGCTGGATCGTAAAGGGAAGGGTTAGAACAACCAGGGTAAACACCAATACATCGAGCCCATGGGTGGCCGTACTGGACTTTGGAGCGGGCACTTGCGACAACCAGGCGACGCTCACGATCAACGGGGTAACCCATCAAATTACTTTGCCGTAATTAAAAAATTATTATACCTTTAAACCAGTTTTCATAGGGTACGGATTAAAAACGGGCCAGGGTTTCTACCCAGGCCCTAACTTTTTTATACCCCTCCCAATTTTATAAATGATCAAAGCGGTATTCCATTTCGGAAATGGATAGTAAAAACCGCGGAAGCACATATTCAAGTGTCGGAAATGCTTTGTCATTATCATGAAATACAATGATAGAACCGGGTCTTGCTTTACTTACCGATCGCTCCAGACATTTTTCTTTTGCAACAGAATTGTCAAAATCACCGCTTAACACGTCCCACATTACAATTTTAGTTGATTTGTTTTTCATCGCTTCATTGATCCCTTTTGACTGCAATAAGCGAATTCTCCCATAAGGAGGACGGAAAAGATCGGAATCAATATGCTGTGATGCTGCCGCCACATCAGCGAGATAAGTTGGAGTATCCGTTTTCCATCCGTTCAGGTGATTCTGTGTATGGTTTCCCACCCGGTGTCCTTCTTCTGCTATTCGTTTATAAACGCCGGAATGCTCCGTTACATTCCTACCGATGCAAAAGAAAGTGGCTTTGGCATTGAACCTTTTTAATTCATCCAGTACAAAAGGAGTGGCAACAGGATGCGGTCCGTCATCGAATGTGAGGTAAACTACTTTCTCTTTAGTATCAATGCTCCAGATCCGTTTTGGATACAGCCTTTTAAGCCACCAGGGAGTTTTGATAAAATAATTCATAACAGACACAAGGTACAGAGAAAGCTGTTAGCTATTAGCTGTTAGCTTAGATCCAAAGAATCAATGGGGCATGAGCTTCCTTCGCTTTACTCAGGATGACGGGTTCACAACCGAGGTAACTGCTATGAGCCCTCATCAGCTATCTTTGCATCCTATGGCTAAAAAAATAAGAGTTCGTTTTGCGCCAAGTCCTACCGGTGGTTTGCACCTGGGAGGTGTGAGGACGGTACTCTATAATTATCTTTTTGCAAAAAAATATGACGGCGATTTCCTGGTGCGGATCGAAGACACTGACCAGAGCCGGTATGTTCCCGGAGCGGAAGAATATATTTTCGATACATTGAAATGGTGCGGGCTGGAGCCCGATGAAAGTGTGCAGCATGGTGGCAATTATGGCCCTTATCGCCAGAGTGAACGAAAAGCAAGTTACCGCCAGTATGCCGAGCAACTGGTGAACGATGGGCATGCTTATTATGCTTTTGACACACCGGAAGACCTGGAAAAAATGCGGCAGGAACATAAATCAGAACAGAATCCTTCTCCCCAGTATGACCATACAGTACGGATGAAGATGAAGAACTCACTGGTACTGCCTGCAGAGGAAACAAAAAAATTACTCGACGAGGGAACCAAACATGTGATCCGTATCAAAATGCCGGAGCAGGAAACGGTCTCCTTCACTGATATGATCCGGGGGGAAATTTCTTTTAACTCTTCAGATGTCGATGATAAAGTATTACTGAAGGCTGATGGGATGCCGACCTATCACCTGGCCGTTGTCGTCGATGATCACGGGATGCAGATCAGTCATGCTTTTCGTGGCGAAGAATGGCTACCTTCCGCTCCTGTTCATATTTTATTATGGGATTATTTATTCGGGCTGGAGAATATGCCGCAATGGGCGCATTTCCCGCTGATACTGGGGCCTAATGGCAAACTCAGCAAAAGAGATGGTGCCAAATATGGTTTTCCTGTCTTTGCGATGAACTGGATGGATCCAAAAACGAATGAGCTGACAGAAGGTTTTAAGGAAAAAGGATTTTTGCCCGAAGCATTCATCAACCTGCTTGCCTTACTGGGGTGGAACGATGGCGGCGAACAGGAGATCTTTTCCAAAGAAGAGTTAGTTGAAAAATTCTCGATGGAAAGAGTGCATAGCGCCGGGGCGAAATTTGATTATGAAAAAGCGAAGTGGTTCAACCATGAATGGATCAAGAGATCCGAAGTCAGTAGCCTGAAGACCGGAGTAAAGAAACTGCTTACGCAGAATAGCATTACCGTCGCCGATGATATTTTACTGAAAAAAGTGATCGGCCTTGTAAAAGACAGGTGTGTCCTGCTTCCTGATTTTGTTCAGCAATCCTCTTTTTTCTTTCACGCCCCTGAAACACTGGATGTAGATGCGGTAAAATCAAAATGGAATGAGGATAAAAAGAACTTTTTCCTTGCTTATGCTGAAAAACTGGAAGGCGTTGATTGGAACGCCGTTGCGCTGGAGAATAGTTTCAAAGAACTAGCCACAGAAAAAGGCATAAAGCCCGGTGAACTGCAATTGCCTTTCCGCGTTATGCTGGTAGGTGGTAAGTTTGGGCCTCCCGTATTTCATATCGCTGAATTGCTGGGTAAAACCGAAACGGTGAGCAGGATCAGCAAGGCAATAAACCTGTTCTCTTAGCCATTAAACGGTTTCCTGTATTTTCGCACCATATCTTTCCTGTATGAACAGACCTGTCAGGGTATTGGTTGCCAAAGTAGGTCTCGATGGTCACGACCGCGGGGCCAAAGTAATTGCTACCGCATTGAGAGATGCCGGGATGGAAGTGATCTATACAGGCCTTCGCCAGACCCCCGAGATGGTGGTGAATGCCGCTTTGCAGGAAGATGTGGATGCTATCGGTATCAGCATTCTTTCCGGCGCCCATATGACGGTCTTTCCCAAAGTGATCGACATGATGAAGGAAAAAGGGATGACCGATGTACTGCTGACTGGCGGGGGCATCATCCCCGAAGAAGACATGAAAGCCCTGCAAACGTTGGGTGTGGGAAAATTATTTGCACCTGGCACTCCCACTTCCGAGATCAGTGATTATATTACAACATGGGTGAAACAACACCGAAGCTTCTGATCCGGTCAAAAAAATTCTGGAAAGGATTTTTGATCTATTATATCATCTCCGGAACCTTATTCGTAATACTGCTCTTTGTGCTGGGACTGGTGGCCGCCTCCACGAATATCAGTAAGGACCAGACCGGCGCATTCTCACGGATACTGGTCTTCCTCTTTAAATATATTTTTGGTTTCCCCGTGGGCTTTTTCCTGGATTACCCTTCGCTCAAAGGCTTTGTGTCTGTCCTGACTCTTTTCTTATTACAACCGCTTAATTCCTTCATCCAGTGGTTCATCATTTCTTATATACGGCAACGATTCCGGGACAATACTATTCCGGGATAAGTATGAAAACTTTTTTGGGTCTTCCTGTTTCTGTAATTTCATGACACATGGAAGATCATTCTCTTTTAGCCAGTTATCATGAACAACCCGGGGTCTGGGATGAAATGTTTGCCGCCGATGGCATACGTTCCGCTTACGGGAAATTTGTGGCTGCTATCCAGGACCTGTCGGCCGACGAAATGACCCACAAAGATGAACTGGCCAAAAAATTATTCATGAGCCAGGGCATCACGTTCACCGTATACAGCAGTGGCGAAGGAATTGAAAAGATCTTCCCTTTTGATATCATCCCCCGTATCCTGGAAGCCGCCGAATGGAAACATATCGAAGAAGGGATCAAACAACGGCTGAAGGCGCTGAATATCTTTCTCAAAGACATCTATCACCAGCAGTTCATTATCAAAGACGGGATCGTTCCTGCAAAACTCATCTATTCCTGTCCCAATTATGTCCGCCAGATGGTGAATGTGAGTGTTCCATTTGATATCTATACGCATATCTCGGGCATTGACCTGATCCGTGATCATGACGGCACTTATTATGTACTCGAAGACAACCTGCGCACACCTTCCGGGGTTTCGTATATGCTGGAGAACCGCAGCATCACGTATCGCATTTTTCCCGATCTCTTACCAA
>DASYLC010000366.1:0-15844 GCA_036009775.1 Chitinophagaceae bacterium
GGCCGCCCGCAATTTTTCATTGGGACGATGGGAATGCCCGGTTCCTGTTTCCCCTGCCTGCAATGCGAACTGTGTGGGATGTATTTCATTGCAACCGGATGAAGAGCCGATCGTGTCCACGCAGGATCGTCTGAATTTCAAACCAACGGCAGAAGAGATCGTTGAGTTCACTGTCCCGCACCTGGAGTCGGCCCCCTATCCGATCATCAGTTTTGGCCAGGGTTGCGAAGGCGAACCTTTGCTCATGTGGGAGACCATCCGCGAAGCGATCATTGAAATAAGAAAACATACTTCCAAAGGCAGTATCAATATCAATACCAATGGCTCCAAACCGGATGCGGTAAAGGCCTTATGCGAAGCGGGTCTGGATTCGATCCGTGTCAGTACCAATTCGGCCCGGCGGGAGATCTATATGCCGTATTACCGGCCCAATAATTACCAGTTTGAAGATATCGTGGAGAGTTTAAAAGTGGTAACCTCCTTTGGTGGCTGGACCTCTATCAACTATTTTGTATTCCCGGGCATGACCGATTCGGTTGCCGAATACGAAGCATTGAGAAAACTGATCAAGGACACCGGGTTGAAGATGATCCAGTGGCGTAATTTCAATATCGATCCCGACTGGTATCTTGGCAAGATCGGTGTGACGGATACCGGTGAATGTTTGGGTGTGGATCAATTACAGAAACTGATACGCGAAGAATTCCCCGATCTGAAATACGGTTATTTCAATCCTCCTATTGAACGCATCAAAGGAAGATTTGAAATGGATTTTGCCCATCATTAATGTAATGAACCAGGCCCCTGCTAAAAATGTTTATACCGGTATCGGGTTAGCTGTACTCGCGGCTTTTATCTGGTCCGGTAATTTTATTGTGGCCAAAGCGGTCAACAAAGAGATACCCCCTGTCAGTCTTAATTTTTATCGCTGGCTTACGGCTTCCATCCTTATTTTTCCTTTTGCGTATAAAAAATTCAGGGCCGAATGGCCGGTAATAAAACGATCCTGGCATTACCTGTTCTGGATCTCCCTCACGGGGGTGGCACTTTTCAATACATTTGTATATATCGGCGCTCATTATACTTCAGCGATCAATCTCGCACTGATCGGCACCACTTCTTCTCCCATCATGTCGGTATTATTTGCCCGTATCTTTTTAAAAGAGAAAGTAGGCGCACTGAAACTGGCCGGGATGATACTATGTATCACCGGCGTACTCTATCTCTTATCCAAAGGCAATTTTCAAAACCTCGTCTCCCTCCATTTCGGTACCGGTGATCTCTGGATGCTGGTCGCGGCTTTTTGTTTTGCCGTGTATAATACTATGGTGAAGAAAAAACCGGCCGCTATTTCCCCGGTCAGCTTTTTATTCGCGATGTTCACGTTGGGAACATTACTGGTGCTGCCGTTCTTTATATGGGAAATGGGCCAAACCCCCGCTATCAGCTGGAACAGTGACCTGGTGGTTTCCATTCTTTACCTTGGCCTGGGCGCTTCCGTTATTTGTTTCTGGATCTGGAATATCGCAATTGGAAGACTGGGTGCGGGGAGAACTGCTTTATTCGGGAACCTGATCCCTGTTTTCAGCAGTATCGAAGCAGCCTTCATATTGCACGAAGATTTTACCTGGGTACATGTCATCAGTATGACCATCGTATTCATCGGTATAGTGCTGGCCAATATCCGGGTGTCGCAGTAATATTATAGTAATATTATATTTTACAGTCTCAACAGTCAGCTTGCTACAAAGACCCAACTATATCCTCCCGCTGATCGTGATCTCGCAATTCGCGGGCACCTCGCTCTGGTTTGCCGGGAATGCGGTCCTGCCGGACCTGCAGCAGCAATTTAACCTGGGCCAATCGGCGTTGGGGAATATTACTTCTGCTGTTCAACTGGGCTTTATCAGCGGCACCTTGTTGTTTGCGATCTTCTCCATTGCTGACCGCTTCTCTCCTTCCCGGGTATTCTTTATTTCATCCCTGCTCGCAGCTTTGTCGAATCTGCTGTTGATCACATTGGCAAAAGACAGTTTTAGTATCATCTCTTTACGGTTCATCACCGGTTTTTTCCTGGCCGGTATCTATCCGGTAGGCATGAAGATCGCGGCAGACTGGTATGAAAAAGGATTAGGCAAAGCATTGGGATGGCTGGTCGGCGCATTGGTACTGGGAACAGCCTTACCGTATTTACTGAAAGGGATATCCTTACATTTTTCCTGGCAATATATTATCGGGTTCACCTCTGCGTTTGCAGCAATTGGCGGTTTACTCATCTTCCTGTTTGTAAAAGACGGGCCTTACCGGAAACAGGGACAGGCTTTTCATCCAAAGAATAGTATCCATGTATTCCGCTCGCCCGGTTTTCGCTCGGCCGCTTTCGGTTATTTCGGTCATATGTGGGAGCTATATACGTTCTGGGCTTTTGTCCCGGTATTGCTATCGCTGAACAGTGCTGCTACGCATGAGCCAATTAATATTTCTTTATGGTCCTTTATCATTATCGGGTCAGGTTTTCTCAGTTGTATTGCCGGTGGTTACCTGGCCCGTGAAAAAAGCAGCGCTAAAGTGGCTTTTGGATCGCTGCTGATCTCGGGTTGCTGTTGTTTGCTTTCTTTTTTCCTCCTGCATACTTCAGCAATGATCTTTATTCCGTTTATGATCATTTGGGGGCTCACGGTCGTCTCCGATTCACCACAATTTTCCGCGATGGTAGCACAAACGGCAGCACCCGCCTCCAAAGGCACGGCATTGACGATCGTGACCTGCATTGGTTTCAGCATCACGGTATTGAGCATACAATTGATCAATTACCTGTTCCATCATATGGCCCAGGCTGGTAAAACATTTTTATGGTTGGGTATCGGCCCCGTCCTAGGTTTACTATTCCTCTATCACCTGGTGAAAAAGAAATAGGGATACCGGCAGGAATAATCCCCATACCGGCATCCCCGCTAAATCTCTTTTCTAAAATTACTGCACTGTTGCTGTAACCTGTCCACGGATCTCCCCGGTTATATTAGTAGCCGTTATGACCGTGTAATACACCTGCCCCGCAAGAAGGTAGTCCTCCTGCTGTTCCGTAAGCGAAACAGAACCTGTTGCTGCCCCCGTAATGCCGGGAGTAGTGATAGTCAATGCAAGTAATAAATTCCCATTCGCACCAGCGCTGGCTGGTCCGTGCAGTTCAACTATCGTTGCAGCAGAACTCAGGGTACTCCAGTTGACAGAATATTGCCAGGCATTTGTCTGTGCATTATAGGTACCGGTCAGTGTGCCGGTTCCGGTAGTGGCCACCGGTGGATTTTGCTGTGAACCGGAAGCATTGCCGGATGTTGTATAACTGCGGCTATCCATATTGTCATCGTTGTTATCATCCTTATCACAGGCGATAAAACTCACTGATAAAATGGTTGTGGCAAAGAGTGCGAAGATGTTTCTCCGAAAGAAAATAGTTTTCATGTGTTCCCGTTTAGATTAAAAATTGCTAAGCATAACAGGAATCCCAAAAACATTGCCAGAGCCATTTCCCCTGATCAGCAACTTTTCCAAGGGTGATCGTGGGGAAAAAATTACAAAACGGGGCTTTTACGCACCCAAAATCCACAAAACCAGCATTTTAACATTTCATAAGTCATTGCCCATGCAAGTTGCACGTCATTTGCAACGTTACTAACAGGTGTGAAGAACAATGACTTCCATCCCCATTTACTGAAAACTACATTTGTATGAACAACGCTTACGCTATGGCTGCAACGCTGGAAGAGAAAAGACACAAGACCCAGGCTTATATGATCACGGGCGGTTTTGTCGGCTTGATGCTGCTTTTGATGTTTCTCCTGAAATGGACAACACCTCTTTATGAACAGTTGGCCCAGGAATCAGGGATCGATGTAGAGATCACCTTACCTCCGGACCCGCCTGAACCTCCCCAGTCATCCAATGAAGAAAGCGGCGGCGGTGGCGGCAACCAGGTACAGGCAGCCGGGGCAGCGGGCGTTGCATCGTATACACCCCCCACTACCTCCAAAGAAGTAGATGAGGAGGACGATAAAGCAAACCCGGAAGTAACAACACCGAAAGCGGTGGCTCCCAAATCGCCGAGGGTTAATGAAAACTCTGTGGCAAAAGCGGAACCTAAACCAGTTGTTGAGACACCTGCACCCAAGACACCCAAGGCCGTTCTTGGCAAAACAACTTACGGAAACGGAAAAGGTGGTGGTGCAGCCGAAGATTATGACAGGGCCGGTGGCCGTGGAAACGGAACGGGTGTGGGAACCGGCAATGGCACAGGCGGAGGAACCGGCAATGGTACGGGTGGTGGCAACGGAACTGGTAGTGGCACCGGCAGCGGCCCCAAAGTAACCCGTGGCGACCGCAAGATCATCCGTTATTATTCGTTTGAGGGAGATCTTGATAAAGCGGTTGTATATGCCAATATCAGCGTATCCCCGGAAGGTGTTGGTAAATTCCTCAGCATCGCAAAAGGATCATCCAATAGTAATGGCGCTTATAAATCGGCGATCATGCAATACCTGCAAAATATCAAATTTGATAAAGCAGATCATGAATCGATGCTGACGGTACAATTCAATTTCCGCGTGAACTAATAATAAAAGTTTTTTTGAAAGGCTGTCAAAGGATAAAACCATGACAGCCTTTCTTATTTTTGCCCGGCATGAATTACCGGGAAACACTTGATTATTTATATAGCCAGTTGCCGATGTACAGTCGTATCGGCGCGGCAGCGTATAAAGCCGATCTTACCAATACGATCCGGCTTTGTAACGAATTAGGCAACCCGCACCACCAGTTCAAATCCGTTCATATCGCCGGCACCAATGGCAAAGGTTCTGTGAGTCATATGCTGGCGGCGATCCTGCAGTCAGCCGGGTATAAAACAGGGCTCTATACGTCTCCCCATCTCAGGGATTTCAGGGAACGGATAAAAATAGACGGGACTATGATCAGTGAAGGGTTTGTGGTTGGGTTCACTGAAAAAATAAAACACCTGATCACCGGGATTCAACCCAGTTTTTTCGAGATCACCGTGGCGATGGCCTTCGATTATTTCGCGGAGCAAAAAATTGATATCGCTATCGTCGAAACCGGGCTGGGTGGACGGCTGGACAGTACGAATATCATTAGCCCCGAATTATCGGTCATCACCAATATCGGTTGGGATCATATTAATTTACTGGGTGATAGCCTGGAAAAGATCGCAGGTGAAAAAGCCGGCATCATTAAAGAAAGGATACCTGTTGTAATTGGAGAAGTGATCCCTGAAACAAGACCGGTATTTGAAAAGAAAGCCCTGGAACAAAATGCACCCATCAGTATAGCATCAGAACAAAGACATGTTATGGACTGGTATTGGGAAAAAACGGAGCTGATCGTCGAAGTAGCACAGGAACATCATACCGATCACCGGAAATACCATCTCGATCTGCCCGGGTTGTACCAGGCAAAGAACCTGCTGACAGTACTGGAAGCTTGTTCTGTTTTGCAGCGGAAAGGCTGGAATATTGATGAGAAAGCGATCCTGGCTGGATTGCAACAAACCAAAAAAATAACAGGGCTGCATGGACGCTGGGAAACTATTCATCATTCACCACAGGTCGTGCTCGATGTAGCACACAATGTGGATGGGATCCGGCAACTGGCACGGCAAATAGAGCATACACCCCACCGGGAACTGCATATCATTATCGGGATGGTGAATGATAAGGATATTGACAGGGTGCTTGCCCTGCTTCCCAAAAATGCGTTATACTATTTTACCAGGGCGCAGATACCAAGGGCTTTGCCGGAAGGAGAATTACTGGAAAGAGCATCCGCTTTCAAATTGAAAGGAGATGCATTTCCTGATGTGAATGAAGCGCTGGAATTTGCTCTCCAGCATGCACACCCGGATGACCTGGTCATTATATGCGGCAGCGTATTCCTTGTCGGGGAAGTCGATATTTCACAGTTAAACCGATCATCATGAAAAAAGTATTTGACTGGCATAAAGATGCACTGACAGGATCGACAAGGATCGACAATTCCTACAAAAACACGCAGAACGTGCGTCGTTTTTTCAGGAACACTATTGGTGAACATTTTCATTTCAACCGTGTATTCATGGCCTGGCTTAAAAAAAAATAAAGGGGTCAGTTTGCAGGAAGCCATGAAGGAGTGGGAACGGCAGTATAAAAAACAGGTCAGTAATGCAGTTCGTTAAGCCGTTCAAGCGCATACAGGATACAGCTAACGTGCATAGCCTGGACGATCTTATTTTCCCGGAGCAGTTGTTTTAGTTCATCCACACTGAGCAATACCACTTCGATCTCCTCATTTTCATCCAGGTGCTGCGAAGTGATCTTCTTCCCTCCTTTTGCCAGGTACATATGCAGAAGATTGCTGTTGGTGGAGGGGTTGGGTGATATCCTGCCCATATATTCATAAGAGGAGAATTCGTAGCCGGTTTCCTCCAGCAGTTCACGGGCAATGGCCTCTTCCGTGTTTTTATCGGTATCGTCCACGCAACCGCCGGGTATTTCGATAATGGTTTCGCCCAAGGCATGGCGGTACTGGCGGATCATCACGATCTTTCCCTCTTCGGTCACCGGTACGGCCCCTACCCAGTCAGGAAATTCATATACATAATAGGGATCAACGATCTTGCCACCCGGGGTTTCGCATTTTTCTTTACGCACTTTGAACCAGCGGTCATTGAAGATATATTCGGAGGAGAGTGTTTTCCATTTCATGATTCATGATTCAGGATTCTTGATTCTGGATTCTTGATTCTTGATTCTTGATTCTGGTTGCTATCGTTAACGAATAAAAGCTGGTTATGAAGACGGCCAGTTACCAGAATCCAGAATCCAGCGACCAGCATCCAGCATCCAGCATCTGTCTATCCCCATCCCATTCTTTCCCTCAATGAAGTTATATGCGCTGTATGATGCTTTCCATGCCAGGCATACATTCCCAGCAGGTACCATAAACGCATTGTCTTTTTATGTTCAGGGTGAAAAACAGTCCTATTGTTCCATTCATCATCCTTTACATATTTCAGGGTCTCGTGCAGCCTGCTGTGCAAAGCATGTAATAAGGTGATGGAAACATTGACGGGCAATTTCTGTACATCGTGCATCTCCGCCCATTGTTTCTCATCATAGGGTTTGATCGCAGGGTTATCCTCTGTCAGCCCCAGTTTAAAACGGGTATAGGCATTCATATGACTGTCGGCCACATGATGCACCACCTGGTGGACGGTCCACCCTCCTTCGCGGTACGGTGTCTGCAGTTGTTTTTCATCCAGGTTCAGTATCGCATTCTCGATAAGAAGCGGCAGGAATTTGATATCCGCCAGCCATTCCACTTTTTGTGCAATGGAGAATGGCTTGGGTGCATATTCCCCGATCGGGTAACGGTCATCGACAGCAACAGATGGCATACGCAAGGTTTTATTTTAATCGAATTATGTAAATGGAACCACATAGCCACATAGGGCACAATAGAAGAAAACACACAGGTATTTCTATGTGAAGCTTATGTCTCTATGCGCCGCAGCCTGCCCTGGCAACGGAAGGGTGGTTCAAAAAAATCATGCCCTTATTTATTTCACTACCTCCAATAATTCTACTTCAAATATCAATGTAGCTCCGCCGGGGATATCTCCACCGGCTCCCCTGTCGCCATAAGCCAGGTCGGACGGTATCCAGAGGCGCCAATGACTGCCTTCACTCATCTGGGGTAATGCGATCTGCCATCCTCTTATCAACGCTGTTAACGGCGCGGTAAACGGTTGTCCTCTTTTAAAGGAATTATCGAACTCCTTTCCATCCAGCAAAGTCCCCTTGTAATGAGCTTTTACTTTATCCCGCAGTTCGGGTTTGGCACCCGTTCCTTCCTTTATCACTTCGTACTGTATACCACCGGGCAGTTCTTTTACATTCTCTTTGCTGCCATTCTCCGCCATAAAAGCGGCTCCCGCGGTTTTTTGCGTTTCAATTTTACCTGACATAAATTCTTTTAATTTGTTTTGTATACTCATGATAGTGAAAAGATAAAATGGTCTTTTGTTCTATGTACCATTGGACCATCACCTATTATCTTTTATCTATTAATTTTTATCTTCCTAACCTTCTCTCAGCGAATGCCCCGTCAAACTGATAAACACATCTTCCAGGTTGGCGAGTTTCATTTCCTTCGGTCTCTCAAATCCTGTTGCCACCAGGTTATCGATCAGCTTGTCAGGTGTATCCATCGCAACGATATTACCGGCATCGATAATAGCTACCCTGTCGCATAAATATTCAGCTTCGTCCATATAATGCGTAGTAATAATAACAGTTGTACCCCGTTGACGGATATTCTTTACCAGTTCCCACAAACTTCTTCTCGCCTGCGGATCCAGGCCGGTCGTAGGTTCATCGAGGAAAATGATGCGGGGCTCATTGATCAGGGTGGTAGCGACAGAGAAACGCTGTTTCTGCCCCCCGCTCAGTTCTTTCACTTTTGCTTTTGCCTTTTCTTTCAGGTTTACCATTTCCAGCAATTCCACAGGATCTACATCACGGTTGTAAAGCCCGCAGAATAATTCGATCAGCTGTAATAGATTTAACCCGGGATAATAACCACTGGTCTGTAACTGAACACCGATGATCTTTTTGATCTCGTTGGGTTGTTTGTCGAGGTTCAGACCGTCCACGATCACTTCACCGCTGGTCTTGGGACGCAGTGTCTCAATGATCTCGAGTGTAGTGGATTTACCGGCGCCATTGGGACCGAGCAAGCCAAATATCTCTCCTTCCTGCACTTCAAAAGAAATTCCTTTGACCGCTTTGAAATTTCCGTAGTTCTTGACGAGGTTATTAACGGAAATAATAGTCTTCCTTTCCATAAAGGGCAATTTACAGAAAAAGCGCCTTTGAAATGAGGATCAGTTTACGAATATCTGGGTATAGTAAATCCTGCCCCGTGCATCAGCAGCCGTGCCAATACCAGTATATTTATATTTCCCGAGCATGTTACCACGATGCCCGCCGGAGTTTTTCCATTGATCTACTGCCTCCTTCCCGGTGCGGTACCCGTAAGCGACATTCTCGGCAGCCGTACAGGATTGAAATATCTTTTTTATCCGTGTATAACGCTGATCAAATCCCGAGTGACCGAAACTGCAGTTCCCCTTCGCCATATCCTCACTGTGTTTCCGGGCTATCGCATTCAGGTCATTCCGCATTGTCAGTGGCGTAAGCCCGTTCGATCTCCGGAATTGATTGGTATACTTCAGCACATCCCCAGCCGGGCTGGCAGGATCCGAACGGAAAGAACTCAGTAATAATAACGGACTGATCAATAGTAAAAAAAGAAAGATACGGGGAAAATATATGGGCGGGTTTAACACAGACCGGCGATTTGCCTTCCTTTCGCAAGTTTTGTACCAATAAGCCTGAAATGAATGCTAAAAGATCAATTCCATTTTCACATCGGCCGTCAGGAAGGGAGCATCGATCACCTCCACATGTTTAAAGCCATACTGCTCATAGAGTTTCAGCGCTGTTTTCAGCTGGCTGTTGGAATACAGAAAGATCTTTTTTGCATTTTTTTTCCGGGCTTCTTCCAGGCAACGGTCAAGTAAGAGCTTGCTGATGCCCTGTCCCCTGTAAACCGGGTCCACCGCCATTTTGATCAGCTCGTATTCGGAATCATTTTCTTTCCATAAGCCGGCTGTGCCGATAACTTTATCATCATCCATTACGAGGAAGATAGCTCCGCCATTATTGAGCACGGTGTCTTTCGGATCGTCTAGTATCTCCAGGTCATGGGTCTCGACCAGGTTATACTTCTCCAGCCATTCCATGTTGAGTCTTTTGAAATCAGGCTGGTATTTATCTTCGTAATTGACGAGATTGATCATGATTGAAATGCTTAAGGGTTATCTGTCAGACCGGGACGGTAATATCTTAACGGGTATCTGTCGGGCCGGACAATAATACCTTAACGGTTATCTGTTAGACCGGGACGGTAATATCTTAACGGGTATCTGTCAGACCGGGACGGTAATATCTTAACGGGTATCTGTCGGACCGGACAATAATACCTTAACGGTTATCTGTCGGACCGGACAATAATACCTTAACGGTTATCTGTCGGGCCGGACAATAATACCTTAACGGTTATCTGTCAGACCGGACAATAATACCTTAACGGTTATCTGTCAGACCGGGACGATAATACCTTAACGGTTATCTGTCGGGCCGCACAATAATACCTTAACGGTTATCTGTCAGACCGGGACGGTCAGACAGATAACCTTCCAGTTCTTCCATCATTAATTTGCTCCCGATGAACATTGGTACCCGCTGGTGCAGTTCGGTTGGTTCAACATCCAGTATCCTTATTTTTCCATTGGTGGCTTTACCACCAGCTACCGTAACAATGAACGCAAAAGGATTGCACTCGTACAATAAACGCAGTTTGCCTTTGGGTTTATCCGTAGTTCCCGGGTACATAAAGATCCCGCCCTTGATCAGGTTACGGTGCACATCGGATACCATGCTCCCGATATAACGTTGTGTGTAAGGGCCACCGTTGGTTTTGTCCTTTTTCTGGCAGGCGGTAATATAACTTTTAACGCCTTCATCATACTGGAAGAAATTCCCGTGGTTGACAGAATAGATCTTTCCTTTTTCCGGGCATTTGATATCCGGGTGGCTCATCGTCCATTCGCCGATAGAAGGATCCAGCGTAAAACCCTGCACTCCTCTTCTTGTCGCGTAGACCAGCATCGTGGAAGAACCATAGACGATATAACCTGCGGCGACCTGCTTATTACCTGGCTGCAGGAAATCCTCTTTTGTAACAACTGTGCCAATCGGTGTGACCCTCTTGTAAACGGAAAAGATAGTTCCGATCGAAACATTTACATCGATATTGCTGCTGCCATCGAGCGGATCGAATAAACAAACATATTTGGAGTTCACGCTTTTTGCATCATCAAAAGCCACAAAATCATCGAGCTCCTCGCTGGCGACACCGGCACAGGCAATGCCGTGACTCAATACGCCAACGAACTGGTCGTTGGCATACACATCCAGTTTCTTTACTTCTTCGCCCTGTACATTGATCGTACCCGCATCGCCCAGGATATCCACCAATCCTGCCTTATTCACTTCCGTGTTCACCCGTTTACCGGCAAGGCCGATATTGCGGAGCAGGTGTGATAATTCTCCCGTTGCATGAGGTATTTCCCGAAGCTGCTGGATGGTGAATTCATCAAGGGTCTGCACTTTGCGGTTGACGATCATATGGCTGGTTTTGAGTGAAGCAAAAATAAGGGATTGCGGGTTGAAGGCCATGATCAGTAAGCATAGAGGTAATTGTAGCAATAAAAGCTCCGTGCAGTATTACAATCGATGAAGTGAAGTAAAACGCTTATCAAAGCCCGCCAGGCCTGGTACTAGCCGGTACTAAGCTGAAATTGTTTTATAGGTAGTGACCCAGTTTGAAAAATTTAAACCACATAGGTGGGAACAAATGGCCTATGTAAAAACCTATGTTTCTACTGTGTCGCAGCCTGCCCTGACAAAGGAAGGGTGGTTCAAAAATATTTTAAAGCTCCAGGAATTTTCAAATTGAGTCACTACCGTTTTATACCGAAAATCCCTTCCCTATCTTTGTCACTTTAATAAAAAACCCGGATGAAAGTCTTCAAATTCGGCGGCGCCTCTGTTAACAGTGTAGAACGCATACAGAATATGGGCCGCATCATGCAAACCTGTGCAGGGCAAAAGATCGTGGTGATCGTTTCGGCCATGGGCAAGACCACCAATGCGCTGGAAAAAGTGGTGGATGCATTTTTTGCCGGCAGGAATGAGGAAGCGCTTCAATTATTCGAACAGGTAAAACAACAACATCTTACTACCGCCAAATATGTTTTGGTCACGCACTATCTCAACTGTGAAAGCCAGTTAAAGAATTTCTTCACCGAAGTGGAATGGTTGCTGCACGACAAACCCGTGAGAGAGTACGATTATTATTATGACCAGGTAGTTTGTTCCGGTGAATTATTCTCCACCGCCATTATCAGTGCTTATTTAAATGAAATTGGTGTACTCAATACCTGGCTGGATGTACGGGATATCATCCGTACCGATGACGATTTCCGTGATGCGAATATCGATTGGGAATTCACCAATAAAAAAGTGCAGGAGATCGTGGTGAAAGAACTGGAACGAACTGGCATTGTATTAACACAGGGATTTATCGGCGCCACCGATGAAAATGAAAGCACGACCCTGGGAAGAGAGGGCAGCGATTATACCGCCGCTGTCTTTGCCAATATGCTCGATGCGGAAAGCCAGACCATCTGGAAAGATGTGGAGAGTGTGATGAATGCCGATCCTAAACAATTTCCCGATGCCGTATCCATTGGCGAACTGAATTACAATGAAGTGATCGAAATGGCCTATTACGGCGCCCAGGTCATCCACCCCAAAACGATCAAACCGTTGCAGAATAAGGATATCCCGCTCTATGTAAAATGCTTTTTAGATCCTTCTTTGGCCGGGACCATCATTCATCATAAACCGGTTCATAACCTTCCTCCTGTTATCGTTTTAAAAGAAAAACAGGTGATGCTGGAAATGAGTTCGAGGGATTTCTCTTTTGTGGGTGAGCAACATGTGGGTCGCTTGTACAACCTGTTTGAACGTTTGCATATCAAACCCAATCTCACCCAGAACGGGGCGATCAGTTTTGTCTGTGTACTGGATAACTGGGCGGAGAAGATCGAAAAACTGGCGCTGGAAGCATCCGCATTCCTGGATGTGCAGGTTACCGGGGATCTCTCCCTGCTGACCGTGCGGCATTATACCAAAGATGTATTTGAAAAATTAACAGAAGGAAAAAAGATACTGATGCGCCAGCAAACGCCGCAAACGATACAACTCCTTTTACAATAATTATTTTACCGGAGCTTCCACTGTAACGGTCTGTATCATTTTCTTCGCTACCGGTTTATCATTCAGAAGCGCGGGTTTCCAGGTACCCATATTCTCCATCCGGACGATCAGCTCATCATTGAAATCATCTCCATCCTTTATACTTTTCAATATTCGGAAATTGACGGGCACTCCATCTTTATCAACTATAAATTCTACCTGCACGTATGTTTTCCTGATACCGGCAGGAAGATACGCCACCATATCTTTTCCAAGATTGTCCAGGTATTTCATAAATGCATCAGCCCCACCGGGAAACTGTGGCCATTGATGCACTGCATCAACCAATACACCCACACTCCTTGTCCGGTGCTCCATCGGTGGCTTCTTTACCGGAACTTTCTTTTCTTCAGCTACAAACCGCTGTTTACGGGGAGGCACTTCATTGATGATATAACGTCCCTTCTCATCGATCAGCACGACGGGGAGTTGTTTGTATTTATCAAAATAATCAAACGCATCCTCCATCTTGTTCGCGAATTTTTTCAGCCCTTCATCATCCCTGGTCAGACTTTCCAGGTATTTAGAACTGCGCTCGACATTAAACCGGATCGGGAAAATATGAACGGGAATAAAATCCTGTCCCTGGTCTTTTGCCAATGCCGCCAGGATATACAATTCGTCGATCTGCTCGTCGCGGATCGGGATACACCCGACCGTTACACAGCTACCATGGATAAATATCTCGCTGCCCGGGCGAAGCGAATCACTTAATATCTTATCCGACACATTGGGGTAGTTGATCCCTAGCGATAAATAATAAGTGCTTTTCGGGTTGAACACATTGATATAATAAAATCCTTCTGGCACCTGGTAATCGCCTTCCATTCTCTTAGGGCCCAATGTACCGGCCAGTGCACAGACCTTATAGGTCTTGAAAAGCTGGAAAGGGTCTTTGATATCATTCTTCACCCATACTTCCAGTTGACCGTCGTATTTGAAAGAACGGATGTAAATATATTTCGCGGGCCATACCAGTTTCTTTGCTTCAAATTGCTTCTGGAGTGTATCCTCTTTTTTAGACAGGGCTTCGCTCGGACGGGGAAAGCTTTTCTGGTAATCGATAAAGGAATAGGAATTACCGCTTTTTGCCTGTGGCGGCTGAGCCGAAGCAACAATTGCAGGACTGATGAATAAGCAAATGAGTAAGAGGTTTTTCATCACTTTCTGTTAAGGATTAAACGGAGGGTAACAGATAATATTTCAATGGATCATGCAAACTATTTGTAAATATACAGAGACAGGTCAAATTAGTCAAATGAGTCATACCCACAGGCTGTTGATAACCTATTCTTTATGATGCATTTAACCTTTGCTTTACCAAGCCTCCCCATCTGGCTTCCTCTCGCGAGACAACGCTTCAATGATGCTTTGTTTCACAACTTTCTTATTCCTTATTTCTTATTCTTAATTTCTCATTTACAGGTTTCCCCTGGCTTCCTGCTCTCTCTCCAATGCCTCGAACAAGGCCTTGAAATTTCCTTTCCCAAAACTCTTGGCGCCTTTGCGTTGTATGATCTCGAAGAACAATGTGGGCCTGTCTTCCACCGGTTTGCTGAATATCTGCAGGAGATAACCTTCATCATCCCGGTCGATCAGTATACCGAGACGCTGCAATGGTTCCAGGTCCTCATCGATCTTGCCTACTCTTTCCAAAACGGTTTCATAATAACTGGCCGGGATCTTTAAGAACTCCACTCCTCTTTTTTGTAATTCCATGACGGTACCAACAATGTCAGCAGTAGCGATCGCCACATGCTGTACACCTTCCCCGTTGTAAAACTCAAGGTATTCTTCCACCTGGCTTTTTTTCTTTCCTTCTGCCGGTTCATTGATCGGGAATTTCACAAAACCATTCCCGTTACTCATCACTTTACTCATCAGTGCCGAGTATTCAGTGGAAATATCCTTGTCATCAAAACTGAGGATATTGCGGAAACCCATCACGTCCTCATAGAATTTTACCCAGGGATTCATCTGGTTCCAGCCCACATTACCCACGCAATGATCCACATACAATAAGCCTGTTTGTTCGGGATTGTATTCGGTTTTCCATTCCCGGAAGCCGGGCATGAAGATCCCTGAATAGTTCTTTCGTTCAATGAACAGGTGAACGGTATCGCCATAAGTATGGATACCGCTCATGACCACTTCACCCTTATCATCTTTGGATACGATGGGTTCGAGATAAGCTTTACCACCCCTTTTAGTTGTCTCGTCAAATGCGCTTTTCGCATCCTCTACTTTTAATGCGATCACTTTCACGCCATCGCCATGTTTATAAATATGATCGGCGATCGGGTTATCTGTTCTTAATGGTGTGGTCAGCACAAATGTGAGTTTGTTCTGCCGTATCACGTAACTCACTTTATCCTTCATTCCTGTTTCCGGGCCGGCATAGGCCAGCGACTGGAAACCAAAAGCTGTTTTATAAAAATGGGCCGCCTGTTTGGCATTGCCCACATAGAATTCTACATAATCGGTTCCCTGGAGTGGAAGAAAGTCTGTTTCTGGATTTTGTATGGGCTTATTGATCGTATCTGTTTTCATATTAAATGCATTCAATGTGAGAAAAATGAACTACTAAAAATGACTCGGGGCAGAAGTTTGGCAACTACCCTTCAGGGGAGGGGTTGGGGGCATCCATGGCCAATGTCTCCATCAGGAGGTTAAAATCACAGCGATGATCGGAAAATAATTTATGAGGATAGTCGGGAAGCATGACCGTAAAGTTAAGAAATATCCGGGTAAAGGATGACGCTAAGTCTAACTCCGGACCTTTGCTGGTTTAAGTAATTCCGGGTAGCGACTCAGTTTGAAAGTTCCAAGCCTTTAAGCTTTTTAAACCA
>DASYLC010000367.1:0-6601 GCA_036009775.1 Chitinophagaceae bacterium
TAATTCAGGTCGAACGCGTATTTAGCTGACAACTGATCCTTTATATGCTGTTTACAGCATATGAATCCGTGTTCACCCGTCGTATCCGTAAGATCCGTGTGCGTGTATTTCAAACTGAGACACTACTTTATTTTCGGAAACATCGCCTATATGCTCGCCAGTATTGTGTTTTCCATGAATTATTTTTTGCTGGTCCCGCATTGAGTTGTAATTTATAAAATATGAATACAGTCGGTTATTTTGAAATACAATCTTCTGACCCTGCGAGGGATATTGAATTTTACAGTTCATTGTTCGACTGGAAATTCATACGGGAAGAATTTGTTCCGATCGAATATTACCGGATCGAAACAAAGACGATCAATGGCGGGCTTTTAAAACGACCGGCTTCAATCCCACCGCCGGAATACGGTTCGAATGCTTTTGTATGTTCTGTCCAGGTAGAAAATTTTGACAGGATACACGATAAGGTCATCGAATTGGGCGGACAGGTCGCTTTACCCAAATTCGCTATCCCCGGCCGGTGCTGGCAGGGATATTTTACAGACCCTGATAACAATACATTCGGGATATTTGAGGTGGATGAAAATGCGCGGTAAAATTTTATCACGGTCCGAAAACACGACCAACTACATTTATGAAATACATATTCTTCCTCATCGTTCTTGTCTCTGCTCATGCCAATGCACAGAACACCCTGCAGTTCAACAAACGTTTTGTGGAAAGCGAGGACAGGTGGGTAGCTTTCCAGCCTGAGAAGGACAGTTCTTACACCTACGGCTTTATTTATATCGATGCGCAGGCAGGCCTTACCTTTAACAGGGAAGGCAAGTTTACAATATCTTCAGCAGGAGTTTTTGTTCCCATCAAACTGGAGGATGTGAATATCAAAGCACGGCTTGAGCCCAATAATGTACTGGTGGCATTTATTCCTGAAAATAAATTTCAAGAATTGAAGATCACTGCCATCCCGGGCTGGCTGGAGGTTTATAAACACGATACGGCTTCCGTTGGCCGTCTTTTCCGGTGGGGATTCTTATATAATGGTTATGGCGAGTGCGCCAAAGGACTGGGCTATCTCGAAAGAGTCCAAAAGATCGATCCTAAATTCAAGGGGCTGGAAGTGGAACTGGCTTTTTCCTATAACTGCCTGGGTCAGCATGATAAAGCCATCACTATCCTGGAAAGCGCCCTGCAAACCAACCCTGCCGATGCTTACTGCCACAAAGAACTGATCTATGCCGAACTGCAATCGGGGCAACTGGACAAAGCCGCGGCCAGCTGTAAAAAAGCGATCAAAGTGTGTACCGATACGCAATACCATGGAGAAAGCTGCTATAACCTGCTATATAGTTTTTATAAGAAGAAAGATAAAACGAATTTCACTGCCTGGCTACCCGAAGCAAAAAAATGGAATGCGGGCAACCGCCAGTTAGCCGCCAGTATTCAAAAGATGGAAGAAGAGATGACAAAATAAATATCATGAAACATCGTAAAATAACTATAGTCGCATTCCTGCTGGCCTGTTTTGTTTTTTTAAGTTTCAGGTTGACGACCGGTGGAAAGGAAAAACTTATTCAAATTTCCAAAGAATACAAAAAATACCAGCAACACAGGGATGTCCAGCTCGTAGTAACAGACAGTTCAAAATATAAGTGGACGATCACCTTGTGCGACAGACCTAAGGATGACCCGGATATGGGATGGCATCCGAAAATTGATAGCACTTTTATCAGTAAGGCGAATGCTTCGCTTAGTCCTCATGGTAATAAACTGTATAAGTTGTATATCAAAGAATATGGAGATTATATACAGAATGCCCCGACCGGTCAGCCGGCAGGACAGGTTATTGTGAAAGAGACCTGGAACGTGAAAGAGATCATATATGACAGCCTGAATAAAACAATTGACAGGGTGCAAAGTAAGAATGACGGGAAATGGTACACTCCCACAACTGTTTCAGAACTTTTTATCATGTATAAGGAAAACGAAGGTCCTGGTAATGATAAAGGCTGGGTCTATGGAGTGGTAAACGTGGAAAACCCGAAAGAAAGACCGGTAGTACTGAATAATATCAGGAACAGCACTTGCATAAACTGTCATGCCGGAACCAAATACGACAGGATATTCGGGCCCTCTCAAAACTCTCAAAAGGATTAGTAGTATGAAATAAGCAATATTTAATACCTTAATTTAACCTCAATCTCCAGCTAACATGACAACAGAAGAAATACAAACCATTTGCCGCCAGTTAAAAGGCGTAACAGAAGATATCAAATGGGGACATGACCTGGTTTTCTCCATCGGCGGGAAAATGTTTTGCGTGGTGGGTCTTGATCAATCGCCCACTACCGCCTCCTTTAAAGTGACAGATGAAGAGTTCGAAGAGATGTCGTCCATGCCCGGTTTTAAACCCGCTCCCTATGTGGCCAAGTACAAATGGGTCTGGACCGAAGACATCAATAAAATGAAAAAGAGCGACTGGAAAAAATACCTGCAACAGTCCTATGAACTGGTGAAAGCAAAGCTTTCGGCCAAACTGAAAAAACAGATTGGATAGAGGATAGAGGATAGCGGATAGATAATAGATGATAGATAATAGTTTGCAGAGCAAAGGATCATTTATTCCGCTGATCAATTAAAATTCTACCTTTAATTGTCGGCACCACCGGGCAGACAACAATCATTAAATCGTCAATGATCATGGATGCACGCCAAGCATGCCTGGTATTCTGCAGCATACTGCTGGTCAGTTCCTGCAAAGAAGAAAACAGCAGCCCTTCCAAAGAGAAAATCAGTGAAATGGATCTCCGGCGGGGAGAACTTATTTCCTGCGGTCCTCCGGGTAAGGAATTTGGCACAATGGATTTTACTACTTCCTGCGGGGACAAAGAAAAATTCACGCTTGCCGTCAAGTTGCTCCATTCTTTTGAATACGAAGAATCCGAAAAAGTATTCGCAGGCATTATTGATAAGTATCCTGGCTGCGCGATGGCCTACTGGGGAGTTGCCATGAGTAATTTTCATCCGCTATGGGCACCGCCAACCGAACCTGAGCTGAAAAAAGGTTCCAAAGCGATCGAAATTGCGAAGAGTATTTCTTCAACAACAGGAAGAGAATCCGCTTATATCGACGCCATCGCTGTGTTTTATAAGGACTGGCCGACAACCGATCATCGCAGCCGCTGTCTCGCTTACGAGAAAGCCATGGAAGCCCTGAATGTGAAATACCCGGATGACAAAGAAACAGCGATCTTTTATGCACTGGCGCTGACCGCCGCCGCTGATCCGGCTGATAAAACATTTCAGAAACAAAAAAAAGCAGGTACCCTTTTAAATGCTCTTTATCCCAATGAACCGGATCATCCCGGTATTGTACATTATATTATTCATACCTATGATTATCCTGAACTGGCAGAACTGGCTTTACCGGCAGCGAGGAAGTATGCATCGGTGGCCCCTTCTTCTGCGCATGCACTGCATATGCCTTCGCATATTTTTACCCGGCTGGGTCTCTGGGATGAATGTATCAGTTCCAATCTGGTATCCGTTTCTTCCGCGAAATGCTATGCAGAAACAGCGGGTCTGAAAGGACATTGGGATGAAGAAATGCACGGGCTTGACTACCTCGTGTATGCCTATCTTCAAAAAGGAGATAATGAAAAGGCACAGCAACAATACGATTATTTAAAAACCATCCGGGACGTAGAGCCTTTCAATTTCAAAGTGGCATATGCATTTGCTGCCATCCCTGCCCGTTTCGCACTTGAAAATAAGAACTGGTCAGCTGCTGCTGAATTGAAAAGCCATAAGAAAGATATCGCCTGGGATAAATTTCCCTGGCAGGAAGCTATTACCCATTTTGCCAGGTTGCTGGGCGCCGTGCACACTAACCAGCCGGCAATGGCTTCCGTAGAATTAAATAAGTTGAAGGATATTCATACGGCATTATTAAAACAAAAAGACGAGTACAAGGCAAGACAGGTGAAAATACAATTAAAAACAGGGGAAGCGTGGATCAAACAGTCGGAAGGTAAAAACGAAGAAGCGCTTACCTTAATGAAAGCCGCTGCTGACCTGGAAGACAAGACAGAAAAAGCCTCCGTAACACCCGGTGAAGTATTACCCGCGGAAGAATTATTGGGTGATATGCTGATGGTAATGAAAAGACCGGCAGAAGCGCTTGTTGTCTATGAGGACAACCTTAAAAAACATCCGAACCGTTTTAACGGTTTGTATGGAGCCGGATTGGCGGCTGAAAGATCAGGCAGCGCGGAAAAAGCCGGGGGTTATTATTCGCTGTTAATGAAGAGTGCCGGCTCCCTTTCAAAAAGACCGGAATTTGAACATGCAAAAACATTTCTCATGAGCCGGTTTTGACATAACCCATCATCGCTTCGGTCTCGCCTGGTGTAAACCATTTGATGGCAGCATCCTTCCGGAACCAGGTCATTTGCCGCTTGGCATATTGCCTTGTATTCGTCCTGATCTGTTCGACGGCGGTCTCTAAAGATATTTTGCTATCCAGGTGATCAAATAACTCCGCGTAACCCACGGTCCGCAAGGCATTCATATCTTTCCATTTGCTCAATCCTTTTACTTCTTCCAGCAAACCGGCCTCCATCATCTGGTCAACCCGGTGATGAATATTGCGATGCAGATCCTCCTTTGGCAGTTCAAGGCCGATCTTGCTGATCGAAAATTCTCTTGTTATCTTTTCTTTCTTGCGGAATGAAAGAATGGATTGCCCGGTGCTTTCCACCACTTCCAGCGCCCGCATCATCCGTTGGGGGTTTTCCATCTCTCCTTCCTTACTGAACTGCGCATCCTTTTCTTCCAGTTGCTCCTGCAACCAGCCGATCCCTTTTTCTTCATACGATTGAATGACCCGGTTCCTTATGACAGGATCAATAGCAGGAATAGTATCCAGTCCTTCGCAAAACGCCTTTATATAAAGACCGGTGCCACCCACCATGATGATGGTATCATATTGCCGGAATAATTCCGTTGCTTTTTGCAATGCATATATTTCAAATACACCGGCATTCACATCATCGTGAACAGAATGAGAAGTAATAAAATGATGTTTCACCGTATTCAACTCCGCTTCAGACGGTCTTGCTACACCAATATTCAGTTCCCGGAAACATTGACGGCTATCGGCAGAAATGATCTCTGTTTGAAAATGTTTGGCCAGATGGATAGCTACGGAAGTTTTGCCTACTGCAGTAGGTCCGCAAATAACAATGACATTCTTTTCTTTTGGGGAGTACATCAGAATATGCAATACGCAATGGGCAAAAGGGAATTTTCAAAAATAAGCGGCCTTGCAAATCGCCAATTGTCAATTGTCTATTGCCAATTGATCAAACTTCTTCCTCTCCTTCCGTCACCGTTCCTTCATCCGCCATACCGATATCCTCTCCTTCCGCATCTTTTTCACTAAAGCCGTCACTGGTTAGTTGTGTCAGGTCATACTTCTCTTCGATATCAGCGAATTTCTCACCCAGCAAACCTTTGGTTCCATACTGGCTGGGAGCGATCCCTTCCACTCTTGCCACCGAAGGATAACTGATCTTCGGGTTCTCTTCCTTTGATACATTGATCAGCTCAAGCAGGAAACCCCAGTTCTTATTAAAATCATACTGGTAAATAAAACGCTGGTTCGGGTCCCTGATCTCGGAACCGATCGTGGTTTCCTCCATCAATAGCGGCGGCGCCTTGTAATCTTTTTCGTATTTCTCGAGCGATATCTCCCGTCCTCTCAGCCAATGATCATTGCTGCGGTAGAAAGTGGCTTTATGTTTATTGTCAAATTCATAAGCCCGTAAGATCGTTTCATGGAGGTCCCGGAATGTCTGTGTATGCCGTATCACCACGTCGCGGTACACGCTTTCATCCTCTTCAAAATAAACCCTGAATTTTAAAATTGCCATGACACAAATTTAAGGTTTCTTTCTTTCCAAACCCAGCTCCTTTGCCTTACTGGTAATGAAAGCCAAAGCCTGTTCACGGTCATTCGGGATAATACCATCCAGTATCGCATCTTTTAATGCATCCTTCAGTATTCCCACGGGTTTGGAAGGCGGCAGACCGAATATCTCCATGATCATTTGTCCGTCCACCGGCGGTTGCCAGTTACGTATATGATCCTTTTCCTCTACCTCTTTGCATCGCTGGCGTACCAGTTGAAAATTCTCCAGGAACCTTCTTACTTTTTGTTTGTTCCTGGATGTGATATCCGCATCACAGAGCATCATCAGTGAATCGAAATCTTCTCCCGCGTCAAACAACAAGCGGCGGATAGCCGAGTCCGTTATATTTTCTTTGGTCAGGCTGATGGGGCGAAGATGCAGTTCGACCAGTTTCTTCACCAGCCGCATCTTTTCATTCAACGGCAACTTCAGTTTCGTAAATATCTTCGGTACCATTCTTCCTCCCACCGCCTCATGACCGTGAAAGGTCCAGCCATGTCCTTCTTCAAAACGTTTGGTTGCCGGTTTGGCAATATCATGGAGAATAGCAGCCCACCTCAACCAGAGATCGTCAGTATGTGCCGCTAAATTATCCAATACCTGCAGGGTGTGATAAAAATTATCCT
>DASYLC010000368.1:0-8545 GCA_036009775.1 Chitinophagaceae bacterium
TCGAGGTTATATTTCTGCAGCGTTTCCAAATTAAGTCTCGCCACCGATATGGGTGTCTTGAGCTCATGTGTAACAGCCATCATAAAATTCTGCTGTTGCTGTTGCAGGTTGAATTGCCTGCGAACGGAACGATAAACAAAAAGAGCGCCGATCAGGATCAGGATCAGGAAGGTGACGCCTTCAGCAAAATATTTACCGGTGTTTCTTTTTGTTTCGGTATCGATGATATGTGTCTTTTCAGCCAGCTGTGCTGCCGGCAAAGAATCTTTTTGGATAGATCCATATTGCAATTTTGCGATCCTGGTATTTTGTTGTTCCAGCGAAATGAACCACCATGCCAATGCCGCAATGATATAGACCAGCAGCATCCAGTAGATGAACGTAGTGCGGCGGAGTCTTTTTTTGGAGGGGTCGTTCATACAGGAAATGCTATCAGTGATTTGCAGACAAGAGTGATTCGTCCTTTGGTTTGGTCGCAATGAGCGTTACCTTTTTCTTCACGATGTTCAGTTCAAATTGACGGAAAGCAACCAGTTTATTGTTATTGGACCATTCGTTTATACTGCAAATGGTAACAAGTAAAACAGAATCCCTGTGTATTTCGGAATAATATACCTGGTCGATATCTGTGGGCGGAGCTAACGGGCGGTCAGTCCAGAAGGAAGAAGTATCATGACTTAATACAGTATCTGCCCGCCGAAACAAAGCGTAAAGACGATCATACTCTTTATCATATTTGATTTTCCAGTCAGCGCCGAATTTTTTGGAGATCCTGTTCTTTAATTGCTGGTTGTGTTTTTGTGCGTCTTTGTCCCATTCCCGAGGTAAGGTACAGCCGGCAAAACGGTAGAGTTTGAAACCATATTTCTTCCCCAATTCCTGCCGGATGTTCTCGTTTTCAAAATTGGGATATCCCCATAAAAGCATGAGCGAGCGGTTATCGGGAGGCAGGTAATTTTTTAATTTTGCTTTTTGTGCAAAGGAATGCCCGGGTATGATCTGTACGATCAATAGCAGGCCAAATAAAAGGAAGAATGAGCTATAACCCTTATCTCTCATCCTATAAAAATACTATTATTTCTTTTCAACCCTGATCCCCACGTTCAATACATTGTCCAGCGGATCTTCCCGCATGATCTGTTCAAGGGTAAAGGTATAGTCGCCGGGTCGTAGCATTTCCTCTCCGCCCAATTTGATGCGGTGTTCATATATATCATCCATGCCGCTGGCCAGCCAGCCTTTGTCGTTGGTACCCAGCGTAAGATCCCTTCTTAACTTTCTCGTAGTGTCGCTGCCGGGTAATTGGATATTGAGGTTAACATAAATATTATTGAAACTGTATTTATCATTATGACGGATGACAAAATAAAGCTGGTAAGGCGAAGAAGTGTCTTTGATAGTAAAACTAAAAACAGGACGGAAGCTGTTCTTCCAGGAATGACCGGGGATACTTACCGTTTTTTCATACAGGTCAACGGTTTTGCAAGCTGCAAGGCACAGGGCACAGGGCACAAGAAAGAACAAAATGCTTTTTAGTCGGTTCATGGCACAAAGATATAATGTCGGCCGAACTCTTATAATACGTTCAGAACCTGCTCTTTTGCTTTCTCCAGCTCATCCTTCATCATCACCACGGCCTTCTGAATAGTGGAATCGTATGCTTTGGAACCGGTGGTATTGATCTCCCGGCCGATCTCCTGGAGTATAAAGGAGAGCTTTTTTCCTTTTGATTCTTCTTTGTCGGCCAGCAATGATTTAAAATACTCACAATGATTCTTCAAACGCACCTGTTCTTCCGTGATATCTATTTTTTCAATATAATAGACCAGTTCCTGTTCCAGGCGGTTACCGTCATAATTCTCCTTGCCCACGTTTTCTTCCAGCAGGCGGGTTATCCCGTCCCTTATCTTTTGTTTACGGAGCGGCTCGAGTTTGATCACTTCGGCCTGTTGTATCTCAATATTGCTGATCCGGAGAAGCAGGTCCTTTTCCATCATAGCGCCTTCGTTCAGCCGGTGCCTGTTCAGGTTCCCGATGGCATCCTGCAGGATTTGCTGAAAATCACTCCATTCAGGGTCGGAAAGAGTTTCGCTGCTCGGGGTGATCACCTCGGGTAATTTGACAAGAGTACTCAGTATATGCGAGGGGTCCAGGTTCAGGACGGAGGATAATTCGGCCAGCGGTTTATAATAGGCTTTGGCCAGATCGGTATTGATGGTAACCGGTTTTGCATTGCCGGTATCTTTCAGGCTGATCATACAATCAACACTGCCTCTTAATAAATTCTCTGATAAAATACGGCGGATATCAAATTCAAAAGGTTTTAAAATAGCCGGGAGTTTTAACTGCAGTTCAAATTGTTTCCCGTTAAGCGATTTAATATCAACCAGGAATGTTTTATCACCTGCATTTTTTTCGGCTCTTCCAAAACCGGTCATTGATTTCAGCATGTATTTTTTTTAAGTAGGGTAAAGGTATCTTAATTATTCAACTTGCCTTTATCTGACGGTCTCCGTCAAATAAAGGCAAGGAATATATGTCTTCGTGTAATTTAATTTTTTGTCAGACGGAGACCATCAGATAAAAAAACCCCCCTGGAGTACCAGAGGGATTACTATATGGATGGGTTAGTAAGTACTGGGAAATAAATTTCCCTGCACAATATTAGAAATAATTTTCTTTAACCAAAAAATATTTCCCAACTATTTTATTAACATTTTAAACATTGCTGTGGATAAACAGGGGTCTGAAAGCGATGAAAAAAATGAATGAACCGTGATCGATAAAATAAATGTGCAATTTGTTTTATCACCGGTTGCTTTTTATCATATTGCTAAAAGCCTTTGCTGGCACATATTTCATTGATACCTGTTTTGTATGCTTTGGTTATTCGTGCCGGAAAATAAGAAGAACCCTTATGCGATCAATGATGCAATTGCAGGGAGAAATAACGATCAAACACGTCAAAAAATATTTTTTATAAAGTATCTGTAAAAAGGGCTGATTATCATAAAATCACTTGTTTTTGGCGATACACGCCATCCAAAGGGTATTACCTTTGATAAAAATTATAACCATGCGTTTTGAAAAACCAGTACCGGTAACAACGATCGCACAACTGATTGGGGCGGAAATTACGGGAAACAGCAATGGAATAGTGACCGGCATTAACGAGATACATAAAGTGGAAAAAGGAGACCTGGTATTTGTCGATCATCCCAAATATTATGATAAATCTATCAACTCGGCAGCCAGTTTTATTATCATCAATAAGAATACAGATGTCCCGGATGGTAAAGCATTACTGGTAGTTGATGATCCCTTTGAAGCCTACCTGAAGATCGTAAACTTTTATCGCCCGTTCAGTCCGTCTATGAAAATGATCAGTGATAGTTCATCCGTTGGTGAAGGAACAGTGATCATGCCGGGCGCCTATATCGGTAACCATGTAAGCATCGGTACAAATTGTATCATCCATCCGCAGGTGACGATACTGGACCATTGTATTATCGGGAATGATGTGGTGTTACAGGCAGGTACGGTGATCGGCAGTGACGCCTTTTATTATAATAAGAAGACCAGCCGGGATATCCATTATAAAAAAATGATCAGCAGTGGGAGGGTGCTGATCGGAAACGGGGTGGAAATCGGGGCCAATTGCACCATCGACCGGGGGGTAAGTCATGATACCGTTATCGGGGCAGGCACCAAGATGGATAACCTGGTCCATATCGGTCATGATACGGTGGTAGGAAAGAATTGTCTTTTTGCCGGGCAGGTTGGTATTGCCGGGGCCACAACGATCGAAGACAATGTGATCCTCTGGGGACAGGTTGGCGTCAGCAAGACACTGACCATCGGCAAAGATGCCATCGTGTATGCGCAGAGCGGCGTCAAAGATTCTATCCCCGGCGCCAAAGTCTATTTTGGTTCACCCGCAGAAGACGCAAGAGAAAAAATGAAAGAATTTGTATGGATAAAAAGAATACCGCAGTTATGGGGGAAAGTGATGGGAGATGAACAGATGAACAAATGAACAAGGAATGTAGAGCAGATGAACTTATGCTTCATTGATCCAATACTTCTGCATTCAAAATTCAGTGTTCCCCTGTTCGATATTCCTTAAGGTATATAGTCATAGGGCAGTATATCCGCCATATTCTTCCAGCTCCAGTAATTATAACTTATCCAGGAAAGCTGGTGATAGTAATACCCGTTTTCTTTTACCCGGATCTTTTCTTTCAGATCAACTGCCGAAGAGAGTATTGTCATCTTCCTGGGCAAACTGTATTTTTCCAGGTATTCGGGTTCAGGTTCTTTTTTTAAATACCTGACCCTTATTCGTCGCGGGAACTGTAATTCAATTTCTTCGTTCTCTTTTATCCGTACATAATAGGCACGGTCAAATGGGTTGGCCACACGGTCAAAGGTTTCCGGGTCATTTTCCTGCTGCAGGGCGATATCCCATCCGTCGGAGGATAATGTGCCTTTATAATAACTGCGCATAAAGTGAAGAACAGATCCTTCGTACGCTCTTTTACGGTTCCTGGCCCATGTTTTTTTCTGGTTGTCGTTGCCCTCCATTTCCGTATACCGGCAAATCCCCCAGTAAGAACAAATGTTATCCGCAAAAAGGTAGACAAAGGAATCGAGGGCATAGCTGAGCGTATAGCCAAAGGCCTTATTGCTGATCTTTAAAGGAGCCGTAGCGAATACCTTTATTTTATTGCTTTCGCTATAATAATAGAATTTTAATGCTTCCGGGTTTTGCAAACGGCATTCTTCAGCATTAGGGGTGGTGCCGATAAAATTCTGCATAAAGTAACTTCCGTAATTGTTCCACCCGTCTTCTACCAGCCTGCTTTTTGTCGTGACCACTACTTCTTTGAGCCGCCTGTCTTCCCGGGCCAGCAGAATGAACATCTTTTCATTTGATTCGCTAACCCGGAAAGCTTGTGTCTCATAACCGGTATAGCTTATAATAAGATTATATCCTCCCGGCATCATCAAAAGGGAAAAATTACCCGTGGCGTCGGTGGTCGTAAACAGGGTTGTATTCTCGCAATAAACAGAAGCGCTGACAAGAGGCTGACGACTATCGGCATCCAGTACCTTGCCTTTTATCGTCAGCTGGGCATACAAGTTACTGAAGAGCCCGGATACAAGCAATAATAGCGGAAAGCAGAGTCGTTTGTGCATGAGCAGTGATGGTTGTGTTTATAGAATGCATAAAACTAGTTGGGTACATAATCATATGGCAACAAGTCCCCGACATTTTTCCAGGTCCAGTATCCCTGGTTCACCCAGTTTTTCTGGTCATAATAATAACCGTTCAGCATAATACCGATCGCGTTTTTGAGATCGATATAAGAAATAGGGAAGGGTACGTTTTTCGGCAGGTTCATTTGACGGAGATACTCAGGTTCCGGCCTTTTTTTAAGGTACGTGATACTTATTTTCCGGGGAAAATATATTTCTACATCTACCTGGCCCGTGGGCACCTGCTGAATGACAGTATCGATCGTAATGCTATCTCTTCTATAAGTTATTAAACTATCTCTTGTATAAGGAATTACAAGATAATAGCTGCTGTCATACACATCTTTGATCTTGCTGAATTTCTTATCGTTCTTTTCATCCAGCATATCGATGACCCAGCCATCTTCCACCAGGGTACTGTCATAGTAGCTGCGCATAAAATGAAGTTTCGATCCTTCATAAGCTTTTGACCTGTTTTTGGACCATACCCGTTTGAGACTGTCATTTCCTTCCATTTCAGTATACAGGCAGTAGCCGCGGTATAAGTTGATACTGGTATTATAATACCAGACAAAAGAATCGAGCTGGTAACGCAAATTATATCCCAGCGCTTTGTTGGAGATCAGCAATGCATCGGTCGCCAGCACTTTTAAACGATTGCTTTTTTTATAAAAATAAAATTTCAGTACCTCGGGATTGGTCAATACACACTGGTCGGCATTAGGAGTGGAGCCGATAAAATTTTTCATAAAGAAATCGCCATATTTTTCCAGGCCGTCGGTCACTTCATATGAATTCTTCAGCACCACTTCCCCCATACTTTTATCTTCCTTCACCATCAGAATCTCCAGCCGTTTGTCTTCGGTAACACGGACCATTTGTGTCTGGTAGCCCGTGTAGCTGAATATAAGATCATAACCTCCTGATTTCAACGAGAGCGAAAATTCTCCCATTTTATCAGTGACCGTACCCAGGGTGGTGTTCTGGCAAAAAACAGAGGCTTTTTGCAGGGGTTCCCGGCTCGTGGAGTCCAGGATAACGCCCGTTATCACGAATTGTGCATGACCCGCTGAAAACCCGCCCAAAAATAAAAGGAAAACAAAAAAGTATTTTTTCATAGAAATGATTGCCGGATAAAGATACTATCAAACCTGTTAGGGTTGCACAGCAGTAATGGTGCCAGCATATTTTTCACAGGCTTTTTTTATGGTTTCTTCCAGCGGGGTAAAGGAAAATCCCGGAAGCTCCCTTCGTATTTTATCATTTTCGAACCAGGTTTTACTTTGGGCCACCCTTGCACTCTCTTTTGTCAGCAAGGGTCGTTTACCGCTGAAGAGCGATTTTATCTTTTCCATCCGCCAGGCCAGCGCCATTAAAAAGGGAGTAGTGGCTTTATGTGGCCGCTTTTTTCCAAATCCATCGGCGATCGTGTCCTGTAATTGCCGGAATGACCAGGTGTCGCCATTAACAATATACCGTTGCCCGCTGATCACGCTTTCCATCAGTGCAATGGTTGCCCTGGCCACATCTTCCACATCCACAAATCCATTGATGCCCGGGCTGTACCATTTGAATTCTTCATATACATTCCTGAAAATAGCACAGCTGCCGCTATGCCAGTCGCCATATCCAAGAATAGTACTCGGATTCAGGATAACGGCTTCCAGTCCTTCTCCGATACCCCGCCATACCTGCAATTCCGCTTTGTACTTGCTGATGGCGTAATGTGTGTTTACTTTATTTTCTTCCCATTTTTTTTCTTCGTCTACATGTCCGCCACCGGCTGTTCTTCCCAATGCCGCTACGGAACTGATATATACCAGTCGCTTTACCTCTTTTTCCAGTGCCATATTCACCACGTTGGCTGTCCCTTCCACATTCACTTTATACATTTCCTTCCGGTCCTTCTTTACAAAGGAGACCACCGCAGCGGAATGAATCACGGTGTCAACATTTTCCATTGCTTCCTGTAAAGCCACTACATCCAGCACATCTCCATCGACCCATTCCACTTTATCCAGTATACCTGCGGGGATCCAGGGCAGGGGCTTATTGCTTCGCCGGATTGCCCGAACGGGCAATCCTTTTTCCACCAGGTGTTTGAGGAGATAAGAACCGAGAAAGCCGGTGCCGCCTGTTACCAATATCATGGGCGGAAGGATTTATCCTGCAGGAAATAAACTGTTCTATTCATAATCATAATATCCTTTTTTAGTTTTTCTTCCCAGTTGCCCCTTCTCTACTTTTTCCTGCTGGATCGAAGAGGGTTTTAGCCGTTCGGGTTTATTCATTTGTTCATATACCGAACAGCTCACTGCATAATTTATATCATTACCGATCAGGTCCATCAGTTTGAAAGGCCCCATTTTAAAACCACTTGATTCCAGCAAACGATCGGCCTGTTCAAAACCGGTGATCCCTTGTTCCGCGAGCCGCAATGACTCGATATAATAAGGCCGGGCCACACGGTTCACAATAAAACCGGGAGAGTCCTTACAGATCACGGGAGTTTTCCCCATTTGTCTTGTCAGTTCCACAATGGTGTCTGTTGTTTCCCTGCTCGTATGTTCTGTGTTAATGATCTCCACCAGTTTCATGATAGTGGCAGGATTGAAAAAATGCATACCGATGACACGTTGCGGTTCATTTACACCGGCCGCAATGCCGGTAACAGACAAAGAAGAGGTATTGGTGGCAAATATTGTTTTATTGTTATTGATCCCGGCCAATTGGTTGAACAAAGCGATCTTGATCTCCACTTTTTCAACGATCGCTTCAATAAACACATCGGCGAGGCAGGTTTGGATATCTCCGGTGAACTGGATCCGTTGCGAGATCTTTTCTTTTTGTTCACCACTGATCTTTCCTTTTTCCGCCAGCGAATGCAGGCTTTTTTCTATGGATGCTCTTGCTTTTTCTAATATGACCGTGTCAAGGTCATATAACAATGTATGGAAACCGGACTGCGCGGCAGCCTGTGCAATACCACTGCCCATTGTTCCTGCCCCGCAAACACATATCCTGTTGATGATCATCATTCCTGTTTTGAAGAAGATAAAGATAAAATATCCTTATCATTGTGATGGCTCAAATTGTACCTTTAAAATTATGTTGCGCATTATGCGATACCGGTTGTTGCTGACGGCCGGGCTGGTCTTCCCCCTGTTTTGTTTTTGCCAGTCCGATATATGGTGGAATACTAACGTGAACTGGGATGGTCATACCCACTGGTCAAGATATATTATGATCGTTCCGAAATATATGGGTCCGAATGCACTTTCCGTTC
>DASYLC010000369.1:0-7176 GCA_036009775.1 Chitinophagaceae bacterium
ATAGCTGTGCAAATTAACAGGCTTTAAGCTAGTGGCAAAATCAGAAATTGTTTTGTGGATAATAGCCCGGAGTTTTAACCCCGAATAGCCCCGGGTTTCAACCTGGGTGCAAAAAAAAGGAGCCATATAGACTCCTTTTTCAATACGATATGCGGTTATTATTTCCGGCTCAGGTGCTTCAGGTGCTGCACATGGGATACAACAGCCATTCTCATCCTCGGGTATTCGATATAAGGGAAGTTGAAATCCTGGCAGGCTTTTTTGATGATCTTGCTGATCTCAGGGTAGTGTACGTGCGATATACGGGGGAACAGGTGATGCTCTACCTGGAAATTCAACCCGCCTACCCACCAGGAGATAAACCGGTTGCGGGTAGCAAAATTGGCCGTTGTCTTTAACTGGTGCAAAGCCCATTCGTCCTCCATTTTATTGGTAGCCGGGTCAGCCTGCGGGAAATGTGTGTCCTCTACGGTATGTGCGAGCTGGAAAACAATGCTCAGCACGAGGCCTGCAAAACACCCGTAGATGATGAAACCGACCACCCAAGTAGAAAAGCCCAGCGTGTAGATCGGAACCGCCATAAAGATGAATGCATGCAATATCTTAAAACCCCAGAAAGAAAGATGATCGGAAAGCTTCATCTTTTGGATAGGCGTCGGCCCGATCCTTCCGAGAAAATATTTTTTGTAATCGGTGAAGAAGACCCACCAGATATAAAGTAAGGAGTACGCCACCCAGAAATACCAGTGCTGGAAACGGTGGATCTTATAATATTTTTGTGTTTCGCAAAGACGGAGAAGGGGTTTAGCCTCGATATCATCATCGATCCCTTCGATATTGGTATACGTGTGGTGAATGATATTATGTTTGGAACGCCACATGAAATTGTTGGCGCCTAAAAAATTCAGGGAAAGACCTGCCAGTTCATTGATCCATTTATAACGGCTGAAACTTCCATGCATACCGTCGTGCATCACGTTAAAACCGATAGCCGCGGTCAATCCACCCAGTACAACACATTCAGTGATAGCTAACCAGGTTACAGGCGTATAAAATACAAGGTGAACATATACAGCAGCGAAACCCAGTACCAGGATAATGGCTTTGAAATAAAGGGAGAAATTACCAGTCGATGCTTTCCCGGCTTGCTGGAAATACTCGCTGATCCTTCTTTTTAATTCGCCGTGAAAAGATTGTGATACTGTATTGAATTTCGGAGATGCCATAGACTGATTTTTCAGATAGCAAAGGTAATCTTTATGCTTCACATGGGCTGTGAAAGTTATCACAACCGGCAGTTGTGGATAAAGGGTTGTTTGTCTACGTATTTAGACGTAACAGGAATACGAACAAGCGTTTATGTTTCATTCTGTATCAATGCGTCAAGATGGCGTATACCGATCTTTTTTTCACTGATAAAGCCCTCTGCATATCTGACACCAATGCGTTTGCCGAACATTCTCGCCCTCGCAATCACACTTTCAAGGAAATCAGGAGTGGAGATATAGGTCTCGGGTTCGTCATTCTTTTTCCCCGAACTATGGAATTGTGTTCCATATGCTTTGATGGAATTCATCCGTTGTTCGAACACATCGCTGATATCGATCAGCAGGTCGGGTTCATGATACCAGTCCTGGATATAATGTAATACATAGGAAGGCCGCCATCTTTCCTGCAGGTTTCCTTTTTCATCCTTTGATTCTATTTTGGCAAGACCTGCCAGGAAACAACAATCGGCGATCATCTTCCCGGCACGCCCATGATCGGGGTGACGGTCATGCAGCACATTCCCGATCACGATCTCCGGCCGGTACTTACGGATGGCCGAGATCAATTTCAATTTATTCTCTTCATCATTCTCAAAAAAACCGTCTCTCATTTTCAGGTTCTCTCTTACCTGCACACCGATGATCATCGCCGCATCGGCCGCTTCTTCATAACGGGTATCGATCGTGCCTCTTGTTCCGAGTTCTCCCTGGGTCAGGTCAACGATACCTGCTTTTTTACCAGCTTTTATTTCATTGATAAGTGTGCCGGAACAGCCGAGTTCCACATCGTCGGGGTGAACGCCAATGGCGAGAATGTCGAGTTTCATGTAAGAAGATTCTGGATGCTGGATGCTGGTGACTGGTCGGTCCTGTTCAGCAAACAGATCGGGTTAAACAATAAAGATAGTAAATGGAAGGGGGAATATGCAAGTGCCGAAAGCCGGCATCCAGCATCAAGAATCCAGCATCAAGAATCCAGCATCCAGCATCTACTTCCTATACGGATTCCCATACCAGGACCCGTCGATCTCTTTCACAATATTTTCGATCTGACGGTCGAGTTTGTTTTCCGCCACATCCCAATCCTGTTTCAGGTTGCCACCCACGAACCAGGCAACGGTCTGGTAGAAACGGGCATTCAGGCCGCCCTTATATTCTTTGATGATCTCGTAACAACTATTCCCTGTCTGCCTGTTGATCAGTTTCATCAGGATCTTTCCCTGGTAAACGGAAAGGTTGGAGAGAGGATCGCTGAATTCTCTTTTCAGGTCTTTTTCTCTTGATTTGATATAGGCTTTCCGTTCTTTCTTGCTGTTGACATTGACGAGGTTCTTATTGATATCATTGATCGTGCCCCCGGCGATACGGGCAAAAGGATAGGTAATGTAAACGGCATTGCGCAGCCTTGTCCATTCCTCGATGAATTTTTTCAGGGCATCCGGGGATAATTTGGAGACCCATGCCATTTCCTGTTCCTTGTAATTCACGATCTCATTCTGGTAAAAAATGGCGGGAACGAGAATGGTATCATTCGGACCCCATTTCTTTCGCTGTTCTTTCATGTATTTCAGCGCCAGTTCATTGGAATCGATGACCGGCGCGGGCAGGTCTACCTGGGCAACAAGTTCTTCACCTGCCAGCAAAAGGAAGATCATCACCACGCACCGTTTCATGTATTTCCAGGGATAAAACATTGCAGTTGTAAAATTAGAAAACCGGACCCGTATTTACTATACCAGACAACAAAACTAAAGCAGGCGCTGTTTTAACCGCGGAATTCCTTCGGAAGAAAAAGCTAAAGTTATGACCCTGAACGGCTGGCCCGGTTTAATCGTATCCGCCGTACCATACTGATGATGATACCGATAGCCGTGATCACCACCCCATACCAGAGGAGTTTAATGAAAGGAAATTTATAGGCCTTTAATGTAATATAGTCCATCACGGCATTCGATTCTTTAATACCCAGGACAATACTATTATCCGGTTTTACTTCCTGTAACTGAAACACCAGGCTTTCTGCCAATAATGTATCCGGTATAGCCAGCGGAGTTCCTTTGGCGAATGCAAGTTTTGGATTGATCGTATAGGTCGTCCCTGTTTTGGAATGGATGGTCAGTTTTGCCTCCTGCACGCTTCCGTCTTTTCCAAACAAATCCAACGGGAGAGGGTCGGTTAATTTTTTTACTTCTCCAACAATGATAAAGCCACCGGAATAAAAAAGCGAATCACCTGTTTTGAGGTTATTCGGTTTGAAAGAGGTCGTATCCTCCCGTTTATCCGGGTTGGAGATGGATGTGATATAGGTGAATACATCATGTGTGAGGTAATGACGTGAATCGGGATTACTCATCAATCCTTCATTGCCTTTGTAGTTGACAAAAGAATTGGGCATGAGCACGAACTCTTCTTTACCATCCTTGCGTTTGAAACGCACCTTATAGTACGACAATTGTTTTTTGGGATGTGCCGAATCGCCTTCATAGGTCAGGGAATATTTTCCCATATCAACAGTAAGACCTTTTACCAGGGTCAGGTTCTCTCTCGGGTCTTCGTTCTTGTCCAGCGGTGCGGGAATGCCATTGATATTATTGGACAACACTTCTTTCTTGGCAGAAGAGATCAGGATACCGAGCAATACTAAACCGAAACCCAGGTGAGCAATGGAGCCACCGGATAATCTCAGGTTACCTTTCAAACCCGCCCATATATAACCCGTGTTGGCGACAATGGTGTAAACGCTGCAGGCTACGGCCACCCAGATAGCGGCCATAAAACCATAGGTCTCTTTTTTATAATTCACATCTCCAAATCCAAGGATCAGTGAGGCGATAACAATGGCTATGACGGTAGGGACAGCTATTTTTTTCAGGAAATACTTTGTAGTAGTGGATTTGTATTTCAGGTATTGCGTTACGGCCGTCAGTACGGCAATAATGATCGCCACAAAAACATGTATCTGGTTATAGGTGAATTCCACTTTCTCCGGTGGCGCCATTTTCGTTCCCAGTATCTGGTTATAGACCGGTATGGACGTAATACCGATAATGACAAGAGCAGAAAGAAAGAATACGAGCGAACCGATGAACATCCAGAATTCCCTGGAGGAACTGTTTTCTTCCTTTTGTATGTTGGGAATATCACGGTAACGGCTGAAGAATAATATAAATGCAGGGATCAATGCGATGGCCATCACCACGAGAAGATGGTAGAACAGGTTGCTTCCTTCACCGGTAAATGCGTGCACGGAAGTTTCCTGCAAAGCGCCGGTGCGGGTAAGGAAAGTGGAATAAAGGATGAACCCGAAAACAAGTATAAAGAATACGTGCGTTGCCCTTAATGAATGTCCCGTATGTTTATAGATCAATAAAGTGTGGATACCCGATACCAGTACCAGCCAGGGAACCAGCGATGCGTTCTCCACCGGGTCCCATGCCCAGTAGCCGCCAAAGGTCAGCGATTCATAAGCCCACATCGCGCCCATCATGATCCCAACACCCAATACGGCGGCAGAGAAAAGCGCCCAGGGTAATGCGGGTTTTGTCCATTCTCCGAATTGTTTTTTCCAAAGGCCTGCAATGGCGAATGCAAAGGGGACGATCGTGGAAGCAAACCCCATGAATAGTACGGGAGGATGGATCACCATCCAGTAATTCTGCAGTAACGGGTTCAGGTCATTTCCGTCTTTTATCGACAATAAATAATCCGGTCTTAACCCGCCCCCGGCAGCCTGTAGCGCCGGTGCATTATCAAGTACACCCGAATCTCTTAATAATATAAAAGGATTGGATCCCATTTTCCAGCCAAAGATGTAAATACCGGCGATCATTGTAGCCAAACAAAACTGTGCAAAGCTGATCACCGTCATCACGGGAGCTTCCCATTTTTTACTGGTTCTTATCAATATCGCACCCAGTACACAATGCCAGATGCTCCAGAGTAAAAAGGATCCTTCCTGGCCTTCCCAGAAACAGGCGAGCAGGTATTTTACTTCGAGTGAACGGCTGCTATGCTGCCAGGCATATTTATATTCAAAGAGATGGTTGTAGATAATATAAAAAAGAATGGAGAAGACGGCAAAGACCGAAACGATCTCGGTAAGAAAGGCATAACGGGCCAGTTTCTTCCAGCGTTCGGCTTCCTCATTATTTATTTCCCGGGTAGCTTTGAAATAACAGAATGTCGCGGCAAGAGAAGCAACTAAAGAGAGTACAATAAAAAAATGTCCAAGCTGACCGGGTAAAAGATGCTCGCCGATATAATCCATTCCGGTTATTTATTATTTATTGACTTCAGAATTGGTTGGAGCAGGGCTGCTGACAGCGGTAGTGGGAATACTTTTATCAGTGGGTTTCATTTCTTCCTTGTATTTGGAAGGGCATTTTGTCTGCACATCCTTGCATTCAAAATGATCGCCTTCATATTTGCCTTTTAAAACAAGCCTTTCGCTGATCGCCAGGTTGGGGATCTCGCCTTTGCGATAGACCACTACCATTGTTTGACCGGGATCTTCCATACCTACCGCATGAAAGCTAAGGAAATTGGCATCTTTTATCGCATCGTATTCTACCGGTTTTGATTTATCCAGTTTTACGGCTACGTGGACGAATTTTCCGGGTTTGGCCTTGGCTTCCGCAATGGTTTCGTAAGTAGACCCTGTATTCAATAAACTGATGAGTAAAGCAATCGCCCCGGCGATAAATACGAGGAGGATGATGTGAATCTTTTTCATGTGCTTATGGGAGCTGCTTGTTGCGGGGCAAAGTTAGGTCAAAAACGATAACGGGGAGGCGGTGGAGAGACTGATTTTCAAATTAGTTGCAAAATGCTGCAGTTCTTTTCCGGGGTGGCTTTGCCCCTTATCTTTGCTTGCGCGCCAAAGCCCCGGCGATGGCGGGTTAACCAAATTAAAGCCAACTCGTATATGTTATTCCAATTCAGTGAAGAGCAGCTGATGATCCAGCAAGCAGCCCGGGATTTTGCCCGGAACGAATGCCTGCCTGGTGTTATTGAAAGAGATGAAAAACAGCAATTCCCCCGTGAGCAGATCATGAAACTGGCTGAACTCGGTTTTATGGGTATGATGGTGGATCCCAAATACGGCGGCGCCGGTATGGATACTGTCAGCTATGTACTGGCCATGGAAGAAGTTAGTAAGATCGATGCAAGTGTAAGCGTGGTAATGAGTGTGAACAACAGCCTTGTTTGTTATGGCTTGCAGCAATACGGCAGCGAGGAACAAAAACAGAAATACCTGACGCCGCTGGCACAGGGTCGTAAGGACGGGGATCTGTATATCGGCGCCTTCATGCTTAGTGAACCGGAAGCAGGCAGCGATGCCACTTCACAACAAACAATAGCAGAAGATAAAGGAGATCATTATCTGCTGAACGGAACCAAGAACTGGATCACGAATGGTGGTACAGCTTCAGTATACCTGGTGATAGCGCAGACCGATCGTTCCAAAGGATCAAAAGGGATCAATTGCCTGATCGTGGAAAAGCATTGGCCCGGTGTAACCGTAGCTGCCAAAGAAAATAAATTAGGGATCCGCGGAAGTGATACGCATACGGTCATGTTCACGGATGTGAAAGTGCCCAAAGAGAACCGTATCGGTGAGGATGGTTTTGGTTTCAAGTTCGCTATGAAAACACTGGCAGGAGGCCGGATCGGTATCGCATCGCAGGCATTGGGTATCGCCAGCGGCGCTTATGAACTGGCCAGGGAATATTCCAAGACAAGAAAAGCATTTGGCACGGAGATCATGAATCACCAGATCATTGCCTTCAAATTAGCGGATATGGCAACAAGGATCGAAGCAGCGAGATTGCTTTGCCTGAAAGCTGCCTGGGAAAAAGATAATAAGATCGATTATACACTCAGTTCATCCATGGCCAAGGTATTTGCT
>DASYLC010000370.1:0-16001 GCA_036009775.1 Chitinophagaceae bacterium
CCATAACAAAGCATCGATAATTAATTGATCCTGGATTTCATTGCCGAAGGTAAAGGACAGTTCTTTATTTGTTCCTCCATAATCCATATCATTATGACCCATATTGAAATAGATCATTTTATACTTTGTGTTGGTCCAGGCTACGGGATAATAACCGCTATGCCATATTTCATGGGGTTTGGGTCCTGTTCCCAGCGGAAAACTTGAAGGATCGACGGATAGCAATATTTTGATGTCAGGATTTTTTCTCAGGTCATTTTTCCACCGGTACCATTCATTGGGAGAGGAGGTAAATTGTTTGGGCAGGTGCTTCAGGACAGGATATTTTTTGTCCTCCACTTTCAATATGGCGGAAGCAGGGCGCCAGGTATTACTGCCATACTCGCCCGAACCTAAAAATCGATCATGGTACCAATCCCAATTTTGCGGGTAGTCTGAATTGTTCAACGCAAAAGCGGAGAAATGAAACCCCATCCAGGCGCCACCTTTTTCCATATAATGCCAGAAAGCCATTCGCTGAGCGTAAGAATCCGGGCGGGTATCCAGGAATATGACGACCTGGTATTGAGAAAGAAACGGGTCATTGAGGTTATCCCAGTTTTGCGTGGAGTCGTATTGGAAATGGTGTACCGTACTCATCCTGGAAAACCATTGATTGGCCTCGTGAACAAAACTGATATGTGCCGGGTCGTTTTTGGCAGTGTAGAACGAAATGACTTTAAAGGACGGGACTTTGTTTTGTGCCCCGGCAATAAGGCTGTAGCAAGTTAGTAGTGCCATTAACAGTCCAGCCCTGACCGACATAACCATAATATTACTTAATGATTGTAATTGTGTAAACCAGTTTCCCGTAGCGCGCCTGTCTTACTATATTCGTCGCCCCGCATATTGCCAAACCGAACGTTATGTGCTGTTATTTTTCCTTTGCGATAAAGTCCGGAATTTCATACTTCTCGTCATAACATATGCTCAATACCCCAATGCCAATATCATTGAGTTTAAAGACCTGGCCATTGACACAACCGGAAAATGTTATGGGGCCGTTTGCAAATTTGATCATGAACGTATGGGTTCCAAAGGTATCACCCCGGTGCCCCAACCCGGTTCTTTTATTAAATGGGATTTTCATAAGACCCATTCCCACACAATTCTTACACGCAGATCCTCCCATTAAATCTAAACTTTTTGATGACGTCAGTTTGCCGTCTAAAAGGGCGTTAATAAATAGTATTAAGTCCGTGGTGGTGGATAGAATGTCACCTACGCCAACAATATCCGGAAAATAATTGTCAGCTACTTCGACCCATTTACCGTCTTTCAATGTATATCCGTTCGCCTCGTTACTTTTAAGTTCATTATCCGCAGGTGAATAGGTATTGTTCATTTGTAATTTCGAGCATATTCTTTTTTGCAAATTTTCATTGTAAGATTGACCCGTGATCTTTTCAATGATGCAGGCCAGCAGGTAAAATCCGGTATTATTGTAAGCAGCTTTTTTATCCGGTAAAAAATTCGGCGGACCCTTGATTATTGCTTCCAGGATAGTTTCCCTTGATTGGGGCTTTTTGATCCATTCGGGGTCCGTTGGACCATTTACGTAGTCGTATAAGCCGCTACGGTGTTTCAATAACATTTCAATGGTAATCTTATTTGCATTGGGTATTTGGGGAAAGTACTCATCAAGATGCTTTTTCAGGGAAATTTTACCTTCGTCAATTAACTGGAAGATCATGGTCGCCGTGAATGTTTTCGTAACCGAACCAATCCGGAATTTAGTTTCGTTGTCAACCTTTACCTTCTCATCTCCACTGATAGCGCTGTACCCAATAGACCGGGTATAAATTATTTTTCCATTTTTTGCAACAGCAAAGTTTCCCATTACCTGGTTATTACTCTCCAATGAATCGAAGAAACTGTCTAATTTTTTTGTATTCAGATCCTGTGAAAAAACCGGAAAAGTGAAAAGCACTGCCAGGCTCAAAATCGTCAATAACTTTTTCATTCTTTGTTTTTATAAGTTTGAAGTGGCTATTATAATGGCAACTCAACAAAAGACGAATGTTTCTTAGCCCGGCATTTTCGGGTTTGCCTTTGCGCTATTAGGTAGACGGTGACTTACAAATGAAAGATGAAACGTGCATAACTATCATCTATCAGTTTTCATCTATTACCTGTTTTCTATCCCTCCAAATGTATTGTAAACACGATCATCCTCGACTGTATCTTATCGAATACACTGGAGAAACGCAGGTTGGGGTCGCGGGAATGGATATTGCGCATACCATTGCTGATCTTGATCTCGGGAGAAAAGATAAAACTGGGAAAATAAAAATTGAAACCGATGCCGAACTCGGGACCCCAATCGTATTTCTCGATCTTGATCAGGTCCTCGGCTTTTTTGGCGCGGGCATTACTGGCCATATCGATATCGGCTTTGATACCGACGAGGGTATAGACACGAAAATTGCCGATACGGTCGCTCTGGAATTTTAATTGTAAGGGAAAAGAAGCGATAATGGATTCAATTGTCTTGGTCACCAACGTATCTCCATTGATATCGGGAGCGATCGGGTTCAGACGATAAAAAATATTTCTTTCCACGAACATCAGCTGCGGGTTGAAACGCAGCTGGAAACGGTTGGATAAACGGGCCGTAGCCTGGAATCCCAATGTAACACCACCGGAATTGATGGGCTCGGCAACATACACACTATCATTCTGTAAAAAAACAGGATGCAGTTCCGTCTGGAACCGCGCGAGGTTGATACCGATACTCATACCGAAATAATAAGGCTTACTGTCCTGGTCGGTGCGGTTCATTTCGACACGACTGTACGGGTTGGAATATTGCGCGGTGACAGGTTGGGCAAAGAGAACTCCACCGCAAAGCAACAACGATACGCTTCTTATAAAGGCTTTTGTCCGGAGTAAATGCAACATATTCCTAAGCTTAGCGGTTTGAATTCCGTATCGGAGTATCCCACTTTTTTTAAAATGTCAGTAAATAAATGGCGATCGGGAAAAGCATTGGCCGACTTGTTCAAATATTGATAGGCCTCTTTATTTTGTTTGAACCACCGTGCTGCCTGTGGCGCCACGATGCCCATATACAGGTTATATAGTTTATGTACTGCTTTATTCCGGGGTTTTGAAAATTCAAGCACGATCAAACGGCCACCAGGTTTTAATACCCTCCACATTTCCGCAAGGCCATTCTCCAGGTTCTCAAAGTTCCGGACTCCAAATGCCACCATCACGGCATCAAACGTATTTTCTGCAAAATTTATTGTTTCTGAATCCCCGGTTTGTAACTGGATTTTTTCCCCAAGTTGTTCTTTTTCAATCTTTTTTCTCCCCAATTCGAGCATTCCCTCAGAAATATCGATGCCGGTTATCCTGTCCGGCCCCAGCATTTTATAAGCCATAATGGCCATATCTGCTGTGCCTGTAGCCACATCGAGAATATGCCGGGGATTGTATTTTCCGAGAAGACGGATGGCTTTTTTGCGCCAGCCAATATCAGTCCGGGCAGAAAGGAACCGGTTCATTTTATCGTAGTTGCCGGCTATTTTATCAAACATATCCGCTACCTGTTCCTTCTTGGTCTTTCCGGAATCTCTGAAGGGGATAATATGATCGTGCGGCAATGGGTTTGACATGGGGGGCAAAGGTACGGCAGGTTTATGGTTTATTGTTTATGGTTTGTGGTTAAGGTCGTATTAAAACACTGAGCCTTTTTGCTTATTACAGGTTGTCAGTTTCCTCTTTTCTATTATCTGTTGCCCATTGCAATTCCCTGCCAGCCACTCACCGGTTTCCTATATCTTGCACCCCTCATGGAGATCGTTTCAGCGAAATATGTTATCAGCAGTCCTGGTTATAAGGACTGCCCGCCGGCGGATAAACCGGAATATGCTTTTATCGGGCGGAGCAATGTGGGCAAATCCTCACTGATCAATATGATCACGAATAAGAGAGGCCTGGCAAAAATTTCCGGCACACCAGGCAAAACCCAGCTGATCAACCATTTTGAGATCGTTTCATCTGATAAGAAGAAATGGTCCCTGGTGGATCTTCCCGGTTATGGATATGCGACCGTTTCCCAAAAATCGAGGAATAACTGGGGCAATATGATCGAATCCTACATCCGCAAAAGAGAAAACCTCGTTTGTGTGTTTGTCCTGATCGACAGCCGTCATGAACCACAGGCGATCGACATTGAATTTATCAACCAGCTGGGAGAATGGGAATCGCCGTTTGTGCTGGTCTTTACCAAATCCGATAAGAATAAACCCGGGGCCACCGACAGGAACGTGGCAGGCTTTATGCAGGCTTTGGCCGGTAATTGGGAAGAAAGCCCGCCTTATTTTATCAGTTCGGCCACTAAAAAAACGGGGAGAAAGGCTTTACTGGACTATATTGGCGGATTAAATAGGAGTTTTACTGTATTGAAGTGAAAGAAATACCCCGTTTAGGTTATATTTTTTTGGTTTTTATCCCCTAATTTGCAATCAATTAGACTCTTGCTTATGAAAGCAATCTTATCCGAAAGAAATATTGTAGTGATGCTATTTGTAATGGTGCTTATCACTTTTTCATTAGCCCAGGAGGATAGCAAAAAAATGGAGAAGATCTACTCCGGTGCTACCACCAGTACTGCTTCTGTGTTATTATCAGATCACCTGAAAACACCCGGCCAGGAGAAGCATACCATTCAATTGCCCCAATAAATACCGTCTCTAAGGTATCGGAGCAGGAATTTTCCCGCGTAGTTTTATCGAAACAGTTTCATGAAAAAACTAATAATCTATTTTTTCCTGCTTGCAGGGTCAATTTTCCTGTCAACAGATTCCTTTGCCAGGAAAAAACAACCTCCGGACAGCAACTCAACCGTCATACAGGATAACGGTTTCAGATCAAATATTGAAAGCCTGGTCCGGTACCAGGAAGAACAGAGAGCAAAACAAAAAAGAGCCGCGATAATACGGATCGGTATTGGGGTAGGTTTGCTGGCCGTACTGGTCATTGGCCTGAGAAGAAGAGGGAAAAAATAGAAGAGTCGGGTTCACCGGCGGAGGGTATCTCCGCATTTTAAAAGAGGGGCGGCACCCGTTAGTTCACCACTTTATTCGCACAGCTGCTGCTGGCAAAAGCCTCCGGTTTGGCCTTGAAGGCAAAGCCCATTCCGAGGATATATCCCATTGCTTCCTTGAGCGCATCATTGCTCTTGAAACTTGGGTTGGTGTTGATGTCAGCATGAACTTCCATGTCCACATTGTGAATGGTAAACAGGTTACAGAGTTCATAAGCGATCTCAATGCTTTTAGCCACTTCCATCAGCATACGTTCTTTGATCGTGAACTGCTGGCGTGTCTTTTCATTGTGGATGAACATAAAACCACCATGTCCTTCCCGGAGGAAGACAATGACAGTGGCATATTCTGTTTCCTGTCCTTTTACCTGGGAGTCGGTGCCGATGCAAACTTTTAAACGAAATCCTTTTTCTGTTTCCCGTTTAATTGCATTTTCAACAGCTGCGTAAATGGGTAATTCAATCGGGTCGCCATTAAATTTTCTCCATCGCATAAAAAAAAGGTTTTCCTAAGATAAGGAAAACCTTTGACTAAATAGAGGGGTACGGATTATTGTCCTGCCTTCAGGCGGACCGGAAAGAATTATTAACGATTTATTGTTTTACAAATTTCTCTGACGTTTGACCGGTACCGTTACTAAAACGGATGATATACATACCACCGGTAACCAGTGCCGTATTGATCATATTCAAACCATTACTGAGTTGTCCTTTCGCTACTGTCTTCCCGCTGAACTCGTGAACGGTATAACTGTAGTTGCCCGGGCTGGATACCGTCAGCGTATTGCTGACCAGGTTGCTGACCAGTTTCGGTGCATCGGTCTTACCCGTTGCACGCAGGGAAACGATATTGGAATAATATTGGCGGCCGTTGTCAAATGTTACATTCATCCTGTATTGCGCTGTTGCGGAGACATAGGGTTTATACATAAAGCTGCGCAATTCATTGGATGATTGTGTTACCGGGCTGAAATTCCTTCCATCGGTAGAGATCTCAAGAACCTGTTTTATTACGGCTTCATCCGCGTCAATGATCCAGTTCAGGCGATGTTTATCGCTGACGAGTTCACCGCTTAATTCCAGTCTGCGAAGTGGTAAAGGGCTGCCGGTTGAAAAATCTCCCTGCAACGAATAAGAACCGAGGCTTGCATAGTTAGGAGCATACATATTTCCTTTACCTTCTATTTTCAGGTAATAGGTTCCCGGGTTGAGTTGTGTATCCGCCACGGAATTTAATAAAGCACCGGGGTTAAAGACACCCAGCTGTGTTTGGGCACTGTTGTATAAAGTAACCTGCATGTCCAGGTCTGATCCTGCATTGCCGGTACCTACATTATAAGGGATAGCGCTTAACTGGAAACGTCCAAAGGATGGTTGTGTGAATTTGATCATGTCCTGGTCGCCATTCTGGGCAATGATACCATTCACTGTAAAACGATTGCCGACAAAAGGAGTATTGGCAGCACCTGCAAAAGTTGCCGCGTAGTCATCTGTGCGGTAACCAAAACCATTGGTGGTCGTTAAAATATCCAGGTCGCTCTGGTAATTGGTACAGCCAAATGAATTGGGACCATTGTACCAGAGAGTAAGATTCTGGTAATAGCCAACTCCCATGATAGGTGCCCAGCCGATCTCACCGCTTCCCTGGCCATAGTTATAATCAGAGGTCTTTTGACAGCTGGCATTATAGCTGGCCTGGTGATACAGACCCAGTGTATGACCTGTTTCGTGAGCAACTGCTTCTGAGATATTCTTTACATTATAATTCAGCAATGCGGTGAATATAAAACAGGGGGTATCGTCGCCCCAGGTAAAGGAACCTACGAAAGCTACACCACCGGCTGAACCATACCAGTCGGAAGTAACGGTGGCAATGACCCTCATCCTCTTATTGGCAGGTGCTGCCAGGAATTTGGTGGAGTCAGTAGTGATGTTCACATTAAAAGGACGGTAATCTTCTGCCACGCGGTTAAAGACGGTTGTCACCTGGGTATTGTCAAGTCCGGAGGCCCCGCAATAAATGGGGCCATTATAATTCCAGGAAGTGCCATTAACGGTGTGACCGTTAAAATCGAGGTATACAACTGCCTGTGCAGACGGAAAGCTGTTCAGCAGGGGAACCTGGGCTTTTGCATTGAGTGCACTGATCAATGCCAGTGCCGCAATAAAGGGTTTTAAAAGGGTTTTCATAACAAGGAGGATTTTAATTGTTTTCAACAGGTACTAGGGACGGATCTAAAAACGGACCGGAAATTATCGGATGATAAATGGAAACTTTTTATTCGTTGACCAGGTCATGGAATTTTTTCTTCACCAGGACGAACTGATCATTGATATTTTTTAATTCAAACAGATCGCCGTGCTGCATGCTCACGATCCTTCCCGTATAGGAAATGGTACCGTTGGCATCGGTGATCCTGGAGAAGGTTAGCAAGGCTCCCGGGTAGTTGGTAGAACGAATTACCACACTTACGATCTTGTTATCGTATTTGCTTACGGAAGAAACTACCTGGCCTTTAAACTGGAAACTGGTGACCTGGGAAAGCTCCGAACTCACGGTGCTGCCCACAACGTTGTTGAACAGGCCGGACACACTTCCGATGTCAAGACGGATATTCTCCGGCAGGCTGCGGAACAATTCTGGTTTGTTGTAATTGGGTTCATTGACCGGCGGATTGAAACCGGTTTGTGCTGAAGTGCACAGGCTGTAAAAACTAATGCTTACGCATAGTGCGATGGTACGAAGGTTTTTCATTTGAACTTTTTTTTAAAGTCAATAAGGATATTGTTCAGCAACCTGGATTGGTGGTTGCAGTTCTCAGTGGGGACGGTGATACAAGATTTGCGAAAGTTTTGAGAATTTCCAACGAAGAGACCGCTCAATCGCGAAAGATTGGGAAGTAGTACTCTGGCGTCATCGTAAAAGCCCTGAAAAAACGGTTGGTTATTTACTATCAGTACTGATTTGTACTTAGCAACACCAGGGTACAGGCTTCCAATGTCCGTATACCTTTTTTAGCGGCCAAAATAGCCAGTTCTTCGTTCTCGGCACCCGGGTTGAAAATGATCCGTTTGGGATCGAGGGACAGTATATAATCGTAATATTCCTGTTGGTGGAGGGGGTTGAGGTAGAGCGTTACCGTGTCAATATTATCGAAGGGTTTTTTCTCTTTTTCAACCGTAACATCCGCTACCCGGGTATGTTTTCTTCCTATGGCTACTACCGGGTGACCATGACTGCGCAAGCGTTGCATTGCCAGGTAACTATACCTTGAAGGGTTGTCGGATGCACCGAGTACCAGGGTTTTCTTTTCTGCCATACTGCAAAGCTACGCTTTGTGTCGTTTACCCGAAAAGTACCAGCATAAATGCTGACAGGCTGACAAGGTTGATACTTGCCACCCATTTATGGGAAAGCAATACTCCTGCGTAGTCCATCCGCCGGAGGTATTCTTTAAAAACAAGCAGGGCAACCAGGACCAGGTACACTATCGTGATCCGGTCACTGCCGGGTAAACCTGTCAACGCCAGTAAAGGCAGGAGCAGGAGAACGGTCATCAATGCGAGCATATTCACCTGCCCGAGATAGCCTGTTGCTTTTTCTTTGGTGAAGGAAAGGGAGAGCAGGCAATTGATAAAGACAAGTCCAAAATGGGCAAGCTGTAATTCTGTAATGGAAAGATGATAGTAAGGCAATCCCGTAAGAACCATATCGTGAAGCGGGAACAGGATCAGGGTATTAAAAACCAAACAGATCGTCATAAACGCCAGCCGGTAGAAATAATTCACATCAGGGGAACAATCAATGACGCCTTCACTGCACTTGCGGGCTACGATCAGTTTCCGGTTGAAGGAGACCAGTTTATATAGTTTTCTCAGGAACCAATTCACCGGCGCAACCCTGCCGGTCTTTTTGATCCATGGGAATTTCTGTCCGAGCAATTCCAGTAATGCATCGATACCATAGTGTACTTTACCGGTGGTCTTATCCAGTAAAGGAATTTCGTTCCTGCTCCGGTCCATATCGATCTGTTCCAGCAGGGCGGGAGAGAGGGAGGAGAAATCTTTCCTGCCTTCCCGGTCCAGGAATCCGTATCTGACAAACAGGTTGGAATACCAGGTGCAGAAGGGACAGTTGTCGTCGTAAATGAGGATCTTGTTTTTCATACAAAATCTATTTAAGGTTCAAAGAATGTCGCAGTTTTAATTCTTTCAGCTCTTCATAACAGATCAGGGTATAGATCACCGCGAGAAAAGGAGAGATCACCAGCAATATACAGAGGATAAACATCAGGAGGGGAGGTAAGGCGAAACCCAGCATAGTAACGGCCAAAAGCGTAAAGCTGACCCAATGGAAATGACTCCGGTTGCCTCCTTTTTTCATGAACCAGTGGTTCAGCATGTGTACCAGCATGCTGATCACCTGCCAGCCACCAATGATGAAATAACTGTGAATCAGGGTGAGAATGGACCACGAAAGGATGTTGATAACGGTGCAGATAATGATCAGCCCGGTGCTGATCCAGTAATCGGTTTGTTTGAACGTTTTCATACAAACTATTTAAGTTTTCAGAAAAAAATGAAAGCATAGTATCAAATAAAAGCCGCGCTAACGGCTTTTTATTCTCTCACTGAAAAATCTATTTAAAGGACTTCATCATGGTGGCCAGGAACCATCCTTCGCCAGGCTCCGGTCTCAGGATGATAATTTTTCGTTTGAGGATCACTTAAAAAATTTCATCATCGTTGCTAAGAACCAACTTTCTTCGGCACGGATCATCATATCCAGTGTCTTGTCTGCCTGTCGTCCGAGCTTTTTGATGCTGACCACCGTGTCCACGAATGCCTTTACATGTTTGTCCCTTTTGTCACCTTCCACCGCTTCGAGCTTATCGAGTAACTGGAGCATCGGTTCGAGTTCCCGTTTCTTTCTTTCTTTCACGATCTGTTTGACCACTTTCCAGATGTCTTTTTCAGCAGTGAAATATTCTTTTCGTTCACCGGAGAGCAATACTCTCTCCACCAGCCCCCAGTTGATCAGTTCACGGATATTCATATTGGTATTGCCCCGGCTGATGTTCAGTTGTTCCATCATATCGTCCTGGGTCATAGGGTCAGGACTCACGAGCAGCAGTGCATGGATCTGGGCCATGGTGCGGTTGATTCCCCAATGGGTCCCGAATGCGCCCCAGCTGCTGATGAATTGTTGTTTGGCTTCCGTGAGTTTCATACACCAAAGCTACGTCGTCAATTTCGAATTTTCAATAATTATTGAAAATATATTTTATAAAAAAAGGAACCGGGGTTCCTTTTTTATTTACTTGCTTTTTTTTGTGTCTTTTGTCAGGTCTTCCGCTTCCACATCAACGGCCGCAGCCGCAGCCGCTTCCTTTTTCTTCCCGAGGTAAGCGGGCAGGTCCATCCCCGCCATATCAAAAATATCTTTCAGGGGTGGCACTGCTTTATACATCCCGCTCATAAAATTAGCCGTGGATCCTTTGCCATCGGTACCCTGTCCGCCACCATCCCAAACGGTCACTTTATCGATCTTGATATTTTTAATGGCATCTGTTTGCATGCGTACCAGTTCCGGCAGCTTGTCGACGATCAGTAATAACACTGCATCTTTTGCATCATTACCAGCAGCTTTTACAATGCGTTCCAAACCTTCCGCCTGCTTGGTCAGTATCTCGTACATACCTCTTGCTTCTGCTTCCAGTTTGGCAAAGATGGCATCCGCCTCTCCTTTAGCTTTTTCCCGCGTTTGTTCCGCGCTAGCCTGTGCTTCAATAATGAGCTTTTGTTTTTGAATATCGGCTGCCACCACGATCGATGCATTTTGTGTGGCCCTGTCCCTTTCCGCACGGGCATCTTCCGATTTCTTTTCTGCCAGGTAAGCTTCTTCCAATGCTTTGGCTGCCTGTACTTTTTCAGCTGCCATCGCTTTTTTCAATGCTTCCGCTTCTCTTTCTCTTCTTAACGCGTCGGAATTGGCGATCTCGATCCTGGAAAGGTTCTCTCCCTGTACAGCGATCGCATTGGCTTCCGCCATTTTTACCCTTGTATCTCTTTCTGCTTCGGCCTTACCGATATTCTCATCCCGGTTGGCCCCGGCGATCTGTATCTCTTTTTCTTTCATAGCCATGGCCACGTTGATATCCCGGTCCCGCTGTGTTTCCGCTACTTTGATATCTCTTTCTTTTTCGGCTGTCGTCTTACCGATATCACCCGTCCTTTCCTGTTCGGCCACCCGGATCTTCGCTTCATTGATCGCTTTCGCAGCTGCATCCTTACCTAACAACGCATCGATATAACCGCTTTCATCCTTGATATCGGTTACATTCACATTGATCATTTTCAAACCGATCTTATTCAGCTCCGCTTCCACGTTGCCGGCGATATTCGCCAGGAATTTATCCCGGTTATTGTTGATCTCTTCAATATCCATCATGGCCACCACGAGACGCATCTGGCCAAGGATGATATCTTTTGCCAGGTCATGGATAGCGGGACGTTGCATCCCCAGCAAACGTTCCGCTGCATTCTGCATCACATGCGGTTCTGTAGAGATACCCACCGTGAACCGGGAGGGTACATCCACCCGGATATTTTGTTTACTCAATGCGCTGGTAAGATTTACTTCTATCGAAATAGGAGTAAGATCCAGGAAGGAATAATCCTGGATGATCGGCCAGATGAACGCAGCACCACCATGGATACATTTGGCCGTAAGCGTACCTTCTGTACCCTTGCCCACTTTACCGAATACGACGAGTATCCTGTCCGAAGGGCAGCGTTTGTACCGGCGAAACATCGAATAGACGAGTATAAAAAAGAAGAGTATCGACGCGGCTACGACTATTAATAAATTCTCACCCATGATTTATAGAGTTGTTATTGGTTATGAAAGATTGGACGTGACTAATAAAACGCTGTCATTGACAGTACCGGTGACCTTTACCAGTTTACCGGTTGGAATTTGTTCTTCATCGTCAGTGATCGCCTGCAATTCATGCAGCGAACCCTGCACCCGTATATGTATCTTTCCAAACCCGCCTCTTTTGGCAGGGATAAAAAGATAGGTTTCCGCGACCACCCCCACGGCGTTCTTTGTTTGCAGCGTACCGCTTTGTTTTAACTTATTCATCCCGCGGAAAAGTAAGGCCATGATGACCACTACCACGGAGCCGGCTCCCACAGCTATACCGATCGATGCGGCCGCACCCATACCTCCTTTGATACAAGCAATACCCGTCCACCCGAAAATGGTGAAGAAAGCGATCATGTTCTTGATCGTAAAGAACTGGTGACCCGTACCATCATCACTGCCAACCGTCGCATCGGCATCGCCGCCAGCATCTCCATGATCGCCACCGGTGAATGAAAGAACTACCTGGATGAGAAAAAGCAAAGAGAAGAGGAGAGCTATGACCCAAAAGGTCTTCTCAAAAGAAGGAAGTGCCTGCCACCAGGAAGAAATATCCAGGAATGTCATGGTTGCTTGTGAATTATTGAATACCGAATATAAGGAATCCCGGAAATCTGGGCCGGCTGGTAAAACAATAAATATTTTGTTCGTCGTCCCTGAAAAATAGCCTGAATAAGTAACTTGCTGCATGAAGAAATTAGTAGCCCTGTTCCTCATCAGTGTTTCGCTGAATGCTTATTCCCAGGCCTTTCGTTTTGCTTTTATCTCCGATACACATATCGGCTCTCCCAACGGAGGGGCGGAAGAAGATCTCCGGAGAACGGTCCGCGATATCAACGCCACTCCGGGGATCGCTTTTGTGGTACTGACAGGAGATATAACAGAATTGGGTACTAATGAAGAACTAAAGCTGGCAAAACAGATCCTCGATAGCCTGAATGTAAAATGGTATATCATTCCCGGTAATCATGATACCGGTTGGAGTGAAAGTGGCGGTGTTATGTTCACTACCGTATTTGGATATGATAAATTCAGTTTTGAATACAATAGCATCCGTTTCCTGGGTTGTGCCTCCGGGCCTTATCTCCGGATGAGCGACGGGCATGTACCCCGTAACGCCGTGAACTGGCTGGATAAAGAATTGAAAGATCTCCAACCCGGACAGCCGGTTATTTTTTTGAACCATTACCCGATCGATAACGGCCTCGATAACTGGTACGAGATAACAGACAGGCTGCGCACTCACAACACCTGGGCCATACTCTGCGGCCATGGTCATACCAACAAAGCGATGAACTTTGAAGATATACCCGGTGTGATGGGACGTTCCAATCTCAGGGCCAAGGCAGCAGTGGGAGGTTATAACCTGGTTGATGTAAGAAGCGATTCGATGATCTTTACCGAGAGACGACCTGGTGTGGAGACATTAAAGCCATGGACCGGAGTAAAGATCGAAACAAGGAATTTCGAAAAGAACAAGAAATTCCCGCGACCCGATTATAGTATCAATAGTAAATATGGAGATACAAAAGAGATATGGCATTATTCCTCCGATGCTAATATCATTTCCACTCCTGCTGTTTCGGGTGACAATGTGATCGTAGGTAACCAGAACGGGAAAATGATATGTCTTTCATTAAAGAAGGGAAAAGAAAAATGGACTTATCAAACAGAAGGATCAATTTTTTCATCTCCTGCCATTTCGGGTGATCGTGTTGTGTTTGGTTCCGGTGATGGAACCATTCATTGCCTGGATGTAAGAACTGGAAAGCCAGCCTGGACGACAAAGGCCGGTGCAGCTGTATTAGGTGCGCCCCTGATAGTTGAGAATATGATCTATATAGGAAGCAGTGATCATACATTCAGGAAACTGGATATTGCAAACGGCAAAGAGGTTTGGAAATATACAGGATTGAACGGACCTGTCGTGAGCACACCTATATTATACCTGGGGCGGATCATATTTGGTGCCTGGGACAGGAACCTCTATTCTTTGGATGAGAACACCGGTGCATTAATGTGGCAATGGAACAATGGTTCTTCGATCCGCAATTATTCTCCTGCAGCCTGCATGCCGGTTGCGCATGATGGCGTTATTTACGTGGTGGCGCCCGACCGTTATATTTCAGCGATCGATGCAAAGAATGGCAGCACCCTCTGGAGAAACAATGATGCCACCGTCCGGGAATCCATCGGTATCTCGGCAGATGGCAAATGGATATATGGAAAGACGATGCAGGATACGATCGTCGCATACCATACAAGCCGGGAAAAACAATTTGCAGCCTGGAAAATGTTCACCGGGTTTGGGTATGAACACGTCCCCTCAATGCTGATCGAAAAAGAGGGAGCTGTTTTCTTTGGAACAAAAAGCGGGGTTGTTTATTCCATTGACCCGTCGGAGCAAAAGATAAACTGGGCCTGGAAGATCGATAATTCAATGGTGAATACCGTACGGCCTCTTGAAGGCAAACGGCTGGTTGCCGCTACCATGGATGGTAAGATCGTATTGCTGAAGAATAAAATGGACTGATGAACTCAGGAAGCAAAGCGGTTATTCTTCCTTTTTTTAACATACTGACGGTCAATCATGCTGATGCCCCAGCTGAGTAAACCCAGTATCCCAGTAGCGGCGCCAATGATCAGCAACCATCTGGAAAATTGTCCTTCCAGGATTTTTAATGCAAGACTAAAAAGAAAAAAGCAGCAAGAGGTCACAAAGAACAACCCTGACCAGGAGAATTTATCCATTTCTCTTTCGTTATCCATAGGAATTGAATTTGACCTGTAATATAAAATGCATTATTATTCTTTCCATTAAACAGGTATACCGGTTTTCAAAAATTAAGGTTGTTTACTTACGATCTTTAAATAATAAAATGTAGCAGCAATTAATTTGCCAGACAAGTGAAAATAATAAAAAAAGCTACCTGATTGAGTAGCTTTACAATTGTGTCAATCGTAATATTACTTTATAAAAGCATTGCAACCGGGTTCTCCAGGAATTTCTTAAAGGTCTGTAAAAAGGCTGCACCGGTAGCTCCATCCACGCTGCGGTGATCGCAACTCAATGTGATCTTCATCACATTGCTCACGGCAAATCCTTCTCCCTTCTTTAGCACCACCTCTTTTATCCTTCCAACGGCCATGATACAGCTGTCAGGAGGGTTGATGATAGCAGTGAACTCATCGATATCCATCATTCCCAGGTTGGAAATAGTGAACGTGTTGCCACTGAACTCATTTGGCTGTAATTTTTTATTCTTTGCCTTGCCCGCCAGTTCTTTACTTTCCGCAGCGATCTGCGGCAAGGTCTTCTGATCAACAAAACGAACCACCGGCACGATCAGTCCGTCTTCGATCGCCACAGCGATACCGATATGGATATGGCTATAACGCCTGATCTTATCACCCATCCAGGATGCATTGACGGCAGGATGCTGGCGCAATGCAAGCGCTGCCGCTTTTACCACGAGGTCGTTGAAACTGATCTTGACAGGACTTAATTCATTCAGCTGTACCCTGGCCGCTATTGCATTGTCCATATTGATCTCCATCGTGAGATAGAAATGCGGGGCGCTGAATTTACTTTCTCCCAGGCGTTTTGCAATGATCGTACGTATCTGGGAGTTAGGAATATCTGTATAACCTTCCTGGCCCGCTGTGAAAGCAGGAACAGTGGCCGAAGGGGCAGCAGTCGTAGCTTTTGAATCGTTTGAAGGAGCCGTTGCCGGTGAATAATTATCAATATCTGCTTTGGTGATCCTTCCTCCATCGCCTGTACCACTGATCCCTTTGATATCGATCCCTTTTTCCGCCGCCAGTTTTTTGGCAAGGGGGGATGCCTTTACTCTTCCGTTGCTGGTACTGGATTCTTGTTGCTGAATGCTGGTTCCTTGTGTTTGGCTGCTGGCCACTGGCTGTGCGCTTTGGGCTGTTGTTGCTGGTTGGTTGCCGGTTGCTTCTTGTTTATTGCTTGTT
>DASYLC010000371.1:0-41687 GCA_036009775.1 Chitinophagaceae bacterium
CTTAATTGTAAGGTATCCCTGTATATATTGGCGATACCACCGGCTTCATAACGTTCGCTGGAACCGGCACCTCCATATAATTTTCCAAACCATCCTTTCTTCACTCCCTTCTTTAAGGTAATATTGACGACCTTGCCGACATTGTTGGGATTATCGTCACCGTTCCGCATCATTTCTTCTTTGTCATCCGTCACCTGTACCTTATCAATGACATTCGCCGGCAGGTTTCTTGTTGCCATCTTAGGGTCGTCGCCAAAAAAGGTTTTACCATCCACCAGTATCCGGTTCACTGGTTTTCCGTTCACCGCGATATTTCCATCCTTGTCTACCATCACACCGGGCAGTTTTTTCAAAAGGTCTTCCACCAGGGCATTGGGTAGTGTTTTAAAAGCGGAAGCATTGAATTCGATCGTATCTTTTTTTATCACTACGGGCGGTCTTTCGGCGATCACCAGCACTTCGTCCAGTGATTTGGTGTCGGTACCCAGCATGATGGTACCCAGGTCCAGTGTTGTTTGTGAGGCCCGTATCGTGAATTCCTTACGGTACACACTATAACCTGAATAAGAGATCACCACCCGGGTATTCTGCTCCAGCGGGATACCCGGTACTTTAAATTCTCCATCGGGTGTACTGAGACGATAAGTGATAATGGCAGTATCCACGGCTTTAAAAACCGTGACGGTAGCGTATCCCAGGGGTTTGGAACCCGTAGAGTCCACTACTTTTCCTTTCAGTGTTCCCTGTGAGAAGGCGGCGAAGTGTGAACAAATCCCGGCTAAACAAATGAATATAAATTTCTTCATGGCGATGGTTTAGGCTGGTCAAATATATACGATTTTATTCGTACGAAAAACACTGTTAGGTTGTTTTTTGCTCATTTTTGATGAATGGTAAAAAAATCATGATCATTGACAGAATGATTAGGAAGTAAATACGCAATAATTCAGCGAACGTTGCAAAACAAGCCCTGGCTGCCTTTAAAATCTTACATTTAATTTCATGAAACAGGATGAGTCCATACAATTAGTCGCCAGGGAAATGGGATTGGTTACAGGGAAAGTCCATTTTGATGTAAAGGATCTGGCTGCAACGATCAATGACCTGATCGCCAACGATTTTCAAAAACTCATTTCCCATCTTTACCGCATGGACATCAGTGAACCCGGGCTGCGAATGCTCCTGAAAGAGAAGCCGGACAGTAATGCCGGCCTGCTGATCGCTGAGTTGATGATCGAGCGGCAATTACAAAAGATAAAAAGCAGGAAAGAATCGAAAAGCAATGATGATATTCCGGAGGATGAAAAATGGTGAGGAAAGTTTTTAGCGGTTAGCTATTAGCCGTTAGCCCCGCTTTTTTCAAAAAAGGGTTTCCAACTACCTAAATAAAAAACCGGTAGCTGATTTGCTCCCGGGATAATACTATTGATCAAATAAAGAAACTGGCAAGAGCAGCCTCTACTTCCGACTTCCGGCTTCGGACTTCGGACTTTTCCTCTCGAACATCAGGTCCTTCACTTTCTCTTTATCTTCTTTCTCTCTCTTCAGGTCGAACATCGTTCCAAAGACATGATCCCAGATAGTAGAGCTTACACCGTAACCGTTGTGTTCATTCTTGTAATGATGCAGGTGATGGTTTCTCCAGAGTCCCTTCATCCATTTGAAAGGCGGGTTCCAGGCATGTATCGCATAATGCATCGTTCCATACATCAGGTATCCCAGCAGGAAACCGGGAAAGAACATGAATGTATGCTGCCGCATGATCAGGTACATCAAACCGAAAATAGAAGAAGACAGAATAAGACTGGGTACCGGCGGCATGAATAACCGTTGCTTATCCCTCGGATAATGATGGTGATTACCGTGCAGTGTATAAATAAATTTTTTAGCCCTGCCGCTGTTAGCGATCATGTGAAATAAAAAACGATGGGCAAGGTATTCAAAGAAGGTCCAGAAGAACATACCTGCCAGGAATGTCAATGCGATGCGGCCTGTTGTAAAACCGAGTGTGCCGCTGTACCATGCCATATAGATCATCACGGGTGTATACATACCCCAGATCACCAGCGGGTGTGTTTTGGTCAGCATTTCCAGGTAAGGGTTCTTGAAAAGCTGGGCCTGACCCTTATTATGAATTTTTTCGAATTCCATGTGGCAAAGATAAGAAAGGGAGTGGGGAATAGCGAGCGGGGAATGGGGTTTTTAACGATTAGGATTGAACCAGTTAGTCCTCCTTTAATAGCTCATCAACTGTCTGAAAATGATAGCCTTTGGCACGGAGGAATTTTATTAATTCCGGCAGGCGGTGATAAAATTTATCGGTTCGCCCCGGGTCCGTCCCGATATGCATTAAAAGAATAAACCCATTTAATCCCGATGGACTTGCTTTTTCATAGTCAGTGACAGACTGGTAGATCGTTTCGCTGTTCCGGTAATTCTTCATGGCCGGAGTGGTATAATCGGCTGTACTCAGTGTGCCCGGTGTAAAACTAATCAGCTGCTTTCCAAATTCTGTGGTCCATGCGCTGATAGAATCATTGTACCATTCGTAAGGTGGCAAAAAATAGTTTTGACTGTTACGCAAGTTGATCGGGTTACCATTCTCATCGTTGAGGTGGGCCAGGCGTTCAGTTAATCCCATCAGGTCTTCCCAAAACTCTTCTTTTGTCACAAGCAGGCTATCCCGCTTTTTCCAATCGCAATACAATAAATGACCCGCGGAATGATTACCAAGAAAGTGCCTGTTCTTAATGAGCCGGGTAATTAGCTTTTCATTATTCCCGTAATATATTTTACTGGTGAAAAAGAAGGAGGCCCTGACATTCTGTTGCGCCAGGGTCTTTGAAATAAAATCCCCGCCATCCACAAATTCATCTCCGGTAAAAACAAGTGCGATATTTTTTTGGGTCGAATCACCCCGGATAATGCCGCCATGACTATAAGAAAATTGTTTTTTAAAAGTTTTCCCGGCCCGAGATCCCGAAAGACCTGCCTCTGCTTCTTTTGCTGCTAATAAGTATATTAATGACGCCGTTCCATCCATCGTTGGCTCATTCGTACTGTAATCGCCATAATCATCATGATACACTGCCAGATCACTTTGGAATGCTTCATACTCATCAGGCTGGTACAGTTTAATTCCAATTAATCCTTTGTAAATACTTCCATACACGGGACCATCAACAAGACCACCATCAATGGGATAATTCTTTAAATGCGTAAAAGCGGAATGCGGGTCCGCCGGTGTATCGCCCCGGGAAGGCAGGCCATAGACCATCGATGTGCCCCAGGGATTGCAACCGAATAGCCAGTCGAAATTGGCCTGCTCCAATTCAGAGAACGTTTTATCTCCGGTTAATTCTCTATACCAGTAACATTGAATAGCAAATGAGGTCGTAAGATTATTGCTGCACCAGATATAGGGTACGCCGCGGTAAAAAGCATTTGTTTTTGCTTTATTCCAAACGCGTTGAATACCTTCTTTATAATACCCAACAATGGTATCTCTTCTTTTACCTGTTAATTGCTTTGCCAATTCATAATGACCAAGGTTGATAAAGGGATACCATTGATAGTGTTTGGCTGTATCTGAACCAAACCAGGGAGTCACCGTTTCTTTTTTTGCGTATTCGCAGGCTTCGTTGATATATTTTTCCCGGTAGCTGGCAAGATCTTTTATGTAAACACCATGTACTATTTGCTGGTTCGTGATACAGGCAAGGCTTGCGGATGCCAGTTCCATATCATCTGTCCAGTTCTCTTCAGCATAGATATAAGGTGATCTTACGGAAGCGGTTTGTGTTACCCCACTTCTCAATAATCCATAGCCATGTGCATTGAAAGCTTTGTAGTAGTAAACGTTCCTGTCTTTTTTATCAAGGAATGAGCTTTGCGGATCAAACAGGTAATGTCCAAGAGCAAACGCACTGGCAAACTTCCCCGCCGTTGAACTTGTACCTGTTGTTGCATTCATAAATTTCCCTCTTTGCTGCGGCTCTCCACTCACAAAATATACCGGCCGTTCATACCCTCTTCCATAAAAGGTATCCTGACCAGGTATCCGCATTCCCATATGATCGCGGTCATCGGCAATTTGATTGAACATCCAATTGGGCTGCGGGTGCATTTTCAACAACCAATCGAGTCCCCATTTCGCTTCATCGAGTACATCAGCCATTCCATTTTTTCCGTCCAGGCCATTTGCTTCCTTTTCATCGGTAAATACTTTCGGAAAATCGCGGTACGCCATCAATAAATGATAAGTAGCATTGGCGGAAGTTGCTGAATACTGCAAATAATCGGAAGCATCATGCCATCCGCCTGTCACATCGATCCTTGTACTGTCTTTGATCCCTGCTTTTTCTCCATACAATACATAACCATCATGGGTATGGCAACTGTCTTTCAAATAAGGATTGAAACCGCTTCGTTGTTGCCGCATATAGCGCAAACAAAAATCGGCAGCGCCTTTATATACATCTTTACCAATTTCAAATTCGGGCGACTTCACTCCTTCCGCTTGCAGATAATAGCGACCCGGTTTCTTAAAAGAAGAAAAATCGAGCCTAAAAGTTTGTTGAAACGGCCCGTATGCACCGAAATCCTTGCTGGGTTTGCCATTAAAAGCAACGACCCCCGAACCAGCAACCACTAATTGCCAATTGACCATTGCCAATTGTTCTTTCCCGCACCAGACCGCCACTTTCACCCCTTCCGGTGTATACCCCAGCTGGTTGATCCGGATCCAGCTTTGTTCCGGAGACTGACCCGATGAAACAAGAGGAATAAAAAGTAAAAGGAGCAGCGACTTCATTGCAACAAGTTACAGAAACGGTAGAAAATGTCATAAAAGTCATATCAGTCAAGTTCAACAACTAATCAAACTTCCGCAATCCGTATGACTTATCTGACCTTTTGTGACGTAATGTGACTTATATGACCTTTTTGACCTTTATGACCTTCTATGCTAACTTAGCAGCTCTTAATATATGATTCAATGAAACTAGTTACTTACCTGAAAGAAGAAAGAGAACAGCTCGGTGTTTTGGTCAAAGAAATGATCTATGATATGGAAGTGCTTCATCCCGATCTGCCGAACAGCATGAGCATGTTTTTAAATTACTGGGAAGATTCTTTTCCTGTTGCCCAGGCCGGCGAACTGATGCTGAAAGAAGGAACGAGGACAAGTAATAAAGGCGTGGCCCTGAAAGATGTGCAGTTACTGGCGCCCGTGCCCTTTCCCACTTCCTGCCGTGACGGTTATGCATTCCGCCAGCATGTAGCAGCGGCCCGGCGAAACCGCAAAGTGGATATGATCCCCGAATTCGACCAGTACCCGATCTTTTATTTTACCAACCACCATAGTATCACCGGTCCCGGTGAAATAAAATGTATGCCCGATCATTTTGAAAAACTGGATTTCGAGCTGGAAGCTTCGGTCGTCATCTGTAAACATGGCAGAAATATCAAAGCGGCGGAAGCGGATGAATATATCGGCGGACTCATGATCATGAATGATATGAGTGCGAGGCGACTGCAGATGGAAGAAATGTTATTGAACCTCGGTCCGGCCAAAGGAAAAGATTTTTCAACCGCGATCGGTCCCTGGCTGGTGACACTGGATGAATTGCAGCAGTATGAGATCCCCTGCAAAGAAAATCATACCGGCATCAGCTGGAATTTGAAAATGTGCTGTACTATAAATGACAAGAAAGTAAGCGAGGGCAGCCTGGGTGATATGGACTGGACCTTCGCGGAGATCATCGAACGGGCTTCTTATGGCGTGGATCTTTATCCCGGCGATGTGATAGGCAGCGGCACAGTAGGTACGGGTTGTTTTTTAGAATTAAATGGTACAGGAAAATTGAACGACCCCGAATATACCGAGCAATGGCTGCAACCGAATGACGTGGTGGAAATGGAGATCGATGGGTTGGGGAAATTAAGTAATACTATAGTTGCAGAAGATACTGATTGGAGCATTTTAAAACTAAAGAAATAATCAGGAGGGCTTAACCGCGAAGGCGCTAAGACAAGAAGCAACGCAATGGCATCTCCCTTAGCGAATCCTGGCGTCCTTGTGCCTTCGGGGTTAAGCAAATAAAAAATGATACTCAATCTAACTAGTCTTAAACCAGCAGAAAAGCAATACTACTTGCAGCATATCATTGCCCCAAGGCCAATATGTTTTGCTTCTACAATAGATAAAGCCGGCAACGTCAACCTCAGCCCCTTTAGTTTTTTTAATTTATTTTCTTCCAATCCGCCCATCGTTGTTTTTTCCCCCGCAAGAAGAGTACGAGATAATACCACCAAGCATACACTACAAAATGTACTGGAAGTACCTGAAGTGGCGATCAATATCGTGACCTATGATATGGTACAGCAAGCTTCACTGGCCAGCTGCGAGTTTCCCAAAGAGACCAATGAATTCATTAAAACCGGTTTTACCCCTGTTCCTTCCACGGTCATTAAACCACCGATGGTAAAAGAAAGTATGGCGGGACTGGAATGCAAGGTCCTTGAAATAAAACCACTGGGTACGGAAGGTGGTGCCGGTAACCTTGTTATTTGCGAAGTACTGGTGATGCATATCGACGATGCATTAGTGGATACGGCCGGTAAAATTGACCAGCGAAAAATAAATCATGTGGCAAGATTGGGCGGTGACTGGTACTGTGTCGTTAATGAGCACAACCTATTCCAGGTAGAAAAACCCAATACACAGCTGGGGATCGGTGTGGATGCATTGCCTGCCGCGATCCGTACCAGTAAACACTTAAGCGGTAATCATCTCGGCCAGCTGGCGAATGTACAGGAAATGCCCCTGATCGAACCCTCCTTTGATGATGCACACCTTAAGCAAATCATTCAATACTACAGTATTAACCCGGATGAAATGGAAAAGGAACTTCATCTCTATGCCCAAAAACTGCTGGGTGAAGGCCGTGTAAAAGAAGCCTGGCAGGTATTACTCGCAGGTACTTAAGCTATTTTTTTCGTGGGAAAACTTTTCTATCTTTAAAGAGACCACCATGAATATTTATATGGCTTTCCCAAAGATTTTATACTCTCTTATCGCCTGTTTTCCCCTGTTTTTTTATTCCTGTGTGCCGCAAAAAAAAGCCACTTCGCACCAGCAGGAAATTGCGAAACTTGACAGCCTGTTGCAGGATCACAGCAAAACATTGAAGAACCAGGATGCTATCCGCAGGAAAAAGCAGGATGACAATGAAATAGACAGTACGACCAATGCCCGGATGCAAAAATTCATCGGGGTGGCCAATGAGGAGATCAGCAAAGCCGTTGCACAGAACCAGATATTGATCGGGCAGACCATTGTCAACCGCGAAGACTGGGACCAATTAAAAAAAGGTCTGGCCTTTGCCCGGAGCACATCAAAGATCATCGGTGATAAAGTATCGCTTATCGGCGATCTGATGAATCGCAGTACGGTGGTCCGGCTGGACCAGGATCTTATTTTTGAACCTGGCAAGTACACTGCAAATCCGGAGGTGGCCAATTCGATCGCGAAAATATTTGAGCCCGCCGCCAAAGAGATCGATTATTTTATCCAGAAATATCCTGACTTCCCTTTATCGCTTGTCATCACGGCCAAGGGCTATGCCGATGCCACCACTATTTTGGAAGGAAGTTCATTATATAAAGACCTTCATTCCCGGCTGCGATTAAAAGGAGGCGCCGAACCCGATGCGAAAGAACTCAATAAAGAATTATCAAGAGCAAGGGCAGAAGAAGTGATAGGCCTTCTTAAAAAATTTACCGAGGGCCGTTCTGTTGATGGCGGTAATGTCAAAAATATCTTATACCTCTACGAAGGAAAAGGCGATTCATTTCCCGATCCGAAGACCACGGATTATAAAGTGGATGATAAAAGACGAAGGGTGGTCTTGCTTTTTTGGGGGTTGTTCCCGGAATAAAGGCTATGGGCCTTCCACTCACGCCTCACGTCTCACGACTCACGTCTCACGTCTCACGATTCACGTCTACTTCCCTCCAAACACCTTCTTCAAAATATCAGAAGTCCTTGCCAGCGGATTGGCCCGGATATTTGCTTCTTCTTTAGCGACCTGGTCAAATAATGCGTCCACGGCTTTTCCTACCACGTAAGAAGTAAGATCGGGATTGATCTTTTTAAAGGTTGTAGGCAGTTTATTGTAGGTATTGATAATATCACCGTAATGTTTGGTGGCATCCACTTTGTCCAGCGAGGTTTTTACGGATGGTGAAAACGCGGTGATCAATTTTTCCTGTGTCTTTTTCTTAAAATACTTCGTGGCTTCATCCTTGTCACCTTTGATGATATTCAACGCATCGGTCAATGTCATTTCTTTTACCGCGTCGATAAAAATAGGTTTGGCAAAAGCTACCGCATCTTCGGCGCCCCGGTTGATCGAAAGAATGGCTTTATCTACCTGTGCTCCCATTCCGATGCTGCGGAGTGTTTTCTCTACTTTTTTGGCATCCTCGGGTAATAGCATTTTGTAGAATTCGCTTCCAAAAAAACCATCCGTCTTGTTTAAGTTAAGCACGGCCGTCGTCACGCCTTGTAACAACGCTTCCTTGATACCCTGGCCGGCTTCGTTCTCAGTGATACCCCCCTTTTTTTTCGACAAAATATCCGGGAGTTTGAATTGCGCATCAGATACAACGGGTAAAAGCATCAGGCTAAAGAGAGAAAGTGTAAAAAAAGTTTTCATATATAAACAGATTTACGGATGCAAGATAATATCGGCGGGATTGGTAAACGAGCCTGCCGGAATATTTGACGTTATTTTAAGCTATTAGTTGCGCTCCGCCTTATCTAATTCCCCCGCCAAACACTTTTCGTAGTATTTCAGTGGTACGGGCCGCAATATTCTGACGGATATTTACTTCTTCTTTCCCAACCAGGTCAAATAAGGCTTCGGTGGCCCTGTAAGTCACAAATGCCGGAAGGTCGGGATTCAGTTTTTTAAAGGTCGTGGGAAAATTATTATACGTATTGATCAGGTCGCTGTAATATTTAGTAGCATCCAGTTTATCCAGCGAGCCTTTTATCACCGGCAAAAAAGCCGCGATCAGTTTTTCCGTTGTCTTCACGCGGAAAAAATGCGTAGCGCTGGTATCCCCATTTCTTACCAGGCCGATCGCATCACTAAGTGTCATGCTTTTGATGGCGTCCACGAAAATGGGTTTGGCAAAACCGGCCGCATCTTCGGCCGCCCTGTTGATCTGGAGAATGGCTTTGTCCACCATCTTGCTCATGCCCAGGTCGCGGAGTGTGTTCTCGATCTTCTTTGCATCCGGTGGCATCAGTATCTTGTACAATGCGTCCTTAAAAAAACCATCGGGTCTGTTCAGTTGCAGCACTGCTTTTACAAGACCTTGTCCTAACGCCTCTTTGATCCCTTCGGCGGCTTCCCCTTCGGTAACACCGGTGCCGGTGGGTAATTTGGACAGTACATCACAACTGTTGAGTGATAATGAAAGAATGGCTGCAAGTAATACGTTTTTCATGTTTTTATTTTTAAGGAGAAGGGACGGATAAAGATGATGCAACTTAACTTCTTTCCGCATTACATTAGCAGGGAGGCTGTTTATAGTTTATGGTTTATTGTTTATGGTTGTTGTAATTCGAAAAGTCTTTAGTTGTTTTGGCAAACAGATAGTGCCGGCTTATGAACTGGTATGCTTCAGGGCTCTTATATGTTTTGGAAAAACCATATGCTGTAAACAACCATAAACCATAGACTATAAACCATAAACAATCCTCTCTATACGCTTTGAGAAAACCATATGTATAAACAATCATAAACCCCAGACTATAAACCATAAACAATTCAGATCGGGTTATAATGATTTCCCCTTCCGCAAGCTGCCGGCAGCTCTTTTTGAGGTAAAAAGGGCTTGTTTTGAAAATCCTCAGGTTTACTTAAGTTTGCGGCAGGTTTTAGCTATTTTAGACCCGGGAAATTCCTGAAAATCCCTTGTAAAAGAGTAAGGCGCCTTTACCGAAAAGCGATACGAGTAGGTAATCCCAAAACTACTGTTATGAAGAAAATAATCTTCTTGTTGGCGGCATCTGTGCTTGGTTTCCAGGTCGCTGGTCTTTCTCAAACCCGGGTTGGTCTTACCGCGGGTGTTGCCGTTGCGAGCATGCATGGTTCCGAAGCCGAAGGAGGAAATGGCCGGGCTGGTTTTATGGGAGGTATTGTACTGGAAACCCCTGTTGTAAAGGCGCTGACCTTCCGTCCTTCTATATCTTATGTCCAAAAAGGAGAAACGCTGCCTCACCCCGATGGCACGCTGATCGATAAAACTTACGCTGCCCTCCGCTATACTGAATTCAATGCAGATTTTCTTTTTTATGCATCCGGTGCCAGTAACGCAGGCTTTTTTATCGGTGCCGGCCCCTCGATCGCATTTAACCTTCCTTCAAAAAGAGTGGCGATTACGGATGATGTAAAAACAGCTACAATCGTCCATTTTGGTAAAGAAAATACCAACGACCTGAGAGGAACAGACTGGGGTCTCAACTTCACCACAGGCTGGAGAACCAAGAATGGTTTCCTGATCAATTTCAATTATAATAAAGGTATACGCAACCTGGTAACAGAAGGCCATGACGGTGACCTGAAGAACCAGTATTTTGGTATTCAACTGGGCTGTTTCCTTAATAATAAATAAAGACCAACAATCAAATAGCAGCCCTCCGTCAAAACGGGGGGTTTTTTTTAACCACAGATGATATAGTACGGTTGAGAAAGTATCTGTTGTAACCAGTACCTTTGTGCCCTTTGAGAAATGGCTATGGGCTATGGGCTATGGGCTATGGGCTATGGGCTATGGGCTATGGGCTATGGGCTATGGGCTTTGGGCTATGGGCTATGGGCCAGAATCAAGAATCAAGAATCCAAAATCCAGAATCATGCATCCAGAATCAAATTATGAGCACACAACATCTTTCCGAGCAAGAACTGCTTCGCCGCGAAAAACTCGCTGAACTGATCATGATGGGTATCGAACCCTACCCGGCTCCTTTATTTCCTGTTAATAATAACTCTGCTGCTATAAAAAAGAATTATTCAGAAGAGACCAAAGAGCAATTCGCCGATGTTTGTATCGCCGGCCGCATCATGAGTGTGCGGGATATGGGCAAGGCCAATTTTGCTGTGATCCAGGATAGTCATGGCCGTATCCAGTTATATATTAAAAGAGATGAGCTTTGTCCCGGTGAGGATAAAACGCTCTACGATATCGTCTGGAAAAAATTACTGGATATCGGTGATATCATCGGGATCCGTGGTTATGCATTCATTACCAAAACCGGCGAGACCTCGGTCCATGTAAAAGAACTGACACTGCTGAGTAAATCATTGCGCCCCTTACCGATCGTAAAGGAAGCAGAGGGACAAACATTCGATGCGGTGACCGATCCTGAATTCAAATACCGCCAGCGTTATGCCGACCTGATCATCAATCCTGCCGTAAAGGAAACTTTTTTGAAAAGAACAAAGCTGATCAATTCGATCCGTGAGTTCTTAAATGAAAGAGGTGCCCTGGAAGTGGATACCCCGGTATTGCAATCCATTCCGGGCGGAGCAACAGCAAGACCATTTATCACGCATCATAATGCACTCGATATTCCTTTGTACTTACGTATCGCCAATGAGCTCTATTTGAAAAGACTGATCGTGGGTGGTTTTGACTGGGTCTATGAATTCAGCCGCAATTTCCGTAATGAAGGAATGGACCGTACGCATAACCCGGAATTCACCATCCTTGAATTTTATACCGCCTACAAAGATTATTTCTGGATGATGGAACAAACCGAGCAGTTGCTGGAAAAAGCGGCGATGGATGTTTGCGGTTCGACAGAACTGCCGATGGGAGACCGGTCTATTTCCTTCAAAGCTCCTTTTAAACGTATCAGTATCTATGATGCAATAGCTGAACATACCGGCACCGATGTAAGCCGGATGAATGAAGAACAACTGCGTTCCATCTGCAAGCAACTGCATATACAGGTAGACAATACCATGGGCAAGGGCAAGCTGATCGATGCGCTTTTTGGCGAGAAATGCGAAAAGAATTATGTGCAGCCAACATTTATCATCGACTATCCTGTCGAGATGAGTCCCCTCACTAAAAAGCACCGTGACAAACAGGGACTGGTAGAACGATTTGAACTCATCATCAACGGCAAAGAAATTGCCAATGCCTATAGCGAGCTGAATGATCCTATCGACCAGCGTGAACGTTTCGAGGACCAGGTCAGGTTAGGAGAACGCGGCGATGATGAAGCGATGTTCATCGATTATGATTTCTTACGTGCGCTTGAATACGGCATGCCTCCTACTTCAGGTATCGGTATCGGTATCGACAGGCTTTGCATGCTGCTGACCAATAACTCTTCGATACAGGATGTATTGTTGTTTCCGCAGATGCGGCCGGAGAAGGGACAGGGAGTGGAGGAGGAATAATATTTCTTTGGTTATAGTTTTGTGCGACCGCTTTAAGCGTTTATTGACGCAATTCTTCCCGAAGCTGCAACTCAGTTTATGTTTGATTTTCAGTAGTGACGTTCTTTCCTTGCCCGGTTCAACCGTGCCCGGGTTTGGCCCCCGAAATCTTAAAATTGCGTGCGAAATATTCTTGCTTTAGCCACTAATTTTTCCAAAAAAAGCTCTTTTTTTGTACCTTTTTCGAGGCATTCAGGTTTAAAAACCAGCATCCTCCGTTGTGGCAAATTTTTACCGATTGTCATTTTTTGCCACAAAAAATCGGTCATAAATTCGGCTCGTCCTGTTGTGGCAAAATTGACCGAAGGCCAAAAAATTGCCACAAAAAAAACAGGTATTTTTTACGTTTTAAAGGATATTTTCGCTCCTTTTACCTCTTTTTAATGGAATTTTTAAAGAAATACCGAATTTTCCCACGGCAGAGGTGACACCTATGAACAGGAAAGAAAAAATAACACCCTGCGTATGGTACAATGGCAACGCCGGCGAAGCCGCCGAATTGTATTGTTCCGCCTTTGCCGATGCCAGGATCACGGCAAGATCACCCATTGTGACGGCCATAAGTATCGCGGGCCAGGGCATCACATTACTTGATGGCGGACCTATGTACCAGCCGAATCCATCGATCTCCTTTTTCTGCACTTTCGAAACAGAAAAAGAACTGGAACAGGCCTGGAATACAATTTCAAAAGAGGGCACGGTAATGATGGCGCTGGAAAAATATCCGTGGAGTGAAAAATACGGGTGGGTTGGTGATAAGTTTGGCGTCTCCTGGCAATTATCGCTCGGTAAGTTAGACGACGTGGGACAAAAGATAACGCCTTTTCTTATGTTTACCGGCAAGCAGTGTGGTCGTGCCGAAGAAGCATTGAAATTCTATTCCTCTGTCTTTAAGATCTCCAAAACAGACGGTATTCTTTACGATGAAAAGGATAAAAATTTGGTGCAGCATGCACAGTTTGCCTTGCTTGGCCAAAAGTTCATGGTGATGGACAGTAACGCGGCTCACAATTTCAGCTTCAGCGAAGGCATATCGCTTACTGTCCATTGCGATACACAGGAAGAAATCGACTATTACTGGAACGCATTTACCGAAGGCGGAGAAGAAAGCATGTGCGGCTGGCTGAAAGATAAATTTGGTGTGTCCTGGCAGATCATTCCCACTATGCTGAGCAGTATCATGAGCGACCCGGAAAAAGCAGGCAAGGCGGCAAAGGCTTTTATGGCTATGCGGAAACTGGATATTGAACAGATCGTACAGGCGACATTAGCGTAAATGCAGATGTGTCAAGGAGAAGACCTGGCACTTACTCATGAAAGTATAAATAAGAGAGTTTCATTGCTGAGCTCAAATTAAAGGATTAAGTATATCTGTTGAAAACAGGATAGACGAAAACCGATAAGTTGTTGTCACAACTTATCGGTTTTTATTTTGTGTTTGCCCCCTCAACACCTCATGTAATTCTTTCCCCAATTGTGTAAAATGATACCCTTTTTTGCGGAGTGATTATTGTGTTTATTTTAAAAACAACTACAATGAAAACGCCATTTAAGATCAACATCGGCCAATCCATTCTCGACGATCTGAAAAGCAGGATCGCCAATACGCGTTGGCCAGATGAAATAGAAAATCAAAAATGGAAGTATGGTACCAATAGATCCTGGTTGAAAGAATTATGCGAGTACTGGCAGCATGAATTCGACTGGAGAAAACAGGAGCGGTATCTTAATTCATTCGATCATTTTAAAACAACTATTGATGGCCACGGTCTGCATTATATTCACCAGAAAGGAGAAGGGCAACACCCGATCCCCCTGCTATTGTCACATGGATGGCCTGATTCATTTGTACGGTTCTTAAAAATTATTCCTTTACTCACAAAAGAAGATGAAAATGGTCTCTCGTTTGACGTGATCGTTCCATCTAACCCCGGCCAGGGATTTTCTGATATCCCGCCGGAGGCAGGAATGAATGTTAAACGGATCGCAAAACTTTTTACTCACCTGGTGACCAAAGAACTGAGCTACGAAAAGTTTATAGCACACGGTGGCGACCTGGGTGCCTCGATCTCCGAGCAAATTGCCTTGTACCACGAGGAATCGTTGCTGGGTATTCATTTGACAGAGATCCCTTACCATCACATATTAACTATGCCGCCTGACAAACTGGATAAGGCAGAAAAAAAATATCTTGACACCGTAAAAAAATGGCAAATGATGGAAGGGGCCTATAATATGGTTCAAAGTACGAAACCGCAGACCCTGGCTTACGGGTTGAATGATTCCCCTGTGGGCCTGGCAGCTTGGCTCGTCGAAAAGTTTCATGGCTGGAGTGACTGCCATGGAGACATTGAAAGCTGTTACACAAAAGATGAGCTGCTGACAAATATTACCATTTACTGGGCGACACAAACCATTAACTCTTCCTTCCGGCATTATACAGAGATCGCAAAGGACATGGCGCAAATTATGTATAACCCCTTAAAAAAGATCAACCCATTTGATAAAACAGGAACGAAAACCGAAGTTCCGACGGCTGCGGTCGAAACCAAAATACAACCCCTGCCGCCAAAAGATTTTGCCGGTAAATTTTTCAATATTCAACAATGGACAACATTGCCCAAAGGCGGACATTTTGCTGCAATGGAGCAACCCGAATTGATGGCAGATGATATCAGGAAATTTGTAACAGCTGTGCTCGCGCAGCATCAGCCAGAGGGATCTTTAGCAGCCGCCTGGATCAGTAAATAAAGAACATGAGAAAAATAATTTTAAATTTAGCGATAACACTCGATGGGTATATTGAAGGCCCGAATGGTGAGATCAATTGGCTTGTAAGGGATGATAAAACCGATTTTGGTGATATCCTCAACGAGATACTCAGCGACAAAGATCTGATCTTCTACGGAAGAGTTAGTTATGAGAAATGGGGCAATTTTCAACCCGGTGAAGATGCTGGTCAAAAGATCAGGGATGCATATAAACTGCTGCACAGTAAACAGAAATATGTTTTTTCAACGACAAAAAAAGATGATGGAAGCGGGGCGATCTTTATCAGCGATAATATCAAAGAGAAAGTAACAGCGATCAAGGAACAACCGGGGAAAGATATCTGGTTATATGGAGGAGCAAAGCTTACGACGACATTTCTTAAACTGGACCTTATTGATGAATACAGGCTGGCAGTCCATCCTGTTATATTGGGGAAAGGCAAACCGCTTTTTCAAAACATCGAAGACAGGCACAAATTGAAATTGATCGATGCAACCGGTTATGGATCCGGTGTAACATTATTGATGTACAGGTCGTGCGACTAGGAAGTTCCTTACACAAACAGGTCATTATACAACTGCGCTCCCGCCACCACTGAATATTTTTCCAGGTCCGTGATCCCTTCTTTTGCCAGCACCTGTTCATCCACAAATAAATTACCCGTGCATTCACCCGAAGGTTTATTCAGGATAAAATAAGCTGCGTCAGCGAGGATATCCACGGTACGGCTCATATTGGCCAGCATGGCACCGCCCAATAAATTTCGCACAGCCGCCGTATCGATCGTGGTCCGTGGCCAGAGCGCATTCGCGGCGATCCGGTCCTTTTTGAATTCAGCTGCCCAGCCGATCGTCATCATACTCATATTATACTTGGTCAGCGTATAGGCCACATGTTTCTCAAACCATTTTGGATCGAGGTTGATGGGTGGCGACAGTGTAAGTATATGCGGGTTGGAAGATCTTTTTAAATGGGGGACGCAGGCTTTGGTCACCAGGAATGTTCCCCGCACATTGATCGATTGCATCAGGTCGAAACGCTTGGCTTCAGTTTGCTCCGTACCGGTCAAAGAGATCGCCGACGCATTGTTGACCAGGATATCGATGCCGTCGAATCTTTCCACGGTCCTATCGATCACGTTCTGTATTTGGTCTTCAAAACGGATATCGCATTGCACCGCCAGCGCCTTTCCTCCCGCCGCTTCGATCTCGGCCGCTGCCGTATAGATCGTACCGCCGAGTTTGGGGTTCTCTTCGACACTTTTAGCGGCGATCACAATATTGGCACCCTCTTTCGCAAGCTTCAACGCAATGGCTTTCCCGATGCCACGGGTACCCCCGGTAATGATCGCTGTTTTATTGGCAAATGACATATCGCTTATTTAAGCCTGAAGATAGGAAAAGACCTGATGCTTCCCCTTTACTGTGCAGGTAATTCTACTGCGGTGCCGGTAATTTCAACAACAAAATAATTAGCAGTAATTCCGCTGGCAGATAAAAGATACAAACTCTACATTTGAATCGGACTATAGGACCGTCCCGTTTTAATCCGGATATCCAATTGAAAAACTACTTGAGATCAGTAGCCGATCTATGAAAAACAACCGGTTCACCCTCAATGTAATTAAAGCCTCTCGTTTTTACGGGAGGCTTTCTGTTTTAACCACAGATTTCACAGATTGCTCCACAGATAACACAGCTCAGTATCATAGACCAGGCGGATCATTGATCGAACTGTGTAATCTGTGGTTAAACTATTAATGCTCCGGCAACACCGGCTTCGTCTGTACAATTTCATCGATCTTTTGCATGATCTCCGGGTTCAGCTTGTTCATCGCTTCCAGCGATCCAAGGTTTTCCATTAATTGTGACTTGCTGGTCGCACCCAATATAGCGGTAGTGACATCCGGGTTTTTGATCGTCCAGGCTATAGCCAGTTGCGGCATCGTGATCCCGATCTCTTTGGCAAGGGCCGCGAGTTTTTTTACTTTACCCAGCATCTCGTCCTTCATCCAACGGTCCTTTAACCAATCAAATCCAGTCAAACCAAACCGGCTTCCTTCAGGAATTCCATCATTGTATTTCCCGGATAAAAGACCGGATGCCAGCGGACTCCAGATCGTTGTACCCATCCCCACTGTTTTGAATACCATCAGGAATTCATTTTCTATTTTATTTCTTTCGAGCAGGTTGTATTGGGGCTGTTCCATTGAAGGACCGATCAACCCATACTGCTGCGCCACCCGGTGTGCTTCCATGATCTCCACCCCGCTCCATTCGCTGGTACCCCAGTACAGGATCTTTCCCTGCTGGATAAGATTGTGCATGGTCCATACCGTTTCTTCAATAGGTGTTCTTTTATCCGGGCGGTGACAAAAATACAGGTCGAGGTAATCCATCTGCAAACGCTGCAGGGCTTCGTTACAGGCTTCCACCAAATGTTTGCGACTGAGACCTGTTTGATTGGGTTTATTCGCTGTTCCCCTCCATCCCCAGAATGCTTTGGAAGAAACGGTATAAGAGGTCCTGTCCCAGTTCTTCTTTTTCAATACACGGCCCATCATATTCTCACTTTCGCCCAGCGCATATACTTCGGCATTGTCGAAAAAATTAACCCCATTATCATAAGCGATGCCCATCAGTTCATCCGCTACACTATCATCGATCTGTTTATGAAAACTTACCCAGCTGCCGAAAGAAAGAAGGCTGAGCTGAAGACCGGTCTTGCCCATGTATCTGTATTCCATGTTTATGGTTTATGGTTTTTAGTTTATTGTTGTTGATAATACCTGTAACACTAAAGTTAGTAAGTTGTTGAGATTTGAATTGCATGAGTAGTATGAATTATCACAACAAAATCTTTCGGTGTCTTTCTGGCATTCGGCCAATCCCTTTCGTTGGATATTTGCGTCAGCAAATTAACTGTGTATTCTGTGTGTATTCACTCTGTGTTATTCGCGTGGCGAATACTGTGGTAAAAAACTTGCTTTAGCAAATCCCTCTGCACTCATTTCGGAAATCCGCCGCCTTCGGAAACTTTTAGCTGGCCGGTCGGGTAGCGGAATGTGACCCGCTTGAAATCCTGTGTGGCTTCGAGCCCCTTGCCGGGATAGATCTTTTTATCAGGGGTGAGGTATTCGGCGTAGTTATCGGAATAAAATAGTTTTGTGTTCTGGTCCCACCAGAGATCCAGGCATTTCAATGTATCGCCGCTACGGTTAATGACAACAACACTGTCCCACAGGTAAACCTTGTTCAGGTTCTCAAAGTAACGGCCCTTCCTGCTGTCCAGCCATGTTTCGATCAACGTATTCTCGTCATAAAAATCGCAATGCAATGATTGGGGGAAATCCGCATGCACGGTATCGTCAAATACACGGATCATCAGCGGCGCTTTCAGCTTTGCCCGCAATTTCCCATCCTGGCTCAGCAGGCTTTCCATGTTCACTGCTTCTTCCTTCATCACCACTTTTTCCGTGAGGTCTTTGATGATCTTTTCATCATTCTCGCAACTGGAAAGGGAAGCTGCCAGCCATAAGCCGATAGCGATTGGCCGGAACCATTTAAAAAAATGAACACGATGATCAAAACTGTCTTCCGCTATATGTGAAGATTTTATTTTCATGCGGAAACCAAAACCCCTCCGGGGAATTGGGGTTTAGTCATATTTCCTTTTAATGAACCAGAAGTCACTGAGTGAGAATCCAAGCGAAAAACGGAACATAGTTTCCTTCAGCAAATTATCATTATTTCCTCTTTTGCCGTATTCGAATGCAAGGTTGATCAGCGTCACCTGGTTAGGCGCCTGTGAACTGCGGCCAACAGGTAATCCCAGGCCAAAGGAAGCACCGAATTGCGGCAGCTTGCTGTTCTGCACTTTTACATAATCGGGACCCATAAAGAAGCCGAACCGGTAGGCCACATTGCTGAAATAAGTTCTTTTAGGAATGGGGTTCAGTTGTCCCCCAACCTTGATCTGCCAGTTATTCCGTAACGAATCCGACTGCCCGTACAAACGATACTGGCTCCAGTTCTGCTGGGTGAAATCGATACCAAACATCCAACCGCCTTCTTTATTGGGCACTGTAAATTTCTGGGCGATGAACCCGATCGTATAGGAGGTGGGAATATTGATCTTGCCTTTTATATTCCGCTTGTCCGATACACTGTCGAGACGCAGGTTACCGCTATTATCGTCAAACAAATATGTTTCTCTTAAAATATCCTGCGTGGCACTTATTTTCTGACCCCAATTGCCTGCGGCACCAATGGTCAGCAGTACATTTTCTTTCAGGAGGGTCTTGTATTGTAAACCGGCATTGACATATAAACTGCCGAAATTTGTTTTTGTCTCATAGTTCGCCTGGTAGTATGCCACGGTATCATTGATCAGGCTTCTTCTCGTACTATAATCCTTTGAACCCAAATAATAACCGGCATTAAAACCAATGCTCAGTTTTTGTTTTTCTTCTCCTTTGGATCCCGCACGGCGGAATATACTAAACCCTGTACCCACCGATACCAGATACGCTCCGCCGGTACCTGTATAATTCGTAGTAGCGCTGTCGATCGGGGTGCCCATGATCGGATCAAACAGTCTTTCATTCCGGACAATATTATAACTGATCCTGGAAACAGGACGAAGTCCAAAACTCAAACCCCAGTTGTTTTTAATAGGCAGACCTACCTGTATGTAGGAGAACAATGCATTGCTTGCTGTAAATTTTGCTTTGGTGGTATTCGGTTCCCGCAATGTCCTGTTCTCAAAATTCACACCCACATCCAATATGGCCCTTCCCGACATCACTTTCTTCGATTTCGTTTCCAGTAATGCCTGGAAAGAAGAATAAGAAGCGGGATTGCTGAAATTGACCGAATAAGGGTCCGAATAACCCATTGAAATGCCGCCCATCCCCCTGTTGATGATATGTACCGGGCTAACAAGGTCGCCAATGCCATACCTTGAATAAGGAGAGTTATCCTGCGAAAAAACAGGCTGAACAGAACTGAAAAACAAAACCAGGAACGCCAGGGATAAGCAGTGTAACGTCTTGATTCTCTTAGGGGTTATTGACTTCACTAATTGCATACAGACCTTTAAAGATTAAATCAGGGTCTGCAAATATCTTGTTTTTAAGGTGTGAAGCCAAATACACTATATCACCCCCGGTTAACAGGACGTTAAAGTTCCTGAACCGCTCCCGGTATGCTTCTATGAAGCCATCGATCTCTTTGGCCATGCCCAATACCACACCGGAGAGTATATTGGTCGTAGTATCGTAGCCGATCAGGGGCAAATTGCTGTCGGCTTTCACCAATGGCAGTTTCGCGGTATAGTGATTCAATGATTTCAACCTCATTTCCATACCGGGTGAAATGCCGCCACCGACAAACTCATTGTACTTATTGATGAAGTTATACGTGATACAGGTTCCGAGGCCTATCACGAAATTATTCTTACCGGGATAGTAATGAACAGCCGCGGCACACAAAGCAAGCCTGTCGGCGCCGATCGATTCGGGTTTACCGACCGGTGTAGTGAACGCGACCCTGGTCAGGTGGCTTAGCTTATGAAATTTTGTTTTGGATGCAAGCAGTTCTTCGATCGCCTCATTATGATCAATGACAGAAGAGAGAATGGACTTGGCGGGTCCGTATTGTTCGATCAGCGATGAAATGGTTTCAACGCTATCGTCTTCCAATACGACCGCTCCTTTCATTTCCGCGTCTTCAAAAATCGCGACCTTCTTTCTTGTATTACCGAAATCAAAACAAAGAGTTACTGACATTCTTTAATGTTATTCCATATAAATGTAGGACTTTCTCAAAAAGAAAAAAGGATAGATCACTTCCCCAGGTCGACCCCGCCCAAATTCTTGAAATGCCCGTTCAGTTTTATTTTCTCTTTTAACTGTTCCATTCCCGCCATCATGGGTATGGCTTTGGCGAGATGGCGTTTTAAATATTCCTGCCGTTGTCTTTCATCGAGCAGGTTGAGCAATTCATATTCTTCTTCGAGCGAAAGACCGATATGATGCGCTACTTCATAAGAGGTGAGTTCATTGTCCGGCTTTTTAAACTCCTTGTTTATTTTCAGCAACTGGTGCAGTTCCCGGATACCTCTCATCACCTTCCGCATCACTTCAGGATGGCCTCGTTCATAGTTGTCGGGATAGTTGACGATAGCGCCGCTGTACAGTTTATCCGGTACTTCGGTGATCATTTCCAGCACGCGGAATATTTTTACTCCTTTTGTTTTGATATCCATCTCGCCATTATCATAAGTTTGTGACAGCTCAGCGACCTCCACCAGTGATCCGTAATCCTGTATCTTATTATTAATGACCGTGGGGATACCAAAAGGCTTTTTAGCGGTATGGCACTCACTGATCAGCTGTTTGTAGCGCGGTTCAAAGATGTGAAGGTTCAGATCCTCCCCGGGATAGACCACGATGCCAAGCGGGAATATTGGAATAAAATTGGTCATAGTAACTAAAAACGAATAGTTAACAGATAAAAGTTGAGACTCCGCTAATTGAAAACTCCAGCCTCCTGGAAAGTTCGCTTTTATCTCATTTTATATAGTATTACAAAACATAAAAAATATTTCTTGCTCCCGGAGAAAACCCAACTTTTATCTATTCGTTATTATCTTTTATCTGCTTACTCATTTTCTCCAGGTTCTTATATTTATCATACGTGTATCTTGACGTCATCATTGCACAGCGATACCCCCCTTTCCCATCCAAAAACCCTGCCCTGAAAATGTAGTTTTGCAGGAAGGAAAAAAAACCGGCTGCATATTTCCTGAATGCTCCTGTTTTTTTGCCCTGTTCATAATATTTTTCGGCATTCAGTACCGCGTATTTCGACAGCTTGATCCTGTACTTTTCCAGGTCGATGGCTGTGTAATGCAGGATATTTCCTTTAAGCCGGCTGATCCCTGTTCCTGCAGGCAATACTAATTTTTCATGCACCGGCTCTTCATCCCAGTTTACCTGCCTGCGGTCGTACAAACGGATATGCTTATCATTTCCCCATTCCCCGAACCGGAGCCATTGGGTCCCGAAGAAATTTTTAAACTTTATTTCGTACACCGTTTTTTCATCCGTCAATGATAATGCCAGCAAGGATTTTTTCAATTCTTCATCGATCGCCTCATCCGCGTCAAGACTTAAGATCCAGTCATAACGGGCTTTTTCATTGGCCATATTCTTTGTCCGGCCAAAACCTGTCCAACAACTTTCATACACCGTTACCGGGAATTTTTTGGCGATCGCCACTGTATCATCGGTACTCCCATTATCATAAACAATGATATCATCCGTAAGCCCTTCCAGGCTTTGCAGTGTTTTGCCGATGATCCCGGCCTCATTTTTACAAATAATTACAACGGATAATGATTGCATCCCGTGCAAAGATTACATCTTTTTAGCGTTCAGCCACTGATAGCACCACAAAATGACAAAGGAATAAATAAAAACGCCGAACTGCACTTCCAGCCCTATATCGAACAGGAAACTTAAAGCAGCTGTTGCGTTCAATAACCACCAGGGAAGTTTATTATTTGTTTGGATGAAAAAAGGAACAAGCATGCAGCAACTGAATAATAAAAAACCCGGCCAGCCCGCTGCAGCACCATAGATCATCCATTCACCGGACGGGTAGATCTTATCGCTTTCGATCATCTCCGGATAATGTTCCCCGTACCATGTTTTGGTAACGGGCAATACATCCCCGAAACCCACTCCTTTCACAGGATGCTGCTGCATTACATTCCAGCCGGCTTTGAGTGAAATGATCCTGACGGCATCTGTCGACCCCGGCCAATACTCCCCTTTATTAAAAAAACTTCTGTCGTATAAAAAATATTTCACCCGGTTCCGGAATGTGGGAATGGTTTTATACGCCACTGCCGGCAAGGCGATGACGAGCAACAGTAATCCCAGTCCCCATTGCCATCGTATTTTTTTTATGATCAACCATATTGCTGTCCCGGCTACCATTATATAGAATGAGAACAAACCTGTTCTGACCGCCAGTACATGCAGGTAGACGACCAGCAAGATGACCACTGCTGCCAGGCAATACACCAGGGTTGTATTCTCTTTTCTTTTTTCAACACATAACCAACCAGCCAGGAGGATCGCCACACTTACCAGCCAGCTGAAACGGACATGGTCGTTTTCCAGTGGTGTAACGATCGTTTTTGCAGACAGGTAACTCTTATTGATCGCGGCAAAATCGACCGAATAATTAAACAGGCTCAGGCAGACACCTCCTGTAACGAGTCCTGTAAAAATATATCCCAGCCCACCCCATTGTTTTGATGTAAAACGGTAGCCAATGCCGTAGCCGGCAAACGCTAATGGGAAGAAGAGCAGTGGTAACTTGGTGCGAACCACATCCATCCATTCCTGCCGGTCAGTACTCCATAATCCCGAAAGAAGCGGGATAAAAAAAAGAAAGCTCATCCCCCAAAGCAACGGCGAGGAAAAGAACCGGAGGAATTGCTTTTTGATCCCCTTATGGAAAAAAGAACCCGCGACAAACGCCATCATGCTGACCGAAAGAACGGCACGGGAAAAGAACAGCGCTGTCATCATTATAATGATCAGCACAAAAATGATCGTGCTTCTCCATGAATCTAACTTGTTCCGCATACTTTTGTTCCTCAACCCCTGCTCTTCCCCAGGGAGGGAAGGGAGAAGCGGAAACATAAACATACGATTTGGTTTTTATTCTATGTGGCAAGAACTACTCGATCAGATGCAGCAGGGCGATATCAAAGCGCTGGCCCGGAGTATTTCACTGGTGGAAAACGAACACCCGGGTTATGAAACATTATTACAATCCCTTCCTTCCGCGACTACAAAGATCATTGGTATAACAGGACCTCCCGGTGCCGGTAAAAGCACATTGGTGGATGCACTGATCGCCTCATTGGTCAATAGCGGGAAAAAAGTGGCGGTGCTTTGTGTAGACCCTTCTTCACCCTTCAACCTGGGTGCGGTACTCGGCGACCGGATCCGGATGAGCGACTGGTATACCCATCCCCATGTTTATATCCGTTCACTGGCCACAAGAGGTTCTATGGGAGGCTTGCATCCAAAGATCATCGAGATCACCGATCTGCTCAAAGCATTTCATTTCGATCATATCATTGTGGAAACAGTTGGCGTGGGTCAAAGCGAGATCGAAATTGCCGGGCTGGCGGATGTAACGGTGGTAGTGGTGGTGCCGGAAGCAGGCGATGAGATACAAACCATGAAAGCGGGATTGATGGAGATCGCGGATGTATTTGTGGTGAACAAGGCCGATCGCCCCGATGCCGACCTGTTTGTAAAAAACCTGCGATTGATGCTGGCACCTGCTTTCAGCAAACATTACCACGAAGTGCCTGTTGTAAAAACAGTGGCTTCGCAAAAGGAAGGGATCAGCGAATTGCTCGATATTATACTCCACCAGTTGCAGAAAGCGCATTTGGCTGATAAAACATTCTGGCTGTTGGCGGAAAAAGCGTTTCATCTCATCCAGCAAAAACGGATGAAGGGAATTGATAAGAATGCATTAAAAAAAGAGATCGAATCGGTCTACCAGAAAGGGAATTTCAATCTTTATAAATTCATTGCTGATAAATAATAATATGGAACTTATTTCTGGCAAAGACCTTCCAAGACTGGCCGTCTGTGAGCCCGCCGGAATTGATGTGGAACCGGGGAAACTATATTCCTGGTGCAGTTGCGGGCTAAGTGAAAAAGAACCCTTTTGCGACAGTACACATAAAAAAATTGAAGGGCTTCCGTTCCGGAGCCTGAAAGTGGTCTTTGATAAACCCGAACAGGTTTGGTTCTGTCAATGCAAACGAACCAAAACGCCTCCTTTCTGCGACAATACACATAAAACCATTTTATGAGGGGTACTCTTATTTTTTTTGCCTTCTTTTTTTGTACCTGTAACCAGCGATCGCATGATGATGATTCCAATAGGGAGAAGACGGACCAATTAAATAAGAAAAGTTATTATTTCCTCGAAAACAAACAATTTGACAGCGCTAAATTCTATACAGAGAATGTTTTGATCGCAGATCCTCAAAACTATGTAGCTTATAATAACAGGGCGATCGTAAGGGTTGAACTTGGTTTCCCTCCCGACTCCGTAATTATTGATTTTAAAAGATCCCTGAAGATCAGGCCGGACTATGAAATTGCTTTGTACTCTTTAGCCATTTATTATTTTGAAATTAAAGACTATGAGCATACAATTAAGGCGGCCAATGATTTTTTTATGCTCGCAAATATGCAGGGCAATGACAGCACCAAAAGCAAACATATTCTTTCTATCAAAAAAACCTCTGAGGAGTACACAAAACGGGTAAACGGCATTCCCCTTGCCCGGGCAATTGCTTATTACGATTCTATTAATAGCGTGTATGTCGAAACTAGCTTACCTCAACAAGCGTATATTGATAAGGTGGTTAAACTACTCATGGATATAAAGGGTTATAAAAAAATTCAGCTCACCAACTCCGAACTAAAACAATCGTTAAATAACGCGATAAAAATGGGGCAACTATGTTTTTCCAAAATAGAAAAAATCACCGAAGTTGATTCTGTTATTAACTTAAAACAAGCTGTCCTGGATTATACATCCGCACTAAACAATTTCTATAATGATCCGTGCAGGGAATATTTGAGCAACCTGGAAAAGATCAGGCAGGTTGGCTTATTTATAATAGCCGATAAAGTAAATTCTAAATTATTTGAGATCAAGAAAGCTGGAACGAAGTTTTTAGGTACCAGGAAAGAGTTCACAACCAAATATGGGTTTTCCGCACGGGGTACGTAAACTGATTTTAATTCGCATTAAAGCAACATAGCAATTGGTCTTGTGGAAAACCCCAACATAGTTCAGGAAGTTCCTGCAATGATCAGTTATTAAGCCCTGTGGATTTTACCTATTCCACAGACCCGTTAATCTTCCTAACTTGGAAGTTATTGATGAAACAATTTTACCTTTTTACTGGAAGCAGTGACACTTATTTCAAAAAAAGAATAATCTCTTTTATTTGCAGCTTATTTTTTTTCCTGCCCCTCTTTTCCCAAACCAACATTTCCGGCATTGTGAATACTTACCACAAAGTCGTTAAGATCATTCCCGCTAAAGCCTGTGTTCTTGTGGAAGATATTACCGGGCTGGACGTTAACAGCAGGGTAATGATCATACAAATGAAGGGGGCTGTTATCGATGTAACAAATACAAGCAGCTTCGGAACTGTTACGGCTATGAACGAAGCAGGGAATTATGAGATCGGAACGGTCTGTTACATTAAAGATGATTCCGTATTCTTGTTTCACAACCTGTTGAATACTTACAACACCACATCCGGCAAAGTACAGTTAGTTCAATTTGGAGAATATTTTTCAGCCAATGTGGCCGATACGGTTAAAGCGGCACCCTGGGACAGTGCGGCAGGAACCGGTGGAGTGATAGCTATTTTTGCCGACCAGGATATTACTGTGAACTCGCCTATCTATGCAGATTCCAGCGGCTACAGTGGCGGCGCTTATTTAACGCATAGCGGAGACTGCAACCCGATCGTGGGCACCGGCTATTTCTATGATCCGGCTTCTGCAAGTTCATCTAACGGAGCTTATAAAGGAGAAGGCATAAACACTGTGAGCTCAGCCAGTTTCAAAGGAGGCAAGGGTGCTTCTGCCAACGGCGGCGGGGGTGGTAATAATCATAATAATAGCGGAGGTGGTGGTGCAAACCTGGCTGCAGGGGGAACCGGAGGCCGCAACAGTAGCAGCGGCCCCTTTAACTGTAATCTCAACAATAACTCGGGCGCTGCCGGATGGGCCTTAAACTCTTCTTCCGGAACGAAGATATTTTTAGGCGGTGGTGGTGGTGCCGGGCACGCAAACAATGGATCCGCATTAATGAACTACGGTGGAAATGGCGGCGGGATCGTTTTTATCTGGGCCACTAATGTATGGGGAACAGGAACTATCAGTGCGAATGGAGGCAAGGGAGGAGCTTCTACTTCTGACGGAGCAGGCGGAGGCGGTGCTGGAGGAACGATCATTATGAATGTCAGCAATTATTCGGCCGCTGTTACAATGAAAGCAAATGGTGGTGATGGCGGACTTTCGGATAACAGTTCTGTAAATAACCGGTGTTTTGGCGGCGGTGGCGGGGGCAGCGGCGGCGTCATTTATTTTTCCGGCCCCGTTCATGCCAATGCTTTTGTGGATGGTGGAGTTAAAGGGAATGAAATAAACAGCCTGGGTACCTGTTCGATCCGCCCGGGCGTTGACGGTACTGATGGAATTACTTCTTCCGGTTATGTTTTTTCCAGGTCAACCGATCCTGCGGGCTATTGCAGAATGTTGTTACCCGTTCAACTGATCAGCTTCAGTGCAAGCCGCATTGATAAAAAAGTTTTATTGAAATGGGAGCTTGGAAATCCTTCCGCCATAAAATGGTTTGTAGCAGAACGATCCCCGGATGCAAGTCATTGGTCAACTATAAGATCTGTTGCCCCTAACGACCAGGCCCATCATTATACCATGATCGATGAAGCCCCTGCTGCCGGTAAAAATTATTATCGTATCCGGTTTGTGGAGGTCAATACCAATATCTCTTATTCACCTACGCGGTTAGTAATAACGGGCGATCGCCATGAGTTTTCGGTTTATCCCAATCCTGCAAACGGCAAGATCGTGATCAGCGGAAATTTTATAACCCCTGCCGATATGAAAATACTGGACCTGGCCGGGAAGCTCATCTATAAGAAAAAAATTGTATCAGCAACAACAGAGGTTGACCTTTCCCATTTGCCGGCAGGTATCTATATGCTCTGGCTAAACCAGTCTGTCCAGAAAATAATGATCCGTTAGTTTCCGTATTCCTCCCAATCACAACCGATCGGTGCACCCGGTGGTATCTCTTTATGAATGGTAGGCTTTGCGTCTGCCGGCGTCTTCATTCTTTCCAATGCCAGCAATAAATGCCCTTTATAAGTTTCATCCGCTACTGTTTTATTCTGCGTTTCAATAAATGCTTTCAGCTCTGCCAGTTTTTTTTGAAGGGTTGCTTTTACGATGAACGAATTATTGTCATTTACACTTGCGGATAAAAGATAGGTAAGTAATACCTGTTCTGTTTGCAGTTGTATCAATCCCTGCATACCGCTTAGCCTGGGAGCTTTCCATGTTTTACTGATAAGGATATTGATCATCTCTCCCACACCCAGTCCTTTGTTCTGTATTTCGAACTGCGCCATCCTGCTCAGCCGTTGGGGATTGAACAGGAAGGAAAAAGGCAGGTCGGCCGCGGTCTCTGCCGGTGACAATGCATCAAAGGATAAGCCTGTTCTCTTCCTGAATAATTCTCTTGAAAAATTATAACCCGCAGGACGTGGTGGTATCAATTCTATAATGCGCAACGGAAGCCCGAGTATTTTCGGATCGATACAATCGATGATCGCGTCGAGCGCCCTGCCTTGCTCCTCTTTGCTGAGTACGACGGTCCTGGACTGCATCCCTTGCCGTAAAGCATAGGTATAATACATTCCCCCCAACAACTTGGTTACGGCTTCCAGCTGGTACCGGTGATAAAAATAGACCGGTACCAAAACATCTTCAAGCATCGCCATGGGCATATCAAAGCGGATATTGCTCTCTCCAAAATCCGAAAGCGCTTTTGCCCGCACTTTCAACACCTGTTTTAATTCTGTTACTGCATCGTTCCCATTATCCCAGAGATGTGCCTGCGGATGCATGCCTCCTGCTGCCCTTGCGTCCTGGTCGGAGATGAATTGCAATCCTTTCACTTGTGCGCCGGCAAGCAGGTCTTTTAATAATTTCCCTTCGTTGGCAGTTTTTGGAAAATCCTGGTAACCCCAGGTGATAGCTACTTTATCCCATTCCCCTATTTTATTGTCATAAGCATTACCGAGATCGATCTCTCCTTTTGCATTGATCATCGCCTGCGGGTGCGGGTAATCCATCACACTGGCCCGGTCGCTTACGCTGGATGCATAATTGTGCATCAATCCCAATGTATGGCCCACTTCATGCGCAGCCAATTGTTTCAAACGGTTCAATGCCATCTTCAACATGGGATCATCGGTCGGGTTACCATGTTCGAATGGTGCTAACAAACCTTGTGCGATCATATAATCCTGTCTTACCCTTAATGAACCGAGCGTTACATGCCCCTTGATTATTTCCCCGGTCCTCGGATCTGTAACAGATGCCCCGTAACTCCATCCGCGGGTAGAACGATGTACCCAGTTGATCACATTATAGCGTACATCCATCGGGTCGGCATCTTCGGGTAATAGTTTTACCTGGAAAGCATTTTTGTAACCGGCTGCTTCAAAAGCCTGGTTCCACCAGCCTGCTCCTTCCAGTAAAGCGCTGCGGATCGGTTCCGGTGTGCCGTTGTCGAGATAATAAATGATCGGGTTCACCGCTTCGCTCATCGCGGCGGACGGATCTTTTTTCTTTAACCGGTGTCTTGTTATAAAATATTTTTCAATAGGCTGTGAAACGGGTGTGCTGTAATCATAAAATGAAACAGGAATATAGCTGCTGCGGGGGTCAAACTCTCTTGGCTGGTAATCGTTGTCGGGCAACTGCACAAAAGAATGATGGATGCGCAATGTAACGGCTTCAGGAGAGGGCGTAACAGAATTTACATAATTGCCTGTAGTACCATCGGTATTGATAAATGTAACGGTCGCTTCAAACTCCGAATTCTGCGGGAAATTTTTTGTCCGTGGTAAGTAAAGGACCGACCGGCTTTTATCCAGTGAATAATTTCCCTGCTGGGTTGCTTTCAGCTGGGAAGCTACCTGCATCGCATCCCGTATTAAAAAGTCGGTGGCGTCAACCAAAAAATGATCTGCGGTTTCCGCTTCTGCCGTAAAACCCCAGAGTGTAGACTGGGCAAAGGATTGCTCCACTGCTCTTTTTTCAGCCATATCAGTCGTAAGGGCACGGTAATTATAATTCGGTTGTACCAGTAATATCTTTCTACCCGTCTTTGAAAACTTTACGATCCGTTCACCGCCCAGCAAACCCCTGTCCAGGCCGATATCATTCGAGCCCAGGCCCGCCGGTAATGAAGTGTAGTATAATATCTCCGTATCCAATTTATTCACTTCCAGCCAGATCTTGCCGCTGTTCTCATCCCAGTAAAAATTCATGAACCCCTCGTACTTTTTGAGGTCTTTTGTTTTTTCTTCGACAGAAGGCAATTTCTGTGCAACGATCAATTGGGGGAGTAAAATAATAAGCAGCAACAGTTTTCGCATAATGGTCAGTTTTATCTGCTTAAGATAAGAAAATTAGAAACTGTTTATAACCAATTATTACGGATGGGATCAGGCTTCCTTATTCTTACTCCACCAGCGGTAACCGATATAGCCTACAATAGCGAAAGGGGCGAAAGCAAGGTAAAGGATCCCGGAGTTCATGCCCCTGGCGGGTTTTTCACCGAGTTGTTGAGTGGTTTTGGTACAAATGGAACACTGGGCTCCTGCATAGTGAAGGGAGGCCAACAAAAAAACAATGGTGAAGATAAATGCCCGTACCCACTTTTTCATTCCAATCCAATTTCCGCAAAGATATTCGTTTCCCTTAATTTACGGGCTTCTGCAACCAAACTTAAAATAACCCATCTATCCGTACCAGCGGGTATTGACCCGTCGAAACAAAATCCGGAAATTTGAACCCTAAATTCCCTTTTATGCGCCGCCACTTATTGCTTTTGCCTGTATTGTTAATGATTACCGGTCTCTGCAAGGCCCAAACCGCTGAAGATTACTATAAACAGGCAATTGCATTAAAAGATGAGAAGAAACCAAAGGAAGCGTTGATCGCCTTTAAAGAAGCTACCCGTATCGACCCGGGTTATACCGCGGCCTGGTATGAAATGGGCTGGTGCAGCAATGATCAAAAGGATTATGTTGCCGCCCTTATTTATCTCCGCAAAGCTGCCCTAAAATGGTCCACGATCCCTAAAGTGCATTTCGAAATGGGTTACGCCTTTGAAAAGACGGACAAGTACGATTCAGCAATTGTTCATTACAAGCGTTGCCTGGAGCTTAAACCCGATTATTCCCTGGCGCATAAACAGCTGGGCATTATCGGTTATTACAAGGAAGATTATGCACCGGCTCTCGAATATTTTAAAAAATACGAGGAGTATACCAAAACGGAGATCAAAGATTATCTCTACTGGTACCGCAAAGGATTTATGTTCAATGCCCTGAAAAAATATGATGACGCCGTTATTGCCCTCGATAAGTCAAAAGCTATCAAATCCGACTATCTCAATACTCACCTTGAGCTGGGTTTTGCGGCCAGCCGGTTAAAACAAAACGACGTGGCCATCGCTCATTATAATGACGCGATCGCTGTTGATCCCAAAAGCCATGTCCCGTATAACGGCATTGGAGAAGTTTACCGTGATAATATCAAGAACCTGGATGAATCCATGAGATGGTACAAAAAAGCATTGGCCATTAATCCAACGGAGAGAAAAGCCTGTTTTGGGATAGGTTATTGCCTGAACAGCCAGGGCAAATACAATGAAGCTTTACCTTATCTTAAAACAGCCATTGAGCAGGAATCGACCTATACAGCAGCTCACGTGGAGCTCGGTTACACATACTATATGCTGAAGAACTATTCTTCAGGCCTGGAGAGTCTGAAAAAAGCGACGGAATTGAGTCCTGTCAATGAAAATGCCCGCTATTATGCCGGGCTTATCTATATAGCACAGCAGAACAAATCCATGGCCCAGAAAATGGTGGATGAGTTAAAAACGCTGAGCTCAAAGAATGCAACCACCTTACAGGATAAAGTAAATAAGATGTGAAGCAACGAAGTGGTATGATCCGAACCTTTATACCGCTTCCGCTTCCATCTTTACGCTTACCAATGATCCAAAAAAAACACAGGTAATATACCTGTGTTTCCCTGAATGGTTTTATTGAGTTGCTGATCATACCGCTTCGGCTTCCATCTTCTTCTGGACCTTCTTCCTTTCATCCTCGTTCAATATCACTTTCCGCATACGGATGAAGTTGGGTGTTACTTCGATACACTCATCCTGCTGGATATATTCCATGCATTCTTCCAACGTCATCTGTGTCTTGGGTGCGATCTTGGTCGCATCATCACTTCCGCTGGCGCGGTGATTGGTCAGTTTTTTTCCTTCCGTGGCATTCACCACCAGGTCGCCGGGTTTGATATTCTCCGCGATGATCTGGCCGGCATATACTTCTTCTGCAGGATCAACAAAGAATGTTCCCCTGTCCTGTAATTTATCAATGGAGTAACCTGTTGTCTTTTCTGTATTCTTGGAAAGCAATACCCCATTTCCTCTTCCGGGTATCGGGCCTTTCCAGGGTTTGTATTCAGTGAACCGGTGCGCCATCACAGCTTCACCTGTCGTAGCGGTCAGCATTTGCGTACGCAACCCGATGAGACCTCTTGACGGGATCTCAAATTCAAGGTGCTGCATTTCTCCCTTTGTTTCCATGATCAGCATTTCGCCTTTCCTGCGGCTTACCAGGTCGATCACTTTGCTCGCGAATTCCTGCGGCACATCCACCACCAGGTTCTCATACGGTTCACATTTCTTTCCGTTGATCTCTTTTACAATTACCTGTGGCTGACCAACGGTCAGTTCATATCCTTCACGGCGCATCGTCTCGATCAGGATCCCTAAATGCAGGATACCACGACCATACACCATCAGGCTATCCCCTTCCGGGCTGTCTTCTACTTTCAGGGCAAGATTCTTTTCTGTCTCTTTCATCAGCCGGTCGCGGAGATGTCTTGATGTAACAAATTTCCCGTCCCTTCCAAAGAAAGGAGAGTTGTTCACCGAGAAAAGCATGTTCATGGTAGGCTCATCCACACTGATCACCGGCAATGCTTCGGGTGTTTCTGCATCCGCGAGAGTATCACCGATATTAAAATCTTCTATTCCCACAACGGCGCAAAGATCTCCGGCAATTACTTCTGTTACCTTCTTCTTGCCCATTCCTTCAAACACATATAATTCTCTTACTTTGGTCTTCTTAATCGTTCCACCGGCCTGTACCAGCGCTACATTCTGTCCTTCTTTCAAAACACCACGGCTTACTTTTCCTATGGCGATACGGCCCAGGAAAGAAGAGTAATCCAGTGAAGTGATCTGCATCTGCACCGGTCCTTCGTTCACTTTAGGTGGCGGCACATATTTTACGATACCATCGAGCAATGGAGTAATTCCTTCGATCTGTTCCAGGGTATCATTGAACCAGCCATTTTTTCCTGAACCATAAAAGGTTGGGAAATCCAATTGTGCTTCTGTTGCATCCAGGTTAAAGAATAACTCAAAGATCGCATCATGCACTTCATCGGGACGGCAATTCGGCTTATCGACCTTATTAATGATAACGATCGGCTTCAGGTTCAGCTGCAATGCTTTTTGCAATACGAACCTTGTCTGCGGCATGGGGCCTTCAAAAGCATCCACCAATAAGCAAACGCCGTCGGCCATTTTCAACACCCTTTCTACTTCACCACCGAAGTCGGCGTGACCCGGTGTATCGATCACATTGATCTTAACGTCCTTGTACACTACCGCCGCGTTCTTACTGAAAATGGTGATACCTCTTTCTCTTTCGAGATCGTTGCTATCCATGATCAGTTCACCTGTCTCCTGGTTATCCCGGAACACTTTGGTGGCATGTAATATCTTATCGACCAGGGTAGTTTTACCGTGGTCAACGTGGGCGATGATTGCTATATTTCTTATTTCCATGAGTTCAGCTTTTAGCTGTTAGCTTTTTTGGCTGCTAGCTTTGGACCTTGTACGGGTTAAAGGCTAACAGCTATTAGCTAATAGCTGTTTTTTAACGAGCGGCGAAGGTACGATAATTCGGGCGGGGGAGCAAGAGAAAGAACCAATTAATAGAACCTTAATGCCGTTTAAAACAGGTATTTATATTAGTTTTATGAAAACAGCCGCTATGAAATTCCTCAAATGGCTAGGCATCATCCTTTTAGTACTCATCCTGGTTTATTTCCTGGGTCCACAACCCACCCGTCCAAAATACACAAAAGACCTTCCCGTTATCCCGGCAGAAGCAACGACGCTGGAACAATATATCAGTACTAATGAGGCAAAACACAAACTAAAGCCCGATAATGAGGCAAGGATAATCTGGTTCAATGATTCATCCCGGACAAAAACAGAGTATGCTATCGTATATCTCCACGGTTTTTCCGCCAGCCAGGAAGAAGGCGACCCGGTCCACACCGATCTTGCACAACAGTTCGGTTGCAATCTTTTTTTGGCAAGACTATCCGATCATGGTATCGATACTACGGAGCCTTTATTGAATTTTACCGCCGACAAAGCCTGGAACTCCGCCAAGGAAGCTTATGCCATTGGTAAACAACTGGGGAAGAAGATCATTTTGATGGCCACGTCCACCGGTGGTACACTGGCATTAAAATTAGCTGCCGAGTATCCCGACATTGCAGGCCTGATCCTTTTATCGCCCAATATCGCCATCAATGATTCCAAAGCATGGCTGCTCAATAATCATTGGGGTCTGCAGATCGCCCAATTCGTAAAGGGAAAATACAACAGGGCGAAAGATACCACGGCTGCCTATGCCCGGTACTGGAACAATAAATACCGGATCGAATCCACCGTGCAACTGGAAGAACTGCTGGAAACGACGATGAAAGAATCCACTTTTAAAAAGATCACACAACCCACTCTCCTGCTCTATTATTATAAGGACGATGAGCACCAGGATCCCGTGGTAAAAGTTTCCGCGATGAAAAGAATGTTCGTTCAGCTGGCTACCCCGGATAGTTTGAAAAGACAGGTGCCTGTGCCGGAAGCCGGGGATCATGTGATCGGGTCGTATATCAAATCAAAGGATCTGCAAACGGTGCAGCAGCAGTGCGGAAAGTTTGCAAAAGAAGTGTTGCATCTGCAGGAAACACAACAACCCTGACTACTCTCTAATTACTGTTCCATGTTCCCATGCGCAACAAAAAAGGGATCTGGTGTTGACCAAATCCCCTTTATTCTCTTTACTGATTTTCGATGTAAGTATTGAAACTGACAAAGAAGTCGAAATAATATTCTTGAGTTTCCTTTTGACTATTATTTTTAAAGAGAACTATCTTAATAATTTCAACTATTGTGCCAATTATTATTTTTTGATGAAAAAATTATGATGCCTTTTCCATGTCGTCTCTCATATACGTAAACTTTTCCTGCAGCCATATCGCGTTTCCCTTTTTCTTCCGGGTAAACCAAAAAGCTTTGATGATCTTTAATGAGATCGTCTTGTCCTTTGCTTTTACTTCCTCATCCACTTCACCCGAGATATATAAATAATCGTCATCCTTCTTTTGTATCAGGTTCACTTCGCGGTTCAGCAGCGATGTTTTATGACCTTCGTCTTTAATGATGAAATTAACGCCTGATTCATTCCCCGCCAATGCTTTGACCTGCATTGTTTGGCGCATCGTGCCCTCGCTAAAGCGAAGTAGCCCATGCTGAATCGCTTCCACCTTTTTTCTGATCAATTCCAATTTATTACTCATCTTAATGGGGTTGATGTATTTTACCAAATACAGAGCCTTCGGTGTGTTGAAAACCCACATTCCTCAGCATCCATTTATAACTTTTCTCTACCAGCACCTGTAGTTTTGATTTATCTTTTCTGGCATGCGGTTCCCGGTATTCAATATTGGGCATCGTCATCTTAACCAGTACAGTTCTTTTAGTATCAATATCCCCGACCTGTTTGCAACCGGCTTCCACTATAATATCCTCGATAGTAGCCCTGCCGCTAACTTCTACATAAAAATCATAGCCTTTCCGGAAAAAATGGAGACGGGCCGGGAACACTCTTTCGCATTCATTCAAAGATTGCGAAGGAAAATGCGCCAGGAACCAGATATACCCCTCGTCATCGATCTTAACCAGGTTAACGATATCGTTGGGCAATTTTACTAAACTGTTGCTCATGCTATACATCACTGCTGAGCGGAGCAATGCGATTTTTTCTGTGACAAATTGAAGATTGGGGTCCGTAGTCATAAACGATGATTTGACTATACCAATTCAACTATAATACCAGTCTTTTTTGGCCTTATCCATAAGGGTCTTTGGGGAAAGACGTGAAAGAATTTCCTCATCTTTTCTCGGCGATACTTCCCGGACTTCCACGGGAGTGCCGTTCCGGCGGGAATCCTACGCTGGCATGATTTTCCTCTCCAGCAGTAATAAGTAAACAACATTTTGTGCAAAAAACTAAAACGTGGTTATGGCAACAAACGAAAAAAATGCTGAGGTCCTTAATGACCTCATAGAGATCAATAATGATCGTCTTAAAGGATATGAAAAAGCAGTAGGGGAAACCAGACCTGAGGATGCTGATCTCCGCGATCTTTTTATCGAAGTAGCAACCGTAAGCAGGGACTGCCTGGGTGAATTGAAAAAAATCGTTTCCCGCAATGGGGAGGCTCCCGCTGAAGGCACCACCCAAAGAGGAAAGATCTACAGGGTGTGGATGGATGTAAAAGCGGTGATCACGGGTCATAACCGCAAAGCAATACTGGCTTCCTGCGAATTTGGAGAAGATGCTGCACAACGGGCCTATCAGTCAGCACTGGATACAGATGGCATCTCTCCTGATGTAAGGGAGCTGATCACTGAACAAAAAGCGAAACTCAGAAAATCGCATGACAGGATCAAAATACTAAGAGATACACAATCAGCATAAGTATCAACCGATCATGCATGACCCTGGTCGTGCATGATCATTTTTAATTACATCGCTATGACAAAAGAAAATTCTTTACAATTAATGGCTCCCTGGGCGGAAGTAAAAGAACGGATCAAGGAAACAAACATTGAGCTGACAGATGAAGACCTTGACTACAGCCCCGGTAATGAAAACGATCTCCTTGAACATCTTTCGGAAAAATTGAACAGAAGCCGGGATGAAATAAAGGCCTGGATAGAAAGTATCTCTTCCAATAAAGGGCAGGCCTCCTGATCAACCGGTCATTAAAATCCTGTAACAGGGGAGTTTGCTGCGAACCTGCTTTTACCAACATAATAAAAAACGGATAAAACTTCCGGGTGGACCTGTTTACCGGGACCGCTTTGTTTAATTACCGGGGCGCTTGAAGGCGCCGGCAAAACTTCTTTGCCTTGACTATTTTTCTTCCGGGATTGATGCATGATCAGTATATGAACGACGGCCAGCAGCAGAATTGCCTTCATGGTTGGTTTATTAGGATAAGACTCCTGAAAATAGTGTGCCAGCAAGAGGCTGGCATAGTTTTTTGGCCAAATATCATATAAAAATTACCCAACCATGAGAAAGGTAAAAGCACTGGCCATCTTCAACGCATTGAGTCTGATCGTTCAGCTCACCATGGTTTACCTGACGGGGGCTAAAATGGTCAATCAAAAAAATGTGGGAGAAGTATCCGCTGAATATGAGACACTTTTCACCCCTGCCGGGATAAGTTTCAGCATTTGGGGAATTATTTACATAACCCTGGGGCTTTTATGTCTTTACCACATTGTCATTGCCTATAAACACGATAAGCAACATCCTGCCAATACGGAATTACTGCAGATGAACGGTCTTTTTATCCTGGTCAACCTGGCCAGTGCAGCCTGGCTGGTGGCCTGGACACAGGAAAGGCTCCTGGTTTCCCTGTTACTAATCTTTTTTCAACTGGTTTGCCTGGCCGTTATCCACCGCAGGCTGAATATTTATGACCCTCTCAAACCACCCGAATTGAAAACGGCAACTCATTTCCCGCTCAGTGTTTACCTGGGCTGGATCACTATTGCAGCCATTGCAAACACCGCGTCTTATCTTACGGCAATAGGATGGGATGAAGATGGCTTTGGCCTGTCCCCTGTTCAATGGACTATCATTATGATCAGTGTGGCCATAATTATTTCCGTGGTCATGATCTTCCTGCACCGGAATATCTATTTCGCATTGACGGTTGCATGGGGATTATATGGCATTATCCTGAAAAGACAAGCCGCCGGATCGGACAATGATGCTGCTGTTGTGCTGAGCGGCTGGACAGGAATCGCCATTATTGTAGTATCGTCCGTTATACAGCTGGCAAGAAATATTCATCACAGGAGAAAACCCGCGATATTTCCAACTGCAGCGACCCCGTTGAAGTAAATTAAACTCAAATGAATTGATCATTGTTTGTCCCCAGGACCCTGCGGGTTGTGTATGTATATTCTTTAATATGCTATCCACAATATGTAATCCCGATGCTCAACAAAAAGGGCTTTGGTGTTAACCAAAACCCTTTATTCTCTTTCTATTTCCCTTCGACAGCATTACCTGTATCAGGTAGTATGAGTATATTCTCAGGTTACCCTTTTGAACCACCCCAAAAAAAGAGAACAATGAATACTCGAAAAAACCATGCCACAAAAAGGTTTATAGTTTATGGTCTAAGGTTTATGGTTGTTCCAATGCCTGCGTCTTTTTTATTTGCGGAAAGACAGGCTCTTTAAGAACCAAAAACCTGCCTGCCGGACAGGCAGCAATAGACCATAATATAAAAAAACCGCCCCGTTGATACAGGGCGGTTCAGACATTGCCGGTGGATTTTTCAAAACAAATTTAATGGGTGTTTCATCAGGATCGGATTCTAAACGGGTTTCAAAGGATCGGATGGTCTTCAAAGGGATTGGAGGGATGGACAGTCTTTCAAATGCTATTAATCAGAAATATTTTTACTGGCGCAAAGAAACACCTGATCCGGTCACCAAAAAATAGACAAGGCTGTTGATTTTGTGTAGTTGATACATCTACAAATACGCTATCGTTTGCGTGGTTAGGAGGAGGCTCGTTCAGAATGAAACAGTTGTGAGTTGAAACAGTTTCATTTCCCCAGTTTTCCTATCTTCCCTTCCGACCCGATGCCCGACTGAGCCATTCAGGCGGGGATCATCCGGGTGGATTTCTTAAAATTGCTTGCTATGCACCGTTCAAAGATCGCCGGTATCGGTATGTACGTTCCCAAAAACGTTTTTACCAATAACGACCTGCTCAAATACATGGAAACCAGTGATGAGTGGATCCAGGAACGGACAGGTATCAAAGAAAGACGTTATGCCGACCGCACTGGGTGAGACCACGACCACCATGGGTGTTGAAGCCGCAAAGATCGCTATAGAAAGAGCGGGTATTACGGCACAGGATATTGACTTTATCGTTTTCGCTACGCTAAGCCCCGATTATTATTTTCCGGGTTGCGGAGTGCTTCTTCAACGAGCCATGCAAATGAAAGATGTCGGCGCGCTGGATGTACGGAACCAATGCAGTTCTCCTGTTCACCTTTTCCGCCGTTTTGGGAGAGATGGTGAGGTGAGGGAAGTACGATAAGGCTATATCAATAGTATCGTTTTGAATTACAATGTGTTCAGTAATTAATTCAACGATGTTTCTTTTGTCTTCAAAGGACATATTCTCCCAGTTGGTATAGAGGTCTTTGGTTTTAGTTAGGACAACTTCTGTATTGATCCGCTGAATCTTCAGGAAATCTATCTCTGCCTCTAATTCTGGTAATTGCTGTTCTATTTGCTGCATCTGTTCTTCAAGGGGTGCATATAGCTCTCTGAATCGCTCCTTTGGCATTTCTCCTTCAAGTCGGAGGTCACCATTTCCTGAAGTTTTTTCTTCAGCTTTGCCAGTTCAGTTCTGCTGTTTTCCAACAAAGTTTCTTTTTCGGCGATCTCGATTCCTTTTTCTTGTTCGGCACTTTTGAAATCAGTTTCGGTCAAAAAGAAATCTTTCAATTGCTCATGGAAAATCGTGTCAATATCTTCAACATCAATCTTCCTTTTGCATTGCCGGCATTTGTAAACCGGGGCAGTATGGTATATATACATCTTTTTACCACACTCGCAATGCACCAGGCCCGCCAAAAGGTGCAGTGCTTTTTTACTGCTAGGGGTTTTCCTCTTTTCCTGCTCGTCTAAAATACGGTTACATTCCTCCCATAGCTCTTCCGTTACGATTGGTTCACAAGGAAGCATGATCCATTCTGATTCCGGTTTCATAACGATATTCGTTCCGTCTCCGGTGCTATAATTGGCCCTTCTCATGCCCTTGGCGGCTGGATCACGAAGCAAACGGCCAATAGTCGTATGCGAGAACTTTTTGCCTGTATTGGTTCGGTAGCCCATTTCATTCAGTTCCTTGGCGGTTGTTTGCTTCCGTTTATTCTTTTGAAATAGCTCATAGATCAGTTTGCGAACAGGTGCGTTCTTTCATCTACTACAAATTCCTTTCTTCCAGAGATAGCCAAACGGGGCACTACCGCTTAATGGCTTTCCCATTTTAGCCCGTATGGGCACTGACGCTTTTACTCTCTCAGCGATCTCTTCTCTTTCCCATTGGGCCATTGCAGCAATCATCGTATAGAACATCCTCCCTGCAGGGGTTGAGGTATCAATTGATTCGCCCAGGGAAATTAAATCCGCTCCTTGCTGTCTGAATATTTCCGCGAATTCCAGCAGTTCCTTTGTGTTACGGGCAAGCCTTGCAAGTTTGGAAAAAATAATTCCGGTTATCAAACCGCTTTTAATGTCCTTGAGCATCCGCTTGGTCTCGGGGATATTCCATTACAGATTTGCCAGACATTGCATCAAGGCGATATATCGCTACTACATTCCAGTCTTTCGCTTCAGCATAGAGACGGGCTCTTTTTTCATGATGTTCCGGACTATCTCCCTGCACTTGCATATCCGTTGAAACTCTAATTCAAAGGCCCACATTTTTTCCTTCATTCATAACAATCTCTTTATTTCAAGTTACAAAATACGAATGAAATTAGTAGCACTTTTTGCTGTTATTTTTCTTTGTAGCTGCGTCAATTTTCATTTATTAAATCTTCTGAAACTCAAGCTGCTGCCGCAATTTCGGCAGCAGCTTTCCCGCCTTTAATCTGAAGAAACATCCAGGAGCATTCGTGCTCCTGGATTGATTTGAAATGTTAGAATGGTAAATCCTCAGCCACTTCGTCCTTTACCTTTTTGCCTTGCTCTCCACTTCCTTTGACATGTTGGTGAACAGTAATGCTGTTCACATGGCAATTAAGCGATGCCTTTGCTTCTCCATCTAATCCAACGTAAGCGTTGATGTAAATACGGCCATTGAGTTCAACCAGACTGCCTTTGGTGAGCCGGGGCGTAATCTTTGGGCTGATCCAATACGAGCAATTGTAATAGGTGGTAAGGGTGATCCCTTCCGCTGCTCCTTTGGGTTTGTAATAGTCATTGATAGCAATGGAGA
>DASYLC010000372.1:0-2195 GCA_036009775.1 Chitinophagaceae bacterium
TCCTGTTCCGCCATTGCGCATGATCACATGCAAATGGTGATGATGAGTGCCTGCTACCGTCAAAGGAGAACTGACCAGCGTTACTTTATTGATATTCTGCTCGACGGGGTTGAGCACGATCATGTCGGGGTCATATGTATCATTAGGGGGTGGCAGATTGCTCGGGCAATTCGCCGATGGAAAATATTGTGCAACTGAGATCGGGATATCCGATTCGACCAGGTTCGACAGGTTGTTGTAGAACTGGAAATAGTTATTGGTAAATGATGCGGCAGGGATCAGCGCGCCGTTTACATATACATTTGAAAGAGGATCGCTGCGCATGACGCGGTAAAGATTATAGGGCCGGCCTGAACTGGGTATTGTCAGAAATTTCTTACCCCATGAAGCGACCGGGTACAATTGCTGGTACAGGTTATCAGCGCTTCCACCGGAACAAGTACCAGGGAATGCCGGGGGTGCAGGTGGTGTACCGATGGCGATCTTCCCGGTTCCTGAAAATACTGCGATACGCTTACAGCCGCCGGATGCGGAAGCAACGGATCTTATTTTGCTGCCCGAGAGGTCCACCCCGTTATTTCCTAATGTGGTTCCCAAAACCTGGTAGATCTCACCTTTATTAAGTGTTACCGTATTCGTTGAATTAGCAGCCCATCCGCCGGTAGTGGGCGCAGTAGGCGTTATTTCCACACTGGTATTATCCTCCACTGCAATGATCGTGATATAAGAGCTTGCATTCAGCTCATTGGCTATCTGTGTAAAACTGGATGAATAATATTCTTTTCCCAATACATTGGTCGGCAGGCAAAGTGTAGCCGCACTGGCCTGGCTTCTTGTGATGAATGAATAAACAACGATCGGCTTTACGGCAGTCACTCTTATTGTTCTCCCGGTGGTCAATCCATTAGTGCTGATAAAATAGGAATTCGGGATATTAACAGGAATAACCTGGTTAGCATTGATCGTGCCGCTGGCCAATGATGTTACCCCATAGATCTCCACATTATACGTTGTGGTTACATCAGAGGTGAGGTAGAGGGTCATTGCCGGAGTGCCTCCTCCATTTACCATTCCCACGTGGTAACAATAGGCCAGCCAGAATTCCTTTCCCTTATTGGAAAAGTCCTGGGCAAACGAAGATTTACCAAAAAAGGCTGTAAGTACTAGAGTACTTAGTAAGTAGATTTTTCTCATTAGTCCGGTCCTGAATGTATGATAGAAAGTGGTGACGAATTTAGTAAAAACAAATGGCAAAACAAGCATAAACCATTAATCTGAATAACTGGTGGACAGGTTTGGGGCTTCCGTAAATCTACTATTTTGAAAGAGTTAGCAGGGATCGGCGGATAAAGCGCCTTCCATCCGTGACGATCCAAGCCCAGTCGATCCGGGCGACCAGGAACGGCGCATCTTTCAAAAACACCCCATTTCAAACAACAATTGTCATTCCTGTCAAAACGGAAAATGGTCAAAACATATAAGTTCCTGGTTTTACAGATGCGGTTCCCCCTGACACCGGACCTAACTACTATCGAACCCGGATCAAACTACAACAATGGCAATACCCGATGGAAGAAAAATCGACCGGTATTCTGTGTCTTACAGGACCGGTCGGTGGCGAATACCATTAGGTTTAATTGGAATATGATCTTTTATTTGAGCCAAAAGATCAGTTGACAGAATCTTACAAACTGATTTTCAATCAACAGGTTTATCAAAATGAATCTTGTTTAATGTTTGATAAAGACTGCCGTCTTTATATGTATTACCGTTATTTAATTTGCATATTCATATTCCGGTAAGGCTCATAATATATTGAATAGTAGGCATTTTACTAAATAATAGCTACTACATATATTTGCCAACATCCAAAATCGACAATTTTTCTGATTCGCTAACTATATTAGTAATAGATCAATAAAAATACAGGGCTTCTATATCGCTCTTCCCACAAGCTTGTTCCATTAATTTTAGCAGTATTTGCAGTAAATACGGGACATTAAAATAGCAAGTGGAAAAACTGAGCGGTCTGGTTGCTAATGGATTTGATAATAAAAAAAGCGGATAACGGGCCTAATGATGGCAGATCTTTTCAAAAATTATGGGCTGCAAACCCTGAAAAGAGAATCCCGGTAGAACTTCATAGCATAGGGCTTTGCTTCATATTTGAAGATGGCACAGGAGTCAATATTTAT
>DASYLC010000373.1:0-10666 GCA_036009775.1 Chitinophagaceae bacterium
TCTATTGCCTCCTCCAGTATTCCGAACGATTCCGTAAATTTTATGCTGCCAACCAGGTCTTCCTGCGAAAGTTTGAAACCTGTTGCTTTCACTTCGTTGTCATCATTCCGCCAGACAATGATCTTAAAAAATTCCATCGGCACGATCTCTTCTCTGAATTTCCTGTTCTTCGTATCGGAGAAAATAGGCCCGTTGAATACAGTTATCCTGCCCAATTTACCAGCCTCTTTTTTTACGCCTTTTTCCAGTACCGCTTTCTCCAACTTCCCCCAAACACCGCCACCCCGGTTAAGATCCGGTACCTGCGGACAGGCATTGGTATAAAAACAGGTATATATCCCGTTGCGGAATGCTTCGGCTTCAGAGGCATCCCAATTAGCATCCTCGAACCGGCTCATATGACCTTTATCAAACCCCGACCCGGCATAGAACTTATCCAGCAACTGTGCGTCAATATTGATCCGGTGATCACGCAACCAATCATCGCTCCTTTTACTGTTGTCGAGTCGCAAAGCAGGATTTCCCTCTACGTTGATAGCGCTCATCGCAGGCATTTTAGTGACCTCATTAAACAGTACACTGTATTTAAAATACTTCAATTCTGTTTTGCCGTTGCTCATTTTGGCAATTTGTTTTTGCAACGCTTTCTGGGGTTGCGGCAGCTTGATCGTCACTCCCATAAAACCAGGCAGGTAGCCTTTGCAGGCAGAGAAATCTATTGCTTTCTCCTTGTCTACTTTCTTTATTTCATTGAGCCCGTCTTCGATCCGTTGCACTACTCTTCTATCTTCTGCAACAGGAACGGGCGTGCCATTTTTATTATTGATACTGATCGTTACATTGCCACTGGCATCCATCATTGATGCCGGGAACGAGATCTCTACTTTACTGGTGTTGGTCGTATCCATATCATTGTCATTTTTTGTTGTTTGCTCTCCCCCTGCCTTATTTTTATCCGGCATAGGAGATCCTCCCGGAAATAAAGAGGGCTGTTTTTTTAATCCATTGACATAGGCAGAATCGGGAAACCTGGCAAATACATCCTTGAGAATAACACTGATACGTATCCCCTCGTTTGCTATCCAATGTATGCGTGTTTCGTCTATTTTACCATTTACAGCGGGAATTATTTTCCCGTCCATATCCAGGTAATTCTTGCCATCAGGCGTCATGTCCGGTACTCCCATATGATGTAAAGCAACGATCTGCCATTGGTCATTAAACACTGGGCTCCCGCTGCTCCCCTGTGCTGTATCCGATTCATACCACAGCGTCGTGGCCATTATTTTCGTGAACTTGTTTTCGCGGATCGACAATTGCTTATAATCCCCACCGGGGTGGTGTATGATATTCAGCAACTCAATGTCTTCATCTCCCAATTTGCCGGCAGCCGGATCCAAAAAGATATACCCGATCGAAGACAAAGCAACGGTGCCGGTAACATCCACCGGTTCCACCGCAACAAAACAATAATCGAGTGGTTTGAAGGAATGAAAGAAATCGGTGGCCTTTAACCGGAAGGAAACGCCGGGCATAGGCCTGCCGAAAATATCATACTCATAAAAAAATTGCACTTCACTATCGGCTACATCTGTTTCATTGTTGAATACATGCCAGTTGGTAAGCAATAATCTCTCAGAAACCATGAACCCCGTGGCATATCCCTTGTTTTTAGACCCGCTCTTTATAGTGATCCTGCCTACTTTTTGTTTTGTCCCGGTGATCAATTCCACAAAATTGCTGTACACTGAATCATTCTTGCCAATAGCCCGTTCAAATGCAAATTCGGCGGGTTCGGGTGCTACCGCTTCTATCAATTCCAATCTTTTTGCCAGGTTATCCTGTGAGCCGTCTATATTCCCTTTCGCAACCTCATCGGGAATTGCCTTATCCAGGCCCTTCGTGTCTTTTCCGGACTTATACCGGTTCGCGGATTCTTTAAGTTGTTCAACAGAGATCAGCATTGTTGTATTATTTTATATAAAAAACGTTCAATGACCATGTTTTCAAAAGGTGCTACAATACTTTTAAGGGAGCCCGGAAGAAAGTTATAAGCGAGGAATCCAAATATCCACAACTAATTTGATACACACTATACCACTTTCGGGTTATTCACAATTATTTCATCCTCTTCGTATCTTTCGTCAAACCTTTCCGATGGCGTCTAAAATAACAACAGCTGACTTCCTGCAGCAAAGCGGTGTAGACAGAATCATCACTAAACTAAGGGCTGATCTCGAAAAAAATAATAAGAAACTCGTAGTATCCGATGTGACCGATGCGGAGGGCAATCAATATGTGGACCTGGTGCAGGAAGGTGGTGGTGTACTCGGTATCGCCCTCGTTGGTTATACTTATGTACTGGAAAAAATGGGGATACGTTTCTTTAGCATGGCCGGGACCAGCGCCGGTTCCATCAACGCCATGCTGCTCGCCTGTGCCGGCAATAAGGAAGATGAGAAATCTTCCGTGATCACCGACCACCTGGTAAAACTGGATATGTTCTCTTTCGTGGATGGTAAATCAGGGAACTGGGGTTTTACCAAATGGATAAAGAAAATCGTTCAGCGGATGCTGATGGGTAATAATATCATCCGCAGGATCTTTCTGTTTATTTCCTGGTTGTTTATTTTCCTGCTTTATCTCACCCTCAGTTGTTTCCTGGTTAATTTTTTTGAGCCGGGGGTGGCCAAATGGTTCGGGGTAGCTGCTTTTGCCACCCTGCTCGCTGTTGTTATTATTGTAGTTGTGGCGGCCACCAAATTCAAATCCTTTGCGAAGAACGGGTATGGGCTGAATGAAGGAAAAGCATTCCACCAATGGATCAAAGACCTTATTTCTTCATTTCATATACAAGCCGATCCCAAACAAAGCACCATTAATAATTATGCGGACTTCTCTTCTCATTTTATGCGGATACCGGCATTGAAAGTTGATCCCGATCCGCGGCGAACCAATAACGAGGCCCCACTCATGCCCATGCTGACGCTGATCACCTGTGATATTATTGCCAACCGCAAAGTAGAATTCACCCAGATGTGGGATCTCTACTGGGAAAAAGAAGAAGATGTTCACCCCGGTGATTTTGTAAGAGCGAGTATGTCCATCCCTGTTTTCTTTGAAACCTATACCCTGACCGATATAAAAAAGAAAAGCTCTTTTGCTACCTGGGACCGCCACCTGAACTGGCAAAATGAAAAAAAAGATATTCCTGATAAGGTCCAGTTCATCGATGGGGGCACCTTATCCAATTTCCCCATCAATGTATTTTACAACCCTAACTACCCGGTACCCCGTATGCCTACTTTCGGGATACGGTTGCAGGACGGCGTATTGGACACAGCCAGGCGTAACAACAATACCCTCCCGGGTTACCTGGCTTCTTTATTCTCCACGATCCGCTTCAATTTCGACCGTGATTTTATTACAAAGAACAGGGCCTTTAACCGTGGTGTAAAGAATATCGATGTGCAGGAACACAGCTGGCTCAATTTTTTTATGCAGGATAAAGAAAAGATCGAACTCTTCCGGAAAGGAGCACAGGCAGCTGCTGATTTTCTCCTGGAATTTGACTGGGCGGTATACAAGAATGAACGGGCCAAAAATCATGAGATGCGGGAAGAACTATTTGAAGATCCGAATAACATGAAGGTTTTCCCGTATTCACAGCGGTAATATATCACAAAAAAAGGGAGCCGCATGGCTCCCTGTATCTGCGCAAGGATGATCTTATTTTTTCACCATGAACTTAAAGGTCTTTGTTTTCATGGTTGTTGCCGAATTCAATACCAGCAGGTAAAGACCGTCCGGAAGCCGGCTGATATTCATCTTACCTGTTGTGGAGTTAATGCTTTGTTGTTGCAGTTTTACACCCTGCACCGTATAGATCGTCATGCGATCATACTCGGCCGGGTCAAGATTACTGACGAGTAACTGGTTTTGAGCAGGGTTGGGATAGACGGTCAGTTTTGTACCAACGGTCTCTTCAGTTGCTTCTGCTGCTTCGATCGTCTCTGCGTTCATTACTGCATCTGCGGTCATTGCAGATTCTATTCCTCCTTTACCAAAACAGTCGCCACCATGATGATTATTTCCGAACCGCACAGCGAAAGAGCGGAAATAATTGTTGCTGTAGGTAACAGTATCAAAATCGGATGTGTTACCGATGGCGATGAGTTGGTTGTCATTATCCACTATACCGTCTGCCAGCCAATGCGAACGCTGGAACGCCACGCTGTCGGGAGCGGGGAAGTTTTCATCCAGTTGGCCATTGTTCTTTTTTACCCGCATTGCAAAGCCTTTGGAAAAATAGGTACAGCTTCTCCGTTCACCCACCGCATATATACGTTCATTGGGGGTCAGCACCAGTTTTGACAGGTTACAACTATCATCGGCAAAATTGATTGTGCGGTTCCAGGCGATATTGCCATTGGAAAGATTGATACGACTGATCCTGCTTTTCTGGTTTTCGGGTCCAAAATACTGCGACACCAGTGTGAAGATATTTCCATGTTCATCAATTTTAAAATCATTCAACTGTGAAGAAGGAGCGGTAAAGTGAGTTTTGCTGTAGGCTACGCTCCCGTTAAAGCGGGATACTCTTTTCAGGAAAATAGCCTGTGATGTCTCTTCTACTGTTTTACCCCCATACAATAGGATATTATCATCATTATCCAGTGCAGAATATAAACTGTAACGGTTAATATCGGTCTGTACCGTGAACGGTGCCATGATCTGCCCGTTGGACGAATATCTTTTGATACGTACTTCCGGGAAAAAAGTATAATAATCCTGTATGATCAGCACCCGCCCGGCGCCATCAACGTGCAAACGGGCAAAAGATGTCTCGGTCGAATCCATCCGTTGCCAGATATTCACCAGGTTCTTATTTGCTTTTATCACAAATGAGGCGGGACTTAAACTTCCGCCTGCATTGGGATATTGGCCATCCCCGGCAAAATAGACATTGCCCTGCTCATCGATCTCAAAAGCATTGATGTTATAAACTGTATAACCATTGGGAAAACTGATATTCCGCTGTGAGACCATGTGCAGGTTAACATCGAGCTTATACACTTTATACAACGGTGCATATTCGGCTGTAAAACTCCGCTCAAATACATAGACGCAATTGTTCTTGCCGATCTTGCACTCAACGGTTGCCGAAATTCCTGTGGTAAAAAAGGTCTTTTGTTCAGCACCATTATCATTGCTTTTGGAGATCTTCCAGGTATTCAGTTCATTGTTGCTGCTCCAGAGATAACAGGCAATAAATGTATTGGAAGTAAAGCGCTGAACGGTCGTAGCCACTGTTCCATAAGGAGGTGGATTATTCCCGTCCTGGTTCTGGTACCACTGTACCTGAGCCGTGACTGTCATCTGCATCGACAGCAGCAGGCATAAGAAGAGTAAAGGTCTAGGCGTTTTCATGATTCGGATTTTAGGGTTACGGATGTATAGATTACATCGAAAGTTAATACAAGAATTATGCTGTAAATAGAATTGAGTGGTCCTTTACGTGTATTTCCAGCACACTTATAGCAGCGTTCCGTGGAGGACTACGATGAAAACGAAGTTTTACGAAGTAGGGAAGTTGTGGGATAAATCCGATAAGCAATAAAAGGGATCAGTTCATTACCATTTCCCGGGCATTCTCCATAGCAGCAGCTGTTGGTTTTTCCCCGCTGAGCATTTTGGCAATGGCGGTTATTCTTTCTTCGGTGCTCAGTTGCCGGATATTTGTTTTCACGGCGTCATTTACTATTTCTTTATATACAAAGAAATGAGCAGTTGCTTTCCCGGCTATCTGTGGCTGGTGAGTGATGCAGATCACCTGCCGGTTCGCCGCAAGTTCTTTCATGATCAATCCCACCTGCCTTGCCGCTTCCCCGGATACACCCGTATCGATCTCATCGAATATCAGGGTAGGCAGGTCGATCGATTGAGCCACAAGGGATTTGATACAAAGCATCAGGCGGCTCAACTCTCCGCCACTTGCTACTTTGCGGACCGGCTGGAATTTCCCGCTTTTGTTGGCATCAAATAAGAACTCGATAGCATCGGTTCCGGAACTGTTCAAATCCGTGTGTTGAATGTCTGCTTTCAGTTTCGCATTGGGCATCCCTACCTGTGCCAGGAGTTTGTTTACTTTTTCTTCCAGGGGTTTGACCTGTTTCACTCTTCCCTTTGAAATGGTTGCGGCCAGCGCGGTAGCCTGTCCCTGGATTTTTTCCAGTTCTTTTTCTTTTTGCCGGATCGTATCATCCATATTGATTACTGCCTGTAATTTTTCCTCCAGCTGTTCCCGTATCAGGAGTAATTCATGGGTGGTGTTTACCCCATGTTTTTTCTGGAGTTTATAACCGAGGGACAAACGCTCATTCAACTGTTCGATCCTGGCGGGATCATAATTCACATGAGCACTGATATGATCGATGCTGTCAGCGATATCCTGTAATTCGATCTGGGCCGACTGCATCCGCTGCAACAAAGCAGGGAGATCGGGATGATAAGCAGCGTACGTGTTCAGCTGGTTCAATAATATCTTTAATTGCTGCACCACTGGTTCCTCGCTTTCCTTTAATTCAAAATAAACTTTATTGAGTGCCGCTTTGATCCCCTCTGAATTATTGAGCAATTTTAATTCCGCATCAATATCTTCCAGTTCATTTTCTTTAAAGCCTGCTTCTTCCAGTTCGGTGAACTGGAAACGGTTATAATCTGCTTCCTTATCCAGTTGTTGCTTCCGGGTTTTTAGCACTTCTGCTTCTTTTGCGAGTAATTGCCATTGACGATAAATGACCCTGTATTCGTCAACGACGGTACCATGCCCGGCCAATGCATCGAGAACATCTCTTTGAAAATCGCTCTCTCCTATTTCCAGTGTATCGAACTGCTGGTGAAGATCGACCAGCAAGCGGCTGAGTTCATTCAACTGGGAAAGAGTGACGGGTGTATCGTTAACGAATGCCCTTGATTTTCCATTTGTACCGATCTCCCGCCGCACTACCAGTTCCTCATTGTTGTCAAAATCATTATCGGCCAGGAATTGCCGGATCGCTTTTTTTGCACCTGCGTCAAACACCCCTTCCACAATACATTTCTTTGATTTATCGACCAATGCTGCAGAATCGGCCCTCTCTCCGAGAATCAATCCAAGGGCGCCGACAATAATGGACTTACCGGCACCCGTCTCTCCCGTGATCACATTGAGTTTGCCGGAGAAATCAATTTCCAGTTCCTCGATGATGGCATAGTTCTGTATGGAAAGCTTTTGCAGCATTGCTACCGCAAATTAAATGTATTAGCCACGAAAACACACGAATTAACACGAAAATTCATACCCATAAATGCGCTCTCTCATAACGTTTTGTGTCCTTTCGTGTTATTGGGTGGCAAAAAAAATAGCTGCCCTTCGGGCAGCCATCAATTCTTTTTGTTGTGAGGTGCTTATTTTATTTCAACAGCACTATGCAGTTCCTCATCCACCAGGATACGACCACAGTTCTCGCAGATCATTACTTTCTTATGCTGTTTGATCTCGCTTTGTTTTTGAGGAGGAATCGCATTGAAGCAACCACCGCAGGCATCTCTTTCTACCGGAACAACGGATAAACCATTGCGGTAGCTTTTGCGGATCTTTTCATAGCTGGCCAGCAAACGGGTATCCACATGTGTCTTTGCTTCCGCTGCCAGTTTATTAAAATGTTTTTCTTCCTTTTCGTTGGCGCTGATGATCTTTTCCAGTTCCCCTTTCTTGGTGTTCAGCACGCTTTCTTTTGCCGCAATATTCTTTTTGGCTTTTTCCAGTGCCACGGCTTTCTCAGAAATCTCTTCCGTAGCATCTTTGATATGCTTCTCCGCCAGCTTTACTTCCAGCTGCTGCATTTCCACTTCTTTGTTGATCGCTTCAAACTCACGGTTGTTCTTTACGTTGCTGCTCTGCTTCTCGTATTTTTTTACCAGCGCTTCGGCATCTTTGATAGCCGTTTTGCGTTGCTCGATGAATTCGGTCACACCGTTGATCTCTTCTTCGATACGGGTCTGGCGTGCATGTAAGCCAGTGATCTCATCTTCCAGGTCGGCCACTTCCATAGGAAGTTCACCTTTCAGGATATGGATCTCATCGAGTTTGCTTTCAATTTTCTGAAGGGTAACAAGAGAGGTTAGTTTTTCTTCAACGGAAAATTCTTTTACGTGTGCCATAGTACAATACCGGGTTTGAAGTTATCGTCAGGAGTAAAAAACCGGGTTGGTGCTTACCCCTGTTTTAAGGACGGCAAAGGTAGGGAATTTTTGCTCCAAAACCTCCTGCAGCAGGTTGATAGTGAACTGTTCACTTTCATAATGACCGATATCGGCGATCAGCAGCCGGTCGTTGGCATCGAAGAACTCATGGTATTTGATATCTCCCGTGATATAAGCGTCTGCCCCGCTAGCTAAGGCTTTGGAAATCAGGAAACTCCCTGCGCCCCCACAAACGGCTATTTTTTTTACTGGTTTATCCCTTAATGCGGTGTGCCTGACGACCGGGACCTTAAAAATCTGTTTGACCAGGGTCAAAAAAGCCTTTTCATCCAGGGCTGAGCCCAATTCCCCGATCACCCCCGACCCGGTACCGGGATGGGTATTGGAAAGATCAATGATATCATAAGCCACTTCTTCATAAGGATGCTCCTCCTTTAATGCGGACACTATTTTGCTTTGCAGGTAAGAAGGGAAAATGATCTCGGCCTTTATTTCCTTTTCCTGGTGTTGTTTTCCTTTTTCCCCCACATAAGGATCCGTTCCCTCTCCTGCTTTGAATGTACCAGTGCCCTCGGCGTTGAAACTGCATTCGCTATAATTAGCAATCGATCCTCCCCCTGCTTTAAATACCGCGTTACGAACTTCCTCCGCCTTATCAACAGGTATGAACGTGTACAGCTTTTTAAGTGTGTTTGATTTGGGTGACAGGATAGAGACATTTTTTAATCCCAGTAACTCCGCCATCTTCCCGCTTACACCATGCAATACATTATCGAGGTTGGTATGGATCGCATAAATGGCGATATCATTTTTTATAGCAGTGATGATGGTCTTCTCCACATAATTCTTCCCGTTTATTTTTTTTAAGCCGCTGAAAATAATGGGATGATGCGCCACGATAAGGTTCACTTTTTTGGCAATAGCTTCCTTCACCACTTCTTCTGTCACATCCAGCGAACAGATGATACCACTGCATTCCCAGCCGGGGTCGCCGGTGATCAGGCCTGCATTGTCGTAGGACTCCTGTAACGAAGGATGCGCCAATGATTCTAAAAACGAAACGACTTCAGCAATTTTCATGTCTTAAAGATACGGGTGGATTTAATTAATTGGCCAGAAGGCAAGGAAACATATTTTGAACCACATAGATCTATGTGAAGACCTATGCTTCTATATGCTTATGTGGCTCAAGACAAAATCTGATAGCAATATCTTCGTCTGCAGATGCATTAAACATGCACACATTTCTTTATCTTCGGAATAATGGCAGACAATCCGGTCTATAAAAAAATTGTTCCGGCGATAAAACAGCCGCATAAAAAAGCAGAAGCATTGCGCTCCTATAAAAAAGCGAAAGAAAATCTGCAATACCGGCATACGGCCTGGACCAATGCCCGGAACGTAATGTTCATGACGCTGGGTGTGCTCTCTGCAGGTTTTGGTCTCGAAGGATTTTTAATCCCGAACGGACTGATAGATGGTGGCGTGACCGGTATTTCGTTGCTGACCAATAAGGAAACCGGTATTTCCATATCGATCCTGATCGTCCTGATCAATATCCCTTTTATATTACTCGGCTGGAAACAGATCGGTAAAGCCTTTAGCATAAAAAGTATTGTTTGCATCGGCGTGCTGGCAGTGGTGCTGGTCGTTTTTCCCTATCCCGTAGTGACCAAGGACAAAGTGCTGATCGCCGTCTTTGGCGGTTTTTTTCTCGGTGCCGGTATCGGGCTCACCATCCGCGGAGGCGCTGTGATCGATGGAACAGAGATCCTCGCCATTTTTATGAGTAAGAAAAAAGGTATTTCGGTGGGGGATTTTATCCTGCTCTTCAATATCGTGATCTTCTCGGCAGCGGCTTATCTCGATTCGGTTGAAATGGCCCTGTACTCTATATTGACCTATATGGCTGCTGCTAAAACCGTTGATTTTATCCTGGAGGGAATTGAGGAATTCACCGGGGTCACCATTATTTCACCACGGACGGAAGAGATCGCCGATTTTATCAAGAACAAAATGGGGCGGGGCCTCACTGTGTATACCGGAACGAAGGGTTATGGAAAACGGGGAGAACGTTTAGCCACCGAGATCCTGTTTACCGTGGTGACCCGGCTGGAAATAAATCGTCTCAAAACAGAAATAAAGAGAATCGATCCCAAAGCTTTTATTGTGATGCAAAGCGTGAATGATGCCCATGGCGGAATGGTCAAGAAGCGGCCGCTGAAAGAGTAACCATACAAGGACGAGAAATTTGTTTGCTCCAGTTCTCTGTGAACCCGATGGCTGTCGGTCGGCGGCCAGGCGTAAAATTTTTCACCCCTGGCATTACTTCTTTATTAATTGTGCTAAAATCGGGCTTGGTAGTTTAAAAATTGTTTGTACCTTTTCATCCCTTGCTACATAGCAGGATTCCCACCCC
>DASYLC010000374.1:0-4598 GCA_036009775.1 Chitinophagaceae bacterium
TTTACCATCGACCACCCGCTTGATCCCGAAAACAAAATGCTCCGCCATTTTGCTGTAGAAAGCAATGAGGTGATGAACAGTTACAGCGGTAATATCACTACGGATGCAAATGGTAAAGCAATGGTTCAACTGCCTGATTATTTTGAAGCGATCAATAAAGATTTCCGTTATCAACTAACAGTAATCGGTTCTTTCTCCCAGGCGATCATTTCAAAGAAGGTACAGGGTAACCAGTTCGAGATCGCTACCAGCCAGCCGGGCGTTGAAGTAAGCTGGGAAGTAAAAGGTGTACGGAATGATCCTTACATGCAGAAAGAATTTAAATTGAAAGTGGAGGAAATGAAGACAGCTGATATGAAAGGAAAATACTTTGCCCCGGAAGCTTATAACCAGCCTGCCAGCAAAGGCATGAATAATGTACAGGAGGCAAATACATCGGTTGATCCTTCGACCTTGAAAAAGAGTGTGCCTAAAGCTCCGGAAGATGAAACGAAAGGAAGCCTTGCACCTACTGTTATCCAGCAAAAGACAATACCTGCATCAGCAAACATCGGCGGAAGTCTTGATAAGACTGTTGAGAAAAAATCAGATAAACCGGTTGATAATACAAGCGGTAGTGTAGCTCCTGTTGAGAAAAAAGCGGAGGTAAAACCTGCAGTTGAGAACAAGAAACCCCTTGCAGATCCCGGAAGTACAAAAAGCGAGTAACCCCGGTAACTGACCTATTTTCAAATAGCTTAAGGGAAGATCTGAAAAGGTCTTCCCTTTTGTTTTGGTTGAAGCCGATGGAGCAGGAGAGCATTCATCACGGGCAGAAAAAAAGAAGACCCGTGGATCTTCTTAGAATAATTTATAATATCAATTTTATTTTGGTTTATTACCTGCGGGCTTAACGGGAGTTTTTGAAGTTCCTTTTAAATTCTTGTCACAGATCTCCAGGTTTTGCTTGGCCCCGGCAAAATCCGGGAAAAATGTCAGCGCCTGCTGAAAATCAGTCTTAGCTCCGGCATAATTCTTTGCATCCATTTTTATCACTCCCAGCAGGTTCGCGGAAGCAGCATTAACCGGTACGGCCTGTTGTTCACCATTGACCATCGTAAAACTAACACCGATCCGTTTACTGCTGGTGTCTGCTATAACTGCTCTTGCAGACATTTCACTTTCTGCCACCCGCTTCAACTGGTATTGTGAAGTGGCTAATTTGTAGATATGGTAGGGGCTTTTTGTTTTGGGAACTACCTGTTCGAAGAGGGTGGTGGCGGTTTTCGGGTCACCCAGCTGATCATAACATTCAGCAGCTCTGGCCATTGCCAGCATATTGGAAGGATCGGTCTTGTATACTTCTTCAGAAAGTAACAGGGCGCTGTAATACGATTTCGTGGAAAAATACAGCATGGACAAAGTGTCTTTATACGACAGGCTGTTGCTCGCGGCCAGGTAACCGTGGAGCCCGTTGATGGCCGCAGCCACATCATTATAGGCGATCCCCTGGTTGTATACTTTCAGGTAATGGTTTTTTAAGGCTGTGGAATCCTGCGCACGGACAGCCGAACTCACTTGTAAAAAGATAAGAAATGGTAGAAACTTTTTCATCATTAAAGGTTTTTTGATTAGCCAATAAAAATAAGCGTTCCGGCTTAGATTCGGAGCATTTCTGGGGGCAAAATTTTAATTTGCAGCATGAAGATGAAATTATTGACGGGACTGGGTTTATTGCTGTTATCTTCTTTTATCCATGCCCAGGATGAAGACTCCCTGGATACTGAACGGTTAGCCAAAATGGTTCATCTTTCGGAGGTGGTCGTCCGGACAGATATGAATGTGGCTGCTTTTATTGAGAGGGTTAAAAAAGACACCAGTTTTTATAAGGCATTCCGGAACCTCCATGTTCTTGGTTTTACAGCCTGGAACGATATCCGGATAAAAGATAAGAAAGGAAACACCAAAGCGTCGCTGATCAGCAAGACCCGGCAGGTTCGTTCCCATGGTTGCCGCAGTATGGAGATCCTGAATGAAAAGGCCAGTGGTGATTTTTATGATAAGGACGGGGGGTATAATTATAATACCGGCGAACTCTATGCCGGGCTTTTTTTTACGAAAGGCTCAGTTTGCGGAGAGAGCAATATTGTAAAAGGGATCGATTTTCGTCCCAAATCCGCGAAAGGCGTGGAAAGACGAAAGGAACAACTGAAAATGCTTTTCTTCAATCCCGGGAAAAAAATACCTGGTATTCCGTTTATCGGTGATAAGATCGACATTTTTGATCCCGAACGTGCAAAGTATTATGACTTCACACTTGACTTCGGTGAGCAGGACGGAGAATCCTGTTATGTTTTTTCCATCAAAGTAAAACCTGGTCTGACCGGCGGCGAAAGGAACAGTATTGTTATTGACAGTATGATCACCTGGTTCAATACCAGGACAATGGAAGTAATGGCCCGCAACTATGATATGACCTATGATGCGGGTGTATATGATTTTGATGTGCGCATGGAAGTCCAGATGACGAAATTCGGTAACTATCTTGTACCTAAAATGCTCCGCTATATCGGCAACTGGAATGTTGTCTTTAAGAAAAGAGAGAGAGGGTCGTTTACGGCAACGCTTTTTGATTTTACACAGTAAACGAAATTAATTGTAGCCAGTTGGAAACCATCTGTATTTGATTTCGTTCGTTTATAGCCCACAGCCCATAGCCCACAGCCTATTGCCTATTGACCGCCGTGTACTTCCTCCACTTCTCGATCACCTGTTCTATATCCGGAGGAAGCTCTGTATCAAATAACATGTCTTCACCCGTCGAAGGATGAACGAAGCCGAGTGTTTTGGCGTGTAATGCCTGTCGCTTGCAGATATCGAAACAATTTTCCACAAACTGTTTGTATTTTGAATACACGGTGCCTTTTACAATTTTATCTCCCCCGTAAAAATCATCGTTGAACAATGGATGACCGATATATTTCATATGTACCCTGATCTGGTGGGTGCGTCCGGTCTCCAGGATACATTGAACCAGTGTTACATATCCAAAACGTTCCAGCACTTTATAATGAGTGATGGCTTCCTTGCCATGATCCCCTTCAGGGTAAGCTTCAAATAATTTCCGGTAGCGGAGGTTACGACCCACATGAGCAATGATCGTTCCGCTGTCGTTTTGCATGTCACCCCAAACCAGGGCCAGGTATTTGCGGCTGATCGTATGATCAAAGAATTGTTTGGCGAGAAACCGCATGGCTTTATCCGTTTTGGCGAGTACCAGCAGACCGCTTGTATTTTTATCGATCCTGTGCACCAGCCCGAACCGCGGCAACACATCTTCTGAGATACCCGGATTTTGTTGCTGCAAATAATATGAAACTCCATTTAATAAAGTGCCGGTATAGTTACCACTGCCCGGGTGCACGACCATACCTGCCGGTTTGTTGATGAGCATCAGGTCCGGATCTTCATAAACAATATTCAGTTCCATTTTTTCCGGTACCACATCCGTTTGTTCGGGGCTCATATCGGAATAAACGATAATGGAATCCAGCGGCTTTACTTTATAATTGGGACGGATCTCTTTCCCGTTCACCTGTACCATACCCAGGTTGATGGCCTGTTGTAATTTATTGCGCGTAGCGCCTTCTATACGCTGCATGAGGAATTTGTCGATGCGGAGAGGATCCTGGCCCCTGTCAATAACGATACTGAACCTTTCGTACAGTTCATCACTGTTATCCTGTATTTCCGGGTTGTCCTTTTCCAATTCGTCCTGCATAGTCCTGCAAAGGTAACGGTTGCCATTTTGTTGGTAGATTTGCAGTTGACAATGAAAAGGGAATTGATACAATTCAGGGACCTGGGACTGATGGATTATCAGGCAGCATGGGATTACCAGGAGCAATTGCTGCACAATAATGTGGAGGCTAAGGCGATGTTATGGAAAGAAGATGCCAGGGATGTTAAACAGACCACTCTGGTGACGATCCCTGAAACGATCCATCACCTTCTTTTTGTGGAGCATCCTCCTGTTTATACGCTGGGAAAAAGTGGTAAAAAAGAAAATGTATTGCTGAGCGAGGAAGGATTGATCGAAAAAGATATTCAGTTCTATACTACCAACCGGGGCGGTGATATCACTTTTCACGGACCGGGACAGGTTGTAGGATACCCGATCCTGGATCTCGAAAAATTTTATACCGATATCGGTAAATATCTCCGCAACCTGGAAGAAGTGATCATCCGCACAATAGCTGAATACGGGATCAGGGGAGATCGTTCGGCGGGGGAGACAGGTGTGTGGATCGAACCGGGTGTGCCGGGAAGAGAAAGAAAGATCTGTGCGATCGGGGTTCGTTGCAGCCGCTGGATCACCATGCATGGGTTTGCTTTCAATGTCAATACCGACCTTTCCTATTTCAATCATATCATTCCCTGTGGTATCGTTGACAAACAGGTCACTTCACTGGAAAAAGAATTGGGACAGCCCATGGATATCACGGAAGTGAAAGAAAGAATAAAGAAGAATTTTGAACGGGTCTTTGAAGCGAAACTGGTTTAGAATTCTTTTTCGAGATAGAATTTATGTTTCTCCAGCAGTTTGCCGTCCTCGTATA
>DASYLC010000375.1:0-4221 GCA_036009775.1 Chitinophagaceae bacterium
ATGACCCCCTACCTCGCTCTTCCTAAAGAGAAACTGAAATTCTGGGAAACTGGTATCACTAACCAGACAGACGTTTCTTTCTCTACCGGTGATTTCTACCTGAGTGCTCAGAATGTGCTGATCCAGGGTATCCAGCCTAAAGACGTTAACCGCAGGGTTTCCGTTCACATGGCTGCCAATAAAGAGTATAACAAGTTCAAAGCTTCTTACAGCATGAACTATACTAAAGGAAACTATGATGTAAACGCGGGCCAGCTCTTTGGTAATGGCCGTGACTACACTCCTTACTGGAACTTAGTTAACACACCAATGCAGGTCCCTGTTACCCGTTTCAAAAACTGGCAGGGTCTTACTACAGCAGATGGAAGTCTCAACTGGGCGAATCCTAACTATTATTATAATAACTACTATTATAACCCTTACTGGACAATTGATAATTTCAGGCAGAAGGGCCGCTCTGAAGATGTCTTCGGTAATGTTGAATTAACCTTTAAAGCTTCGAGCTGGCTGAACTTCACCTATCGCCTGGGTGCCACAGTGAATAATTCAACTTACAAGAGCACTGCGCACGAGTTCCTTTATACCGATTTCGCAAAAGCAGGCATGTCTGTAGCCGCCTCGGGCGACTTGCCTTCTCAGGTTATTGATCGCTCTATTACATCAAGCCGTATCAACTCTGAGTTCTTCGCTACTGCAAGAAAAACTTTCGGAAACTTCAAAGTGGATGCGTTGATAGGTCAGAATTTCCGTGAAGACAATTCCAAGACCATTACCGTTTCCAGCAATAACCTGGCATTCCCCGAACTGTTCAACATAATCGGTCGTAAAGGTGAGCCTACTGTAGGGGAAGGTAACTTTAAGAAAAGACTGATGCGTTTCTTCGGAAAAGTTGGTCTGAACTACAACAACTGGGCATTCCTCGAGCTGACAGGGAACTATGATGTAGACAGCCGGTTGGCCTATTTCTATGATTTCCAGTTTAAGAACATCAATTATTTCTATCCGGGTGCTAACGTTTCTATCCTGTTGAGCGAAGTGATCCCTGCAATTAAAAGCAGCAAAACGATCTCTTACCTGAAGATCCGTGGTGCTTACTCTAAAACTGGTAACGTGAACCTGGATACTTATGAACTGGAAAACAGGTATGGCCTTGGTGGTGGTTTCCCTTATGGATCACTCGTAGGTTATACTTCAAGTAACCTGCTTCGTCTGCCTTTCTACGAGCCTGAGTTCGTAAAAAATAAAGAAGTTGGTATCGAGGTTAGCTTCCTGAAAAACAGGATCAACCTGGAAGCAACAGCATACAGCCAGGACAATACCAACCAGATCGTAGATGTAGCTTACTCCGGTGCGACTGGCTTTAGCCAGGCAAAGCTGAACGCAGCCTCATTTACCAACGAAGGTATTGAGCTCGATCTGAAACTGACCCCGTTGGTGAAGATCCGCAATGTATCTATCGACTTTAAAGTAAATTATACATTACAGCGGAACAAAGTGACCAAGATCATCGATGGTGTAGATCAGCTCGGTATCACTAACGGTAACTACGTAATCGTAGGTAAACCCGCTTACACTTTCCAGCTGACCGACTATACAAGAGACGACCAGGGCCGTGTCATCGTGAATGCAACAACCGGTTTACCGACAGTCGATCCTACGATCAAACCTTTCGGTCAAACCTCGCCTAAACATTTACTGGGTCTGAACCTGGGTGTAACCTGGAAAGATATCACATTCGGCCTTGTTGCCGACTATCGTGCCGGTGCGCAGATCTATACTGGTGTCTGGGCACTGGGTATGGACTTCTCCGGTATCTCCAAGAGAAGCGGATCGAACAGCCGTCAGCCATTCATCATGCCTAACTCTTCTTACTTCGACGGAACAAAATATGTAGAGAACACAAGTATCTACATGACCGGTGGTTATAATTTCTGGTCGCAATCGGTGAACACTACTGCTAACACGAACTATCTTGTAAGTGCTGATTTCTGGAAGATCCGCGAAGCAAGCCTTAGCTGGAACATGCCGATCAAATGGTTTGGTTTCACCAAGAATGCAGTTAAAGGCGTCAGTTTCACAGTGAGCGGTTTGAACCTGTTCATGTTCCTGCCTAAAACAAATGAGTGGACAGACCCTGAATTTTCCAATACAACTGGTAACGCACAGGGTGTTACAGCATTCGACGCACTGCCTCCTAAAAGGACTATTGGTGCGAGCCTTAATATCCAGTTATAACTTATAAATCTATTAAGATATGAAACTGAAAAAATTAATATACAGTATTCCTTTAGCCGTGATATTGATCGCGGCAGGAACAGGGTGCCGGAAGAGTCAATTCAACATCAACCAGAACCCGAATGACCCAACGGACAGCACTATTACCTATGATGTAATACTGCCCGCAGCGCTTCATGCAACCGGAGCGAATGTTATGGGGAATGGTCAGACCGGCTACTGGTCGACGATCCAGAATTGGATGGGTTTCTGGTCACGGTCAGGTAGCTATGCGCCGAACGTGATCGAAGAAACGTACCAGATCACTACATCATTCGGTAACCAGATATGGAATGCCTGTTATGACAACAGTTACGATTACAATGTCGTACAGCGAAAAGCAGCTGTGGCCGGTGCTACCTTCTATGAAGGAATTGCCCGCATCATGAAAGCACATTGCTACCAGGTTTTAGTAGATGTCTATGGTAATGTTCCCTTTACAGAAGCACTGAAAGGAAATTTGAATCCAACACCTGCCTACGACAAAGGCCTGGAAATATACAAATCGCTTCTCCGCGAGATCGATGCCGGCATTACCCTTATCAAGAATGCGGTTGTCGAAGAAGACAATCCCAATAAAGATATCAACACCAATGATATCATGTTTGGTGAAGAACAATATTCCCAGGGAACTATGTCCCTCGAGGATTATGCCGAAGAACAAAAAGTAAGGTGGATACGCTTTGCCAATACTCTTAAATTAAGATTGCTGATCCATGCCTATGCGGTACCAGCTATAGACAAAGCGGCCGAGATCGCTATCATCAACGCAGAAGGAAGCGGTTATCTTGATGAGGATGCAATGGTGCAGCCCGGTTATGCGGCAGACAAACCCATGCCTTTTTTCAGTGCATATAAAACCACCAGCACAGGTACGACTGCAACGGCAAATGTTTATTATGTTGCGAATAAATGGGGTGTCGACTATTACAAGGGCGATGGCGATCCCCGTCAAACAAGGTTCTATGAAGCCGGGTCAGGCGGTTTGATCGGCGTTCCTTACGGAACTCCTCCCGTTGCTGCCTATGCAAGAGCTGTAGTTGCGGGCGTCGGGCCCGGATTGTACAAGACTGCCACTGCACCGCAGATGTTATTCTCGCTTGCAGAAGCTTATTTCCTGAGAGCTGAAGCAAGAGAACGCGGATTCATCACCACCGGACCTTCTGCGCAGGCATTAATGGAGAGCGGTATCCTGGCAAGTTTTACTTATCTCGCAACAGCAAACCCTGCTGCCGATCTGACAAATTACCTGGCGTTCAATGCCGGATTCCCCGATGTGGATTATACAGCGCCTCCGGTGGCACCTGGTTATCCAGCCGGAGGTCTCACCACGATCCTTTCTCAAAAATGGTTTGCATTGAATGGGATCAATCCTCTGGAAGTATGGACGGATTACAGGAGAGTTCCATTTTCTTCCGTGTCAACATTACCCGGCGCCTCTACTACTCATTTTACTTATGGTACAGCGGGTGGATTTACAGCCGGACCAACGATCTCTGTGTCGCCGCAACTTCCTCCTGGCACAACGATACCAGTGAGGTATTTGTACCCGCAGGCAGAATACAATTATAATTCAGCCAATGTAAGCGGGGAGGGGACGATCAATCAATTTACCAGCCGCATTTTCTGGGATATCAATTAATTTTTATTACCTCTTATAAATCGGAAATATGAAAAAAATATTTTTTGTGCCATTCCTCTTCATAATGATGGGAGTACTGCTTGCCAGTTGTTTAAAGGACAAGGGCTTCCAGAATGGTGAGTATGGGCTCAACGGAGTTACCGATCGTCCCGGGGTTGGTTTCCCTGAAGCTGCCACAGCTATTAACCCCTTTTCGGTGAACGCTATAAGCACTTCACAAACGATCAACGCACCGCTGGTGAATCTCCTGGCTGACAAACCTGCTGCACAGGATGTTCACGTAGTGCTGGCGTATAACAATGCAT
>DASYLC010000376.1:0-1988 GCA_036009775.1 Chitinophagaceae bacterium
AAGTTCGTTTTATCGATCTTGAAATCTTTTTCCTTTATCTCTTTTAACTCAAAAAGAAAGGTTTCGTTATCATCGAAGAACCTGATAGAATATTTTTTGGGCTTTTCTTCATCGGGAAGAGTGATGCGTACATAACCATCCCTGTTCGTATACACATACAGCGAAGGCATGAAAGTAGTTGACCTGGGTTTGTTGCCATTTACAAAAGGCGATCTTACGGAATCGATGCCAGTCAGGCCGGGTAATACCTGGTAACCTGTCCGGCTTGCCGAATCAACTACCGGTCTTTTTGCTTCACTGAAAACAAATACACCCCTTTCCAGCAGGATATAAATACGGTAGAACATGTGGTCGTTGGTGGCTTTCGCATCCACATAACCATTTTGCGGGGTAGTAGGATCGGGAACTGTAAGGATGGTCTTATAACCCGAAAGACTGTCAAATGAACGCTGGATACTTATCTGCCGGATATTCGAAAAATTATTGACCCAGCCGATGATGATCCGGTTGTTTCCCACATTCTTCACTACAAATTTGGGCAGGGTATCCTGCGCATGCAATGAGCTGCCGCTGATAAAAGTGTACAATAAAAGGAATAAGGTCAGTTTTTTCATATTGTCAGAACGGGATCAGTATTGGATCTGTTTTACAGGTATGAACAAAGATAGGGCAGGAGTGCAGAAAAACTAAAATATTAACGTTCCCTTTTTGAATGAAGCATTGCCCTGTAAGCCTCCGCTGTGGATGACTAACAAGCGGCTGCCTGCAGCAAAGAAATTTTTTTGTGCAAGATCATTTACGGCAAAAAAAGTTTTAGCCGTATACACAAAATCGCTGGGGATACCGGTCTGGCTGAAAAAGTCATTCATAAAACCGGTCAGTTCGGGTTTGTACTTCGCATAACCACCAAAATGATAATCGTGGATCACCTGTAAGGAAGCCACAGTACCCCTACTCAGATCCGTGATATTTTTTTCGAGTCCTGTATGATTCTTCAATACACTGATGGCAATGATTGCTGTGGGACTATTTACTCCCTGCAGCAAACCAGCGGTCATCGTCCCGGTTCCTGCCGCACAGCAAATATGTGTGTAGTCGTTCGTTGTAAAATAACCAGGGATCGTTGCCGCGCCTTCAACGCCTTTGATACCATACCCTCCCTCAGGAATGATATAATGATCATTGCCGGCGATCATACCGGGGATCTTTTTATGGGTGTAATCTTCCCTGTTAAGAAAGTAAAGGCACATCCCCATTTCTTTTGCCTGCTGCAATACCGGAGACAGCTCTGCTGCTTCTTCACCCCGGATGATGCCAATGCTGTTAAACCCATTTAATTGACAAGCCGCAGCAGTGGCAATAATATGGTTGGACCACGCGCCGCCAAATGTAAGGATCGTTTTTCGGCCCTCTGTTCTTGCAGCTTCGAGATAATAGCGGAGTTTGAACCATTTATTACCCGAAACAAAAGGATGGATCTTATCCAGTCGCAGGATATCCACTTCGATATTCTTCTCTGTGAACAATGGAAGATATAAGCGGTCTGTTGTTATAAGATGAAGATCGGTCTCCTGCATATTAAAATAGCTAAGCTGCTTGGCGAATTTAGTTTAATTTCGTGCGCAGTTTTTAAAACACAAAGATGAAACCTACTCTTGTCATATTAGCAGCCGGCATGGCTTCCCGTTATGGAAGCATGAAACAGGTGGAAGGATTTGGCCCCGCGGGTGAAACGATCATGGATTATTCCATCTTTGATGCGATCCGTGCGGGATTTGGCAAAGTGGTATTTATTATCCGCAAGGAATTTGCTGATAATTTCAAGACCATCTTTGAACCGAAGTTGAAGAACAGGATCGAAACAGCCTATGTTTTCCAGGAGCTGGATTCCTTTACCGGTGGATTTGAAAGACCTGCAGACAGGACAAAACCCTGGGGCACGGCTCATGCTGTGCTTTGTGCAAAGGATTCGGTCAGCGAACCATTTG
>DASYLC010000377.1:0-10395 GCA_036009775.1 Chitinophagaceae bacterium
AGGATATAAAAGGAGTGGAGATTGGAAAAGGGGACGTATAAATCGCCGGAGGCGATAGAATAAAACTGCGAGACTTTAAGTCTCGCAGAACGCCCGCAGAAAGGAAGTTTCGCAAATCATATCACCTGTTTTCCAAAATCGTTGAAATTGACTCTGAAGTCTCTGAACTTATCAAAATTATTCAAGTGAATTTCGATCAGTTGCCATACGATTCTCATTTGAACTGCTCACTCACTACCAGGTCTTTGCTGCCCGCTGTGTACACATAAAACCCTTCCCCGCTTTTGGCACCGAGTTTACCAGCGGTTACCATGTTTACCAGCAGGGGACAAGGCGCATATTTCGGATTGCCAAAGCCATCGTGTAATACTTTCAGGATAGCATGACAAACATCCAGCCCGATAAAATCGGCTAGTTGCAGGGGCCCCATCGGGTGGGCCATCCCGAGTTTCATTACCGCATCGATCTCTTCCACACCCGCCACGCCTTCATATAAACTATAAATTGCCTCATTGATCATTGGCATTAATATCCGGTTGGCGATAAAACCCGGGTAATCATTCACCACGCAGGGAATTTTCCCGAGTCGCTTGCTCAGTTCAACAATGGAACTGGTCACTTCTTTTGTAGTAGCATAACCATTGATGATCTCCACCAGTTTCATTACCGGTACAGGGTTCATAAAGTGCATACCGATGACTTTGCCGGCGCGACCGGTAACTGCCGCGATCTTTGTAATGGAGATGGAAGAAGTATTTGTCGCAAGAATAGCTTCTTTGGGAGCGTATTTATCAAGCTCTTCAAATATCTTCAGCTTGAGCGACACGTTCTCAGTAGCTGCTTCCACTACCAGCGCTGCGTCTTTTACCCCTTCAATGATATTGGAATTGATACCGAGATTGGCGAGGGTTGCTTTTTTCTGTTCTTCCGTTAATGTGCCTTTGGCAACCTGCCTGTCCAGATTCTTGGCGATGGTGACAAGAGCCCTGTCCAGTTGCGACAAGGACACATCCACTATAGTGACCTTAAAACCGGCTTGCGCAAATACATGTGCGATGCCATTCCCCATGGTACCGGCGCCGATTACAGAGATATCCCCAGTAATACTCATATAGTGTAAATTTTCCTTGGCCCTAAAGGAGAGTTGTACAAAACTCTCTACAGCGGCCAGTGGTTATAATAAGTAGTGACGGACAAATGTAAGAAGATTGTATTTGCCGGGCAATTAACAGGAAGTACAAGAGTGCGACGCAACGAAGAAGCCATGAAAAACAAAAGCTGGGAACAAAACAAAAACTAAATGCTTTCAGATTTTATGCAATCAATAGCGAGTTGCAGACCTAAGTCTCCCCTTCATGGGACAGGGGTTTAATTCTTATTCTTAAAATCCCCTCTTTTCCATGCCGATATAAACTCGGCCCAGGCCGCGGGGTTGAAGATATTCTGCGGTGGTGTCTGACCCTGGTAAGTAGCTTTGGTAGCGATCTTATTGAACTGCATTTTACTGGCTTCACCGCCATCGGCAGGAGTGGATTGTAATAATATCCTTCGTTTGGCAGCGCTGGTATTCTGCCGGGCTATTTCAATATTGTCATCGGGTACTTTGTTCTTGACAAAATCCCGGGCAAATTGTTCCGCAGTGGGCCTCGGTCGTATAATAGTGGCCGGCAGGTAAACGGTGTCGATCACCATCAGTTGCACCACGCTGTACTGATTCCCTTCCAGGTTGCGGGGGATCGAAATGGTTTTTGGCTTATAGGTCACGTGACTGAACTCTACCTGGTCGCCTTTCAACACCACGATCGAGAAAACGCCTTGTGCATTGGAGATCGTGCCCCGGTTCTGTCCTTTGACCATCACACTAACCGCGGGAATACCCACAAGGCTGTCGGCCGTCATGATGACACCAAATAACTGAACAACAGAATCACGGGAGGTTTCAAACTGGGCTTTGGCAGTTCGGGGGAGGAGAAAAAGCAGTATAACGGTATAAAGTAAAAATTTCTTCACTGCGCCAAAAATAAAGACAAGTTGCTGATTTCGTAAAACAAAATGCATCCTCAATTGGTTAACTTTGCGTATTACCGGGACTTTTAACAATTGGATAGCAATTATAAGGCCAGCAACGCCGGTACTTGCTGTATAACAAGGTGCATTTGAAGGAATAGCAAATTATGACAACAGAAAAAATATTAGCCGCATTGAGCAATGTGCAGGAGCCGGATCTTGGAAAAGACCTGGTGACGCTGAATATGATCAAGGATATCCTGATCGATGGGAACAATGTGTCCTTTACACTGGTGCTGACCACCCCGGCGTGCCCGATGAAGGATATGATGCAAACAGCCTGTACCAACGCGATCAAATTACTGGTAAACAAGGAAGCTATTGTGAAGGTGAATTTCACGGCCAATACAACTACCCGGCGAACGGATAACAAAGCTTTATTGCCGGGGGTAAAAAATATCATTGCAGTAGTAAGCGGAAAAGGTGGCGTGGGAAAATCCACTGTAGCAGCCAACCTGGCGCTGGCTTTATCACAGAAAGGTGCGAAGGTGGGACTCATGGATGCGGATATTTACGGACCCAGTGTGCCGATCATGTTTGGTGTAAGAGGGGAGCGGCCAATGATGATCGATGTGGGCAAGGAGAAACCGATGATCGCCCCATTGGAACGTTATGGGATCAAGCTGATCAGTATCGGCTTTTTGGTAGATGAAAAAAATGCCGTTGTCTGGAGAGGACCGATGGCGAGCAGTGCGATCCGCCAGTTTGTGACCGATGTATATTGGGATGAGCTCGATTACCTTGTTGTAGATATGCCCCCGGGAACAGGTGATATTCATTTGACCCTGATGCAAACCGTTCCCGTAACAGGCGCGGTGATCGTTACTACGCCGCAGGATGTGGCATTGGCGGATGCGAAAAAAGGTATCGCCATGTTTGGCCAGGCACAACTGAATGTACCCGTGATCGGGTTGGTAGAGAATATGAGTTATTTCACTCCTGCCGAATTGCCCGGCAACAAATATTATATTTTTGGAAAAGACGGTGGCAAACGACTGGCGGATGAATATGATCTTCCATTCCTGGGGCAAATACCGATCGTGCAGAGTATCCGTGAAGGTGGCGATATCGGTATTCCAGTGATGATGAGTGATGATGTTATAACTAAAAAATCATTCGGGGAGTTTGCCGATCATGTGGTAAGAAGTATTTCGATGAGGAATGAGAATATCAATTCCGAAACGATCGCAGAAACAGTATAAGTTTATGGTTTTGGTTTATTGTTTATGGTTCTGCTAAGGCAAGCCCCTTCGTATAAATTGTAAGTATGCTATACGATGGGCATGCGCTTGCAGATCCAAAGAATTAATATGCTTTAGGCGACCACAACCATAAACCACAGACTATAAACCATAAACCTTCATGTACAATCTTCCTTATTTTAAAGAAGGAGACAAAGAAGTTGTTCTTCAATTCGTCCGGGACTATCCTTTTGCTCTTTTAACGGGTTGTGATGCCGAAAACAAACCTGTCACCACACAGGTCCTTTTTTTTATTGACGAGCGGGATGGGAAATTATTTTTGTCAGGGCATATGATGAAGAATACGGATCATCATAAAGCTTTTGTACACAACAACAACGTACTGGCTGTTTTTACCGGCCCGCATACTTATGTCAGCGCCACCTGGTATGATGATCCTCGCCAGGCGAGTACCTGGAATTACATGAGTGTTCATATAAAAGGCAGGATGCGCTTTGGCGATACCGATGAACTGGTAGCGATCCTGAAAAGATTGACCTTGTATTACGAGGATAACAACACGGCTTCCTCCACTGTTTTTGACAATTTACCTGCGGCCTATACTGAACAACTGATGAAGGCCATTGTTTCCTTTGAGATAGAAGTTGTTTCCATCGAGAATGTATTCAAGCTCAGCCAGAACAAGAATGAAAAGAGTTATGATAATATTATTACCAAGCTAAAGAAGAAAGGCGGGGATGCGGAGCAGATTGGTACAATAATGGAGCAAAGAAGATCTAAATTATTCCCTGTATGAAAAATCAGTTAGTATCCTGCCTGCTGGTGTTTTGCTTCGCTTGCTCATCAACTAAAAAAAATATGGAGGATGTTTCAACGAATACGGCAAAGAGAATATATGTGCAGGGCGAATTTGATAAACAGGGTCACCGGGGTTGCCGCGGACTGATGCCGGAAAATACCGTTCCTGCGATGCTGTATGCGCTGGGAATGGGCGTCACTACGCTTGAAATGGATGTGGTGATCACCAGGGATAAGAAAGTGATCCTTTCTCATGATCAATGGTTCGGGCAGGAGATCACGACGAAACCCGACGGCAGTTATATGAGAGACCTCGAAGAACGGAAATTCAATATTTACTGGATGACCTATGAGCAGACCAAAACATTTGATGTGGGAATGAAACCACATCCCCGTTTCCCCCGGCAACAAAAGATGAAAGTCACCAAACCATTGCTCTCCGATGTGATCGATAGCGTGAATAAGAGTATGATAACGATGAGAAGGCCATTCCCTTATTATAATATTGAGACAAAAAGTAACCCCGCATTTGATGGCGTATTCCAGCCCAAACCCGAAGAATTTGTGGAATTGCTGATGGCCGTGATCAGGGAAAAACATATCGAAGAGCAGGTGATCATCCAGTCCTTTGATTTCAGGACACTGCAATACCTGCACGAGCATTATCCTGCTATTAAAACAGCGATGCTGATCGAGGATTTTGATAAACGTACACTGGAAGAGCAGCTAAAGGCACTGGGATTCACACCGACGATCTATAGCCCGGCCTATCAATTAGTAACCGAAACGTTGCTAAAAAAATGCCATGACCAGAATATAAAGGTCATCCCCTGGACAGTGAATGAAAAAGAAAAGATCACCGAACTGAAGAAACTGGGCGTGGATGGGATCATTACGGATTACCCGGACCTGTTCAATGAATAAAATTTCAAGCAGAGGACGCAGGGATCGCAGAGAAAACCTATGGATGCGCTTCACTCAGCGAACTCCGCGTCCTCTGCGTGCAGTTTAAATTTTCTTAAAACTCCGGCAAATTCTTTTCATTTACACCGAGCCAGTCCAGCGCATTCCGGTATAATAATTTTTTTGTCGTCTTGTTACCCAATGACATTTTCTCGATCAGCCTTCCGGGTTTGTGTTCACCGAGCGGGAAAGGATAGTCGCTGCCGAGGCAGATAGTATCTTCACCCATTATCTCCAGCAGGTAATTGAATGCTTTTTTATCATGTACGAGGCTATCGATCCAGAATTTACCGATATAGTCTCTTGGGTTATTGGGATTGTCAATAGCAACAAGATCAGGCCGCACTTTGAACCCATGTTCTATACGACCGATGGTCAGCGGGAAAGAGCCGCCCCCATGCGCAAAGGCAACACGGAGTTTCGGGAATTTTTCAAATACCCCGCCGAATATCATCGAACAGATGGCTCTTGACGTTTCTGCAGGCATACCGACAAGCCAGGGGAGCCAGTATCTTTCCATTTCATCTTCTCCCATCATATCCCAGGGATGGATGAACAGGGCACAGCCGAGTTTTTCAGCAGCTTCATAAAAAGGATGGAAGCAGGGATCCGACAGGTTTTTGCCATTGATATTGGAGCCGATCTCCAGTCCGGGCATTTTCAGTTCCTTTATACAGCGTTCCATTTCTTTGATGGCAAGATCAATATCCTGCAGGGGCACGGTACCCAGCCCGATAAAATGCCCATTTTCTTTTTCCACTGTTTCACCGATATGATCGTTGAAAAAGCGGGATGTTTCAAGACCATCATGTGGCTTTGCCCAGTAATTAAAAAGAACAGGGATGGTGGAAAGCACCTGTATCCCTACTTCTGTTTCTTCCATTTGTTTGAGACGGGAATCGATTTTATAACAGTTCTCTTCCACGACCCGGAAAACCTTGTCACCTTTCATCATGCAGGCTTCGCAATTGCGGTGTTCCAGGTGGATGAAATCGCCGTAGCCGAACTTTTTGGTCCAGTCGGGCATGGTTTCGGGCATGATGTGGGTATGTATATCGATCTTCATTTGTATAGTTTTATGCAGAGCCGCAAAGATAATATTCAAAAGACGCCAAGTTTCCTTTGCAGCTTTGCGTAAACTCAGCGTCTTTGCGTGAGATCAGCTTTTTTTCACCGGTGGCTCCATCACAGCACCACATTTATTGCAGGTACGCTTCATACTGTCTTCCCAGAACCTGTTCATCACGGGAGGCAATTGTTTGACGATATCGTCCACGTGCAATGTCTCTTCATATAATTTATTTCCGCATTTTTCACAAAACCATATAAAACCATCGTCCTCTGTTTCTCTTTTCTTTTCTATCACCAGTCCGACGGTGCCCGGTCCACGCTGTGGTGAATGGGGAGTTTTCGGCGGCAATAAGAACATCTCACCTTCTTTGATGGGAATATCTTTGAATTCACCATTGTCGATGATCTTTACCACGATATCTCCTTCTACCTGGAAATAGAGTTCTTCGGTCTCGTTGAAGTGATAGTCTTTTCTTGCATTGGGGCCACCCACGACCATCACAATAAAATTCTCCGCGTCCTTGTACACGCATTGATTCCCCACAGGAGGTTTTAAAAGGTCACGATTTTCATCGATCCATTTTTTGAGGTTGAAGGGGGCAATAACAGGCATAAGCTGGATTTATTTTTATTTAAATGATTTAAGGGATTCCGGGATCTTTTCATACCATATTTCTACCTCATAACCATCGGGATCGGTAAAAAATACATAAGGTTCCCCGGGAACAAACTCGCCGCTTGATTTGATCGCTCCTCCCGCTTTTTTTATGGTTTCAATGATCGCCCGGGTATCAGAAGGTTTTGTGAGCCTGAAGCCAAAATGAAAGCCAGGTTTTGTTTTGGCAAAATTCTTTCCTTTCTCAAAAACGATAATGTCTTTTGATCCCGGGGTTTGTGCCTGAATAAAACCGGCAGACTGGTACATTTCTCTCACTCCGAAAATTTTTTGATAAAAAAGAAAAGCTCTTTTTACATCTTTTACCGGTAAAGCAATATGTGATAGTCCTAATGTTTTTACCATAATCAGGAATAGCAGGGGTGATAATCGTTTGACGAAAATTACAACTTTTTACTTAGGTTTGAATCTATGAATCTTTCACTGGAAGGCAAAAATGCAGTGGTTTGCGGAAGCACACAGGGTATCGGGCTGGCCATCGCGGAAGAACTGGCTTTGCTCGGCGCCAACTGTACGCTGGTAGCCAGGAATGAAGAAGCGTTGAAAGCGGCTATTCATACCCTTGATATTGCATTACGGCAGCAACACGGATACCTGGTAGCCGATTTCAGCAAACCGGATGAACTGAAGAAAGTGATCGGGGAGCACATGTCTGCTAATACAGTTCATATTCTTATCAATAATACAGGAGGCCCTCCCGGGGGTCCGGTCATAGAAGCAAAAGAAGAAGCGTTCATCGACACGTTCAACCAGCACCTGGTCTGCAATCATATCCTGGCAAAAGCAGTTGTGCCCTCGATGATCAAAGAAGGGTATGGGCGGATCATCAATATTATTTCTACTTCGGTAAAGATACCGTTGAAGAACCTGGGTGTATCGAATACAATAAGAGGGGCGGTAGCCAGTTGGGCAAAGAGTATGGCCAATGAACTGGGACAGCATAGTATTACTGTGAATAATGTATTGCCGGGGTTCACGTCCACGCAACGTCTTTCAACGATCATTGATAATACGGCGAAAAGAGGAAATGTAGTAGTGGATATCGTGGAAAAGAATATGAAGGAAGAAGTGCCGATGAAACGGTTTGCCGATGCTTCGGAGATCGCTGCGGTGGCGGCATTCCTGGCATCTCCGGCCGCTTCTTACGTAAATGGTGTTAGCATACCCGTGGACGGAGGGAGGACAGGAAGTATTTAAGGTTTATAGTTATGGTTGTTGGACTCCGCCAAAACCGAGACTCGAAGAACATTCTCAGAACCCGGGATCAAAAATTAATAAATGAAGCTTGATATTCCATTTCATCTTGAGAATTATATCGGGGGCAATTTAATTGGGCCACTCAGCGGAAATTTTATCGACAATACAAACCCGGCAATGGGAGAAGTAACAGGTAAGATCCCTGACAGTAATGAAAAGGATATCAATATTGCTGTCGATGCGGCGAAAAAAGCTTTTCCTTCCTGGAGTATCAGTCCTGTTGAAGAACGGTTCAGGGTATTGAACCGCATCGCGGAACTGATCGATGAAAACCTGGATGCTTTAGCGCTGGCTGAAACAAATGATAACGGCAAACCTTTATGGTTAAGTAAAAAAGTAGATATTCCCAGGGCATCGGCCAATTTCCGGTTCTTCGCTACGGGCATCATGCACTTTGCTACCGAGAGCCATAACATGGAAGACAAGGCCGTGAATTATACTTTGCGTCAGCCAATCGGTATCGTGGGGTGCATCTCTCCGTGGAATCTCCCGCTCTATTTATTTACCTGGAAGATTGCACCGGCTTTGGCTGCCGGGAATTGCGTGATCGCCAAACCCTCAGAAGTAACGCCTGTAACAGCTTTCCTGCTGGCAAGAATTTGCAAGGAAGCTGGTCTTCCCGGTGGCGTGCTGAATATTGTTCACGGTACCGGCAATATCACTGGTGAAGCCATTGTCCGGCACCCTGATATAAAAGCGATCTCCTTTACAGGCAGTACAAGAGCGGGTGAAAGTATCGCCAGCATTGCAGCACCCAAATTCAAAAAATTATCACTCGAGTTGGGTGGAAAGAACCCGGCCATCATTTTCGCTGATTGCAACTGGGAAAAAATGATGGGAGATACGATCCGTTCTTCTTTTTCCAACCAGGGTGAGATCTGTTTATGCGGAAGCCGGATATTGGTAGAAGAAAGTATTTATGACAGGTTCAAAGAAGAATTTGTTGAAAGAACAAAAGCGCTCACCGTCGGTGATCCATTGCTCGACGATTCTAAACAGGGAGCGATCGTCAGCAAGGTACATTTTGAAAAGATCATGCGTTGTATCGATACGGCCAAACAAGAGGGAGGAAAGATATTGTGCGGCGGGCATATTGTAAGACCGGAAGGACGATGCGCCCATGGTTATTTTATTGAACCGACCGTTATTGAAGGGCTCGGCCCGGACTGCCAGACCAACCAGGAAGAGATATTCGGCCCGGTGGTAACGCTGCAATCATTCCGCACAGAAGAAGAAGCATTGCAACTGGCCAATGCCACACAGTATGGGCTGGCTGCCACGATCTGGACACAGGATATTTCCAAAGCCAATCGCATGGCAGCGAAAGTGGAAAGCGGTATCATCTGGATCAATTGCTGGTTGCTCCGTGATCTAAGGACACCGTTTGGTGGGTTGAAGAATAGTGGGGTGGGAAGGGAAGGAGGCTGGGAGGCATTGCGGTTCTTTACGGAAGCGAAAAATGTTTGTATTCAATTATAATAACCCGCAGATCATTATGATGGTTATGATCAGCGCGGATCAGGCATAATAAATCTTAATCTTATAATGATCAGCGGGATAAAGTATTTATGAAAGAAGTTATTAAAACAGATAATGCAGCGACACCTTTGGGAGCATACCCGCATGCAAGAAAGGCCGGCAACTTATTGTTCCTTTCAGGGATCGGTTCAAGAAGCGCCAAAGACAATTCGATCCCGGGACTGGAACTGGATGCGGATGGTAATATTATAAAATATGATATCGAAGCCGAGTGTCACTCTGTATTTGCCAATGTAAAAGCTGTGCTGGAAGCCAGTGGCAGCAGCTGGGATAAGATCATTGATGTCACGGTATTCCTCACAAACATGAAAAAGGATTTCCCGGTATATAATAAGATATACGCAGAATACTTTACCAGTGTGCAGGCTTGCAGGACGACTGTAGAAGTTAAAAGTTTGCCGACACCGATAGCGATCGAATTGAAGGTGATAGCAACCATAGATTAGGTGTTGCGGCCAGCTCAATTAAAATAAAATGAAGTACCAGAATACACTTGAATTTGCACGATCATTGGATGAAAAAGATCCCCTAAAGGAATTCCGTAATAAATTCTTCATCCCCCAACACGGAGGGAAAGACTGCATCTACCTAACAGGGAATTCTTTGGGTTTGCAGGCGAAGACCACCTCCAGATATGTACAGCAGGAACTCGACGATTGGGCCAAACTTGGCGTGGAAGGGCATTTCCAGGCTGCCAATCCATGGTTGCCTTATCATGAGATATTCCCGAAGCAATTGTCGAAGATCATTGGCTGCAACGAAAATGAAGTGGTGGTGATGAACCAGCTGACCGTAAATCTTCATTTACTACTGGTAACCTTC
>DASYLC010000378.1:0-4136 GCA_036009775.1 Chitinophagaceae bacterium
AAGGTAAAAGGGTTGACAAACATTGAAACACTCTGGCGTAATGCACAGGCCAGGTTGAATTCTTCACTGCTGTGATGGATGATATGAAGATTCCAGAACACATTCACATGATGACTCCAGCGGTGCACCCAATAGCCGGCAAAATCAATACAAAGAAAAGCGATAAGATAAGTGAGCCAGGTAGCTTTGATATGCACGAGGGCGATCTGCTGCACCAGCCATGTATAAGCGATAATGGAAATGCTCAGACCCAGCACATCTTTCACCACGTTGGTTACGCCACTGCTGAGACTGGAGATCATGTCCATGTTCCTGACCGTATCTTTCTTTTTCCACCATCCATACCATTTCTCAAAAAGAACCAGTCCGAGGAAGGCAGGCATGGCGATGAGTAGTATCTTTCCGTAAGTTTCCATGTGACTGTAAATTTACAAAACTGATCCGGATTCCAGCACCTGTGGTGTGCAGGTTGAGAAGAAATGATAATGGCTTAACCGCTAAGACGCAAGGGCGCAAAGTTACGCTATGAAAGACCTGGCTAACCCTCGCGGCTTAGTACTTTCACGGTTAAACCAAATTATGGAAGTGTCGATAGTTTAACCGCTAAGACGCAAGGACGCAAAGTTTCGCTATGAAAGACCTGGCGAACCCTCGCGTCTTAGCGCCTTCGCGGTTAAACTAAAATTAAAAAGAGAAACTCATTCATGAAACATATATTTAACTGCATCGATGCCCACACCTGTGGCAACCCTGTTCGCCTGGTAAAAGAAGGCGGGCCCGTTCTCGAAGGAAAAAATATGAGTGAAAAACGTCAGCATTTTCTTCGTGAATACGACTGGATCCGCACCGGGCTCATGTTCGAACCCCGGGGTCATGATATGATGAGCGGAAGCATCCTATACCCGCCGCATGACCCGGCAAATGATGTGGCCGTTCTTTTTATCGAGACCAGCGGCTGCCTGCCCATGTGCGGACATGGTACGATCGGAACTATTACCATTGCTATTGAAGAGGGACTGATACACCCCAAAATTCCTGGTATAATAAGAATGGAAACACCCGCCGGATTGGTAATGATCTCCTATAAGAACGGCGATGGACTATCAGCTATGGACAATGGACCAGCTAAAGTCTCCAGCGTCAAACTTATCAATGTTCCCGCTTTTCTTCACTCAACAGAATTAATTGCTGATTGTCCTGACCTCGGAGAACTGGTGATCGATGTTGCTTACGGGGGGAATTTTTATGCTATCGTGGATACGCAAACGAATTTCAAAGGACTGGAATATTATAATGCCGATAAACTGATCGCATGGGCCAGGGAACTGAGAAAAAATATCAATGCGAACTATGAATTTGTACATCCTGACGATCCTACGATAAAAGGCTGTTCACATATTTTATGGACTGGTCCCGTACTGGATAAAAGCTCGACCGCCAGGAATGCGGTCTTCTATGGTGATAAAGCGATCGACCGTTCCCCCTGTGGCACGGGTACTTCGGCAAGAATGGCTCAATGGTATGCCAAAGGCAAACTGAAGAAAGGCGACGAATTCATCCACGAAAGCATCATCGGGAGTAAATTCACAGGACGCATCGAAGAAGAACTGGAACTGGCCGGTAAACCAGCGATCCGGCCTTCAGTGGAAGGCTGGGCAAAGGTCTATGGATACAATACGATCTGGATCGACAGGGAAGACGACCCGTATGCATATGGGTTCCAGGTGTTATAACGGTGTGTCTGACGCCTCCTGCAAGGGGGCGTCTGACATCTCACAGGGTGTCTGTACATTTATGAAATGTTCAAACTAGTTAACTCCATTTCACTTTGAAAAAAACTTTACTCTTTATACTGCCTTATTTGATTTTACTGACCGTCAGTTGTCATTCAAAGAAATCAAACCCTTCGATAAATAAGAAAGATCTGCCTGATCAATTCATCGTAGTCCTGGGAACCGCCCAGGATGCCGGTTACCCGCAGGCAGGTTGCGAAAAAGAATGTTGTACCGCCTACTGGCAGGGGGAGGAAACAAAAAAACATATTACCTGCCTGGCCCTGGTTGACAGGATCAAAAACAAGTATTGGTTATTGGAAGCCACTCCTGATATGGCGGAGCAACTGCACATGATACGTTCTTATCTGGGCGACAGCGCTGCTCCTGTTCCCGCCGGTATCTTTATCACTCATGCACATATCGGTCATTATGCCGGCCTGATGCAATTGGGAAGAGAAGTCATGGGCATCAAAGCTGTTCCTGTTTTCGCCATGCCCCGGATGGATTCCTTCCTGCGTAATAATGGCCCCTGGAGCCAGCTCGTAAAACTGGAGAATATACAGTTGAAACCTTTACAGGAAGACAGTGCTGTTTCATTGGATGGGTCTTTTACTATTACACCGTTAAAAGTACCTCATCGCGATGAATTTTCAGAAACAGCAGGGTTCGTCATTGAAAGCAGCCGCAAAAGGATCTTGTTCATTCCCGATATCGATAAATGGGAAAAATGGGGCAGAAACATTGTGGATGAAATAGGAAAAGCAGACATCGCCCTGCTTGATGGTACTTTTTATAAAAATGGCGAACTGCCTGGCAGGGATATGAGCGAAGTGCCGCATCCTTTCGTGGAAGAAACGATGCGTTTGTTTTCGGGACAACCTGACTCTGTAAAAAATAAAATTGTTTTTATCCATTTCAATCATACAAATCCCCTGCTGAAAACGCTATCTGAAGAAAAGAAAAAGACCGTGGCAACGGGTTTTGGCGTGGCAGGGGAAGGAATGATCATTGAGTTGTAAATTTGCCGGGCACAGGACAGCATACATGGGACCAAAATCAAACAGCATACACTAACAAGATGAAAGTAACAATCATTGGTGGCGGTATTATAGGTTTAAGCTCGGCTTTTTATTTACAACGATCCGGCTGGGAAGTAACGGTGATCGACAAAGGAGATTTTACGGATAACTGTTCCTATGGCAATTGCGGTTATATCTGTCCCAGCCATTTTATTCCGCTTGCTACCCCGGGTATCGTCAAACAGGGGCTGAAATGGATGTGGAATTCAAAAAGCCCTTTTTATGTACAACCCCGTTTAGACTGGAACCTTGTCAACTGGGGATTGAAATTCATCCGCAGCGCCAACAAGGATCATGTGCAGGCAGCGGCTATCCCGTTACGTGATATTGCCATCATCAGTAAAAAAGAATACGAAGACTGGCTGGGACTACCCGGTTTTGATTTTGCCTACCAGGAAAAAGGATTGTTGGAGATATTCCAGACAGAGGCAGGTGGTGAACATGCAAAACATACCGTTGAAAAAGCCCATGAGCTGGGTCTTTCCGATACACAATTATTGACCAAAGATGAATTGCAGGCGCTGGAACCTCAAACAAGGATCAATGGGCTGGGCGCTATACTATTTAATTGTGATGCGCATTGCTATCCCAATAAACTGATGCGTCAACTGATCGCTTACCTAGAAAAGCAGGGGGTGAAACTGGTCAGGAATGAGGAAGTAATACAGTTTGAAAAGAATAACGGCAAGATCAGTAAAGTGATCACCGCTTCCAATGCATATGAACAGGATGAAGTGATCATCGCGACAGGCTCATGGGGGAGAGAGACCGCTAAATTATTATCCGTTCGTATCCCGCTGATGCCGGGAAGAGGTTATTCGGTTACACTGGCAGATTCGCCGTATAAAGTAAATTACCCCGCAGTATTATTGGAAGGCCGTGCTGCCATCACGCCGATGGATGGAAATAAGATACGATTCGGAGGAACGATGGAGATCACGTCACACAAGACGCCCCCGCGGATGAACAGGGTACAGGGGATACTGGATGCGGTCAAACGCTTCTATCCTGATTTCAATGTGCCCTTCCCGGCAAAAGAGAATATCTGGTATGGTTATCGTCCCTGTTCCGCTGACGGTTTGCCCTATATCGGGAGAGTGAAAAAATATAATAACCTGGTCGTTGCCACCGGGCATTCTATGCTGGGATTGAGTTTGGGTGCGGGTACCGGTAAACTGGTAGAAGAGATCATAACCGGGAAAAATAGTTCCATGGACCTGGCCCCGTTTGATCCGGGGCGATTTTCCTGAGAACTGTATTGTAGGAAGTAAAGTAACGTTAA
>DASYLC010000379.1:0-12082 GCA_036009775.1 Chitinophagaceae bacterium
GACCAGGTAATTATACCAATGGTTTTTTCCATTAGGGTTTAAGTTTTTCGTGGTAATTTCCAGCCTGTTAACCATGGCTTTATTATGAAGACGATCTTACTTTTTGGCGCCGGGAAATCAGCTACTGTCCTGATCGATTACCTGCTTGAAAATGCGATTACCGGCAACTGGCGAACGGTAGTAGTGGATGCTGATCTGAAACTGGCACAATCGAAAATAGGCGGTTCACAAAGAGCCACGGCTGTTTCATTTGATATTAAAGATGCAGAAGAAAGAACCCGGTATATCCGGAACGCGGATATTGTTATTTCACTCCTCCCTCCTTCCCTGCATATCGAAGTGGCCAGAGATTGCGTAAAACAGCACAAGAATCTGCTCACGGCTTCCTATGTGGATGATGATATCCGCAAACTGCAGCCGGAGATCGAGAAGAACAAATTGCTTTTCCTCTGTGAAATGGGACTGGATCCCGGCATCGATCATATGAGTGCGATGAAGATCATTGATGAGATACATCATAGCGGCGGCAAGATCATTTCTTTTCAATCCCATTGCGGCGGATTAGTAGCGCCCGAAAGCGATGATAACCCCTGGCATTATAAAATAAGCTGGAATCCCCGCAATATCATCATGGCCGGGAAAGCGGGTGCACATTTCCGGGAGAATGGTGAGGAAAAAAGGATCTCTTATGAAGAATTATTTACCGGAGAGCGTCTTGTGGATATACCAGGTATCGGGCCATTGAGCTGGTATCCCAACCGCGATTCACTGAGCTATACAAAACTGTATGGACTGGAGGAAGCGCCCACATTTATCCGCACCACCCTCCGTCACCCTGATTTTATGTATGGCTGGAAAAACGTGATCGACCTCAAGCTGATCGATGAGATACCGCAGTACGAGACCACCGGCAAATCATTACAGGAAGCATTCAAAGAGCATATGGATAAGAACGGTTTCAGCGAATGGCTGAATGAAAAGCTCACGGAACGTTTTGCCGAGACCAAGAGTATGATGGAAAGCCTGATCAAGCTGGCCGAAGCAGAGAACGAAGCCGGGATGGAAGGCGCCGAAATGCCGGAGTCCTTTATGGCTGCCGATGAAAAAGGAAATATCCAGGAAGTAGGGATCGATGATATCAAGAACAAAGCAGCTTCTTTCCTGGCGCATAAAATGCATGAGGCCAATCTTACCCTCAAGCAGCTTTTTTTCCTGGGCCTGGATGACCAGGACACATTGGTGAATAAAGGATTTTGCAGTCCTGCCGATATACTGCAGTTCGCAGTGGAAAAGAAACTGGCCTTACGTCCTTATGATAAAGATATGATCGTGATGCTCCACGAGATCGAATACGAGAACAATGGTAAACGGTCAGCAGTAAAGAGTTCGCTGGTAGTAAAAGGAGAAAATAATTTACGGACAGCGATGGCCAAAACAGTTGGTTTACCGCTTGGTATTGCGGCCAAACTGATCCTGAATGGCAAGATCAGGTTATCGGGTCTGCATATCCCTACTTTAAAAGAGATCTACGATCCGGTATTGAATGAGCTGGAAAAACATGCGATCCGGTTCTCCGAAGAAAAGAGCTGATCCTACAGTACTTCCAGGTCTTTTGTGGCGAGTTTTTTATAGCTCACATCGCGGAGTACGATCTTGTACTTCCCTTTCGCGAGGTAAAGGCCATAGTATCCTTCCCGGTTGGTGATATAGGTCTGATCGGCCGGTACAAGAAATTCGAGGTTCTTCTCATTGTATTCTTTTTCATAATACGCCTGTACGAAAAAAAGCATCTTCTCGGTAGGTTGTATCAATGTTATTTTTCTCTCCCCTTCCAGTGACAGCCAGGCAGGCCTGTTGTTGCGATAGATGGTGGCAGGATGCATTACGGTGATATCATAACCTCTTTCTTCGAGAGGATTGAAGGGACGTTTGCCCTGGAAAATGACCGATGACGAAGTGATCGAGAAGCGGGTATTGAAATACTGGTAAAATAGCCGGCCGTATTCGAACTCGCTGCCTTCCGTCATACCCGCCTGGTTGATCGTGAAAGGATCGATATTACTCATTTTCCGGAACCAGTACGCCATCGGGGTATAGTCCCCGATCTTTACTTCGGAGATATGTGCAAGGCCGGCATGCACGAGGATCTTCGCGGAAGGATCTTTTTTCAATACCTCCCATAGATGAGCCGCCTGTACGGAATCCCGCTGCGAAGCTGAATGCTCTGAAGCCAGTGTGTCTTCGTAAGCGATCAGTTTATAACCCAACTGCGTTGCTTTTCTTACCAACTCTCCCGCCACAGGTTCATAAGTATAATAGCCGGTGAATACATTCAGTGAATCCAGGCATTTGTTGGAAAAATTATTAAAAGCTTCCATTGCGAAGTAACGGTAACCTTCTTTGTACAGGTCCTCCAGCAAGCTATAGGTAAAAGCCCTGTGGATTGGTTTGGCATGTGACTCATTGATCATGATCACCTGGTAATGCGGTGCATTACTGATAATGGATGCTTTCGCCGGCGCGTATTGAATATCTTTCAGTTTGCTGATGGTATCCGCGATATGGGCGATGGCGTCAGCGGATAACGAGTCATAATTTTTTTCCTGGTAAGCAATGGCCTGGTTATAATCCCCGGCAAAAGAAAGCAGCTCGCTGAAGCTGGCATTAAAACTCTTCTCTCCCATCGACTTTTTAAATTTCACTTCCCATCCGATGGCCTGGTAAAACGGGTAGAGATAGTGGATCTCGGCACCCAGCCGATTGGTTAAATGTCTGAGTGAAGAATCATACTTATTTGCTTTCTGTGTGTTGGTGTATTTACGGACCTGTTCAAATGGCAAATAGGTTTGCGCGGTGGAAACAAGGGAGCTGAGAACAATAAAACCAATTATGTAAAAGGATCTCTTCATGCCGGGAATTCGCAGCAATGATAGTTTGTATCCTGTTACCGAAAACCTAAAGTTCTTTTTTGTTTATATCCGCAGCAATTGTATCATTTCTGCGACCCCTTCCGTCGCCGGTTTCTCAATGAGGGTGATATTGGGCATTGCGGAAACATAAGGGATTTTTTTATCGATCATGAATTTGGGTGTATGGACAGCAACATAATTTACCAGCCCGGCAGCCGGGTAAACCACCAATGAAGTACCCACCACAGCAAAGACATCCGCGGAATGAACGATCGGAACCGCTTCTTCGATCTTCGGCACCGGTTCTTCAAACCAAACGATATACGGACGGAACTGGGCACCATCTTCCGCTATATCGCCCCAATTGATATCTCCTTTTATTTCAGAGATCAATGTTTCATCTCTTTCGCTCCGCATTTTAAATATTTCTCCATGCAAATGCAGCACATTGGTAGAACCGGCCCGTTCATGCAGGTCATCGATATTCTGGGTGATGATCGTGACATCGAAGTCTTTTTCCAGCTCAGCCAGCCCATAATGTGCCGCATTGGGTCGTGCATCGGCGACATTCTTTCTTCGTTGATTATAAAAATCCAGTACTAACTGCGGGTTCTTTCTCCATCCTCGCGGTGTTGCCACTTCCGTTACTTCGTATCCCTCCCAAAGGCCATCGCTGTCACGGAATGTTTTTAAACCACTTTCAGCACTGATACCTGCACCGGTCAGTACCACCAGTTTCTTTTTTGCCATGTATCAAAAATAAGCAATACGGAATATGCAATAAGCAATTGACAAGAGGCAAAAGTGCGGAGTCTTAAAACCAGTTCGTCCGTCATCTATAGCTTGAACTACTTGTCTGTTGCTTATTGCCCATTGTTTATTGATCATCAAGCTTGCTTTGACCGCAACAGCCTCGATCTTTTATACCATACAAAAGCAACAAAGCCAAGCAGTATCAATGGCCAGACAGAAACGATTCCCACGAACAGATCAACGATCCAGCTCCAGCCTGTTTTGAAGGCATCGCCCAGTTGGGTACCAAAGTTGGGACTCTTGTCTTCGCTGTCTTTAGCCGATGAATTGAGTACCTGGTAATAGGTAATGTTAATGGTACTGTAGGCAGACGAATGCCCGAGGTATTCGACACGGCCTGTGGCGGATTCAATTTCTTCCTGTATACCGTTGATCTCTGATTGTACATTGAGTATCTCTTCCATATTCTTCGCCTGGTTCAACAGGTCCATGTATCGCTGCCGCACCTGTTTTTTTGCTTCGATCCTCGATTTGGTGTCCACAAACTCCGATGTTACATCCTGCGAGGTGACCTTTCTTTCATTTATCTTTTCACTACCGGTTGTTAATTGCGCAAGGGCGTTGTCAAACTGGTCAACCGGAACCTTTACGACCAGTGTGTTCTCAATTTTATAATCCGATTGTGCCTGTTCTTCCTGTGCCACATATCCACCAAGGTTTCTGACTTTCTCCCTGAATGCTGAATAATAGGCTTTATAATCTTTTACTTCAAAATTGAGAAAAGCCGTTTTGATGATCTTCTTATCCCAATCCGGATTCGGAACCGGGTCGGAAGGCGATGGTTGTTTTTTCTTATCGGATACTTGAGGTGGGGTTTGTGTGGTAGAATCAGTGTTATTGATGCCGTAACCGGCATCCTGTTTGTTACTCATATCGGAAATGGGAGCTTCGGCTTTAGAAGCCTGTTCTTTGGTTTCTTTATTACAGCTGATGACAAGGCAAAGCAGCGAGGCTGCCAGCGCAGTGATCCTGATCTTCATGCGTTTATTTTTGTGGTGAAAAAAAGAGATGCGATAATTTCTGTTTTGCATAAATTAAAATGATCCCGCCGGTGTGACGGGATCATTTCATTACTTCAGTTTGGTGAAGAGGATAACAACACTATCCTTTCCCTGCACCTGTAAACTGTCCCGGGTCAGTTTAACAACTGCGAAGTTCTTCCCTACTGAATCGGAAGTTTTTTCCTTCCATACCAGCTCATTGGTCTTGCTCCATTCATAATGCGCTGTGTCGGCTTTGGCAGAATCATTCAGTGAACGGACCAGGTTGCCGTCCTTCTGAAAGTCAAACCGGTACTTGCTGAAATTGGAATCGTTGCTCATGACAGCATCTGTCTTCCACTGGCCAACGATCCATTCTTTGTTCAATCCAGTAGTTACTGTCGCGTCTTTTTTCTTGCGTAAAAGAAAGAAAGCTCCCGTTCCGGCTGCTACAATGAGCAAGCCGATCAATAGTTTGTTCATGGCTATACTTTTTTAGGGTTAAATATGAGATACGAGTATTGATACCGTTGCCCTGTAAAAAGTAACCTTTGGGAATTGTTAAAAAAAAAAGTGAGTGAATAGTTATGAAAAAAAAGTTTTTGTTTCTCGCGGCGGGTAAAATACAAATACAGTTCTCGCAACGTACGCAACGACGCGGCGGTCGCCACGCCTTAGTATCAAAGATTATTAGCGACTCTTTTTATTCCATCTTTAATTAATACATTATTGAAATTGACCAGTAACCCAAGTTTAATATCTGTCAACCTCAGGTAGGTAAGCACTTGTTTGTAATGTATGTCATTGAATGCTTCAATACTTTTTATTTCTATTATTACCTTATTATCGAGGATCGCATCGGCTCTAAACCCCAGGTCCATCTTGATGTCATTATAGATTAAAGGGATGGCTTGTTGTCTTTTGAAGGGAATTCCTGTTTTGGCCCACTCATAACAAAAGATCTCTTCATATACACTTTCAAACAAGCCCGGCCCGGTCAGCCTGTGCATCTTGAAAACAATATCAAGTGCTAATTTTGCAATTTCATTTTCCGCCATATTGTCTAGTTTATACAAATAGACCGATCATGACTTGTGCAGCAAGGGGAAAATGACGTCCAGAAAATGTGTTTTATACAACTCAATTGTACAAATTACCGGATTTGAATGGAGATTTACCCAGTTATGAAGTTTGAAACGTTGCGAGCTTATTCCGTTGCGGCCGTTGCGTGAAATGTATTACTTCTCCCCCGCCAACCCCATCACGATCTTCCACTCTTCATCCGTGACCGGTTGAACAGAAAGCCGACCCAACCTCACCAGCGCCATATCAGCGAGTCGCTTGTCCTCTTTGACGGTCTCGAGTGTGACGGGATTCTTTAATTTTTTCTGCGGTTTGAGGTCTACCGCCACCCAGCGTTCATCGGGTGTGGTGGGATCCTGGTAAAATTCTTTTACAACTTTGGCGATACCGACGATTTCCGTTCCTTCATTACTGTGATAGAAGAATACTTCATCCCCTTTTTTCATGTCGCGGAGATGAAGCCGGGCCGCATAATTGCGGACGCCGCTCCAGCAGGTTTGTTTTTCTTTTACCAACTGATCCCAGCTATAAGCGGACGGTTCTGATTTTACAAGCCAGTATGCCATACGAAGAATAGTTGTTTACAGATTTCAAATTTACAATGATGTGCAATAATAAAGTTCTCTTTTTTTAAATCCGGAATATTTCCATTTCACGTATCTGTTTTCACCCGCATGGAATTTCAACATCATTGATCAAACAAAAATTAAAACTCATGAAATCGTTTAGATTAACAGGATTGATGCTGATAGCAGCCCTGGCATTCAATGTTTCTTATGCACAGATGGACGAAAAAACAGTAGAAGTAGGCGGGGCACCCATGTATCCTTCAAAGAACATCGTGGAAAATGCCGTGAACTCCAAAGACCACACTACCCTGGTGGCAGCGGTAAAGGCAGCAGGCCTGGTGGAAACACTGATGAGCGCCGGTCCTTTCACTGTATTTGCTCCTACCAACGCAGCTTTTAACATGTTACCTGCCGGTACGGTTGAAATGCTGGTGAAGCCCGAAAATAAAGCAAAGCTGGCCGGTATACTGACCTATCATGTGGTGGCCGGAAGACTGGATGCTGATGCATTAAAAGCCAGGATCAAAGAAGGAAAAGGAACCGCCGAACTGACCACAGTAGCAGGTGGCAAGCTCTGGGTGATGAAAAAAGACGGAAAATACTGGCTGAAGGATGAAAATAGCGGTATGGCCACCATCACCATCAGCGATGTATACCAGAAAAATGGCGTGATCCATGTCATCGATCATGTAGTTCTCCCTAAATAGTTCGTTTAAAGGCAGCAGCGATCGCCGCCGGACCGGGGGATCGCTGCATTTTTAAATCCAGATCCCGATCTTTCCCGTATATGCCCCTGTACCCTTTTATATATAGCCTTTCATTTTCTTTAAACAGGGGCCCTGATCCTGTTTTTCAAAAGCCTTTAACCAAGAATTTCCATGTGAAGGGCAACGGGCCGGTGATCTGCAAGGATACCGGCCTTTTTATTGAGAGAATTCTGAAATTTTGGGATTGGCAGAACGGGAATTTTTTTTCACGTCATATTTCTTAGGGGTTGGATAGCTTCCGCTGTATTGCGGAGTATTGGATAAAGGCAATTTCGAAATTTCCCAATTGGCAATCCAAAGCCTTCAATATCCCGACGCCAGTACATCCGCCAGATGCATCGTCTGCAATTTGTATCCCTTATGCTTAATATATCCCTGCAAATGCATCAGGCAGGAATGATCGGTAGAAATAAGATAATCGGCGCCGGTCGCCAGTGCATGTTCTACCTTCTGCTCTCCCATCGCCACAGAGATCGCTTCGAATTTTACCGCGAAGGTTCCGCCAAAACCACAACAGGTCTCCACATCGTTCATTTCTGATAGCTGCAATCCTTTTACATGAGATAATAATTTCCTGGGTTCTTCCTTTATTTTACATTCACGTAACCCGGCACAGCTGTCATGATAGGTGGCTTTGCCATGGAGTTCGGCACCCACATCCTCGATCTTCAGCACATCGAGCATAAACTCCGAGAATTCAAATATCCGTTTGCCAAGATCCTTCACTTCATTGTGCACCGAAGAATTCTCAAATATCTTTCCATAATAATTCCGTACAAAACCCACACAGCTGGCACTGGGAGCAACGATACATTCATTACCGCTGAAATCCCTGATGAACTTGCTGCAAACCGTTTTGGCTTCATCCCAAAAACCTGCGTTAAAAGCAGGCTGGCCACAACAGGTCTGCGACTCATTGTACTTCACTGTACACCCTGCTTTCTCCAGGACCTTTATCATATTAAAGGCCGTCTCCGGGTATAGCTGGTCTACAAAACACGGTATGAATAATTGAATGTTCATAATCTCCAGGGCGCTGATATTCTTTTAGTTTCTCGCGGAGAGCACAAGATCGCAACGCGGCCCCCCACTCTTCCTCTCCCTCCATAAAAAGGAGAGAATTCATTGAATCAACGTTCCATTAAATCGTTGATACACCACTTTCTCATTCCTTATTTTTTGTTTCTTATTTCTTATTTACAAAGGGCTATCATCTTCAACGCCGTTATCCCCGCCTCCTCTCCTTTATGCCCGTGTTTCCCCCCGATCCGTTCTGTAGCCTGCTGCTCATTGTCAACCGTCAGCACACCAAAGATAGTCGGCACCGGCAACAGGAGATTCAGTTGCAATACTCCATCGGTAACAGCTTTGCACACATAATCAAAATGCGGCGTATCGCCTCTCATTACACAACCCAACGCGATAAAGGCATCCGGCCTTTTCTTTTTGGCAGAACGATCCCAGTAACTTTTAATGGCAAAAGGGATCTCGAATGCGCCCGGAACGGTGACCACCACGATCTTTTTCACTCCCTGTTTTTCCAGCATGGCGATACAGCCTCTTTCCAGCTGGTCAACGATCGCTTCATTCCATTCCGTTTTCACCAAAACGATACAGGCATCCTTATTCAGAATGCCTGTATCAATATCGTTCAATCCGCTCTTCGTTACGTCAGCCATATTAATTTACATTATACACACCCAGTTGCGCCAGGTATTTATCCGCGTCGGATGATTGTTGGGTATTGGGGAATTTTTCCACGATCTCTTTGTACAGTGCGATCGCTTCTTTCTGATCTTTCATAACCCTGTCGGCAAGGTATGCAGCATATAAAAGATATTCCGCTGAATTGGAGATATCTTTCTCAAAATGGCGGGCAGCTTTTTTATAATAATTCAGGGCATCGGCATTCTGGCCCAGGTCCGCGTAAGCGTCACCGGTCAGTTTATAGGCCCTTGCCTGTACTGCTTTTGAACTGGTACTGAATTTTTTCAGTTGCTTGATCGCTTTATCGTTATCGTTTAATTTGATATAGCAATCACCGGCGTAAAAATGCGCCAGGTTAGCCGCATCGGTACCACCATACTTGCTGATGATCTTCAGGAAGCCATCATACTGACCGTCGCCGTTCAGGGCCAGGTTCACCGAATCCAGGCGGTAATATTCCTCCGCTTTGAAGATCGCTTCCCTTGCTTTCTCTTCCTTGGGCCCTTTAAAGAAGTTCTTGTAAATATAAAAGCCACCCACTGCCACGATAATGACAGCACTGACGATCATGATGGGTTTGCTGTACTTTGACCAGAAATCCTTCGCCTTGGCGATCACGATCTCGTCATGTTTCGATTCCTGCACATTTTGCTTGTCTGCCATTGTTATTGCTTGTTTGTAAGTTTATTTTTTAAAAGGCTGCGGGCCCGGCTATTTTGTTTCATTGTCTCTCATTCATTTTCACATCTCCATGTTTTTCACATTCCCACATTAATCTACAATGAATGGATAGTTCTGATCCACATATACATCCTTCAGCACTTCACTGTCATCCGGCCAGGGACTTTCTTCCGCGAATTTCACCGACTCATCCACGATCGCATCCACTCGTTTATTGATCGCATCTATTTCTTCCTGCGTGGCGAATTTATTATCCAGTATCGTCTTCAATACCACCTGGATCGGATCTTTCCCTTTGTACTCATCCACCTCTTCCTTGGTACGGTACTTCTGCGGATCACTGATCGAATGCCCTTTGTACCGGTAGGTTTTTATCTCCAGCAAAGTAGGTCCGCCTTTTTCACGGGCTCTTTTTACCGCTCTTCCAACTCCTTCATGCACGGATTCAGGACTCATCCCGTCAATAGTATCGGCCGGCATTTCATAACCATCCGCCAGTTTATAGATATCAATTACATTGGAAGTACGTTCTACCGAAGTACCCATCGCGTAATTGTTGTTCTCACAAATAAAGATCACCGGCAATTTCCAGAGCATCGCCAGGTTGAATGTTTCATGCAGCATACCCTGCCGGGCGGCGCCATCACCAAAATAACAAAGGACCACGTTATCGGTACCCCGGTATTGTTCAGCAAATGCCAGTCCCGCTCCTGTTCCGATCTGCGCTCCTACGATACCATGCCCACCGAAAAAATTCACATCCTTGCCAAAGAAGTGCATACTTCCGCCTTTTCCTTTGGCACAACCTGTTGCCTTACCGTACAATTCGGCCATGCAACTGTTCACTGAAACACCTTTGGCGATCGCCAGCCCGTGATCACGGTAAGCAGTGATGAACAGGTCTTCCGGTTTCGTGCCGGTCATACATCCGGCAGCGATAGCTTCCTGGCCGATATATGCATGAAAGAAACCACGGATCTTACCATCCATTTTATATTTCTCTTCCGCCATGAGTTCAAACTGGCGGATCAACTGCATTAATTCGTACCAGTACAGGTAGGTTTCTTTCGAAAACTTGGTCGCCACAGGCTAAAAATTTGATGTTAGTTTATCCCGTTTTACGGGACGCAAAAATAAGGGGAAAAAAGGAATTTTAAAGCAGTGATTTTGAGGAGGTAGGACAATGAGCAATAGGCAATTGGCAATACACAAAGGACGGGCAGCCGAACCCTGCCCATCCTCCGAAAAAGAAGGAGATACAGTGCTTTGGTTAACTCTCGCCTATTGCCCCTTGTCTATTGTATATTGCGCCTTAATGCTTCGTCTTCAGCACATATCACTTGTTCAGTTCAAAAACTACAGTAACCGCTCCTTCGACTTTACCAGCCGGATAACCGGGATCTGCGGCAACAACGGCGTGGGCAAGACGAACCTGCTGGATGCGATCCACTATCTCTGTTTTACCAAAAGCTATTTTACCCGGCTGGACAGTAATAATGTGCAGCACGGCAATACCGGTTTCCGGATCGACGGCAATTTCGAATTGAATGACAAACCAGAAAAAGCTGTCTGTATCCTGCGGGAAACAGGCCGCAAGGAATTTTCAGTGAACGATGACCCATATGACAAATTCTCCCACCATATCGGCCGTTATCCCTGTGTGGTCATTGCCCCGGATGACGCGGAGCTGATCACGGGCGATAGTAAGGAACGAAGGACATTTTTAGATGAACTCCTCTCCCAACTGGATACCGTGTACCTGCAGCAGCTGATCTTGTATAAAAAGATACTGGAGCAACGAAATTCGCTGCTGAAGAACTTTGCGGGGACCGGTGAAAGAAATAACGAGCTGCTCGATGTACTGGATGAGCAATTGATCCGGCCCGGGGAATTTATATTTAACCGGCGCAAAGATTTTCTTGTTGCTTTCCTGCCTGTGGTCAAACATCTGTACCAGGAGATTGCACAAAAAAATGAAAATGTGAATCTTTATTACGAAAGCGAATTATTACAGGCTTCTTTCCCGGAATTATTAGCTATCAACCGGGCAAAGGATTGTTTTGCCCAGCGCACCACCTCGGGTATTCATCGTGACGATCTCGATATTCAATTATCCGATCAGCCTTTCAAGAGTATTGCATCCCAGGGTCAACGGAAAAGTTTATTGTTTGCCCTGAAACTGGCCGAAATGGAAGTATTAAAAAAAGAAAAACACTTCGCTCCTCTCCTTTTGCTGGATGATGTATTTGAAAAACTCGATGAGGCCCGGATCAGCAATCTCCTGCAGAAGGTTTGCGTGGAAAATGACGGACAGGTGTTTATCACGGATACGAATGAGAAGAGGCTTCGATCGCACCTGGAAGAACTGACGGTTAATTATCAACTAATAGAATTGTAAATGTTTATGGTTTATAGTCTATGGTTTATAGTTGCTGAAAGTGCAGTGTTTACGCAAGCACTTATGGGCGCTGCTTTGGCACGATAACAATAAACTAAAAACCATAGACCATAAACTATCCACAGTATCTTTTAATAGCAGTAACTTTGTTCTATGGGTCAGTATTCTCTTGGTG
>DASYLC010000380.1:0-10344 GCA_036009775.1 Chitinophagaceae bacterium
CACGACGAAAACATAGATCTTGCCTGAAAAACGGTGAATGGCTTTTGATTTTTTCAGGATATACCGGGAAAACTGGATAAGGGCCGCGCCGATACATAATACACCGGCAGTTATATGGATATAAAAACAAGCGTTGTAGAAACTGCTTTTAAAAAGAAAACTCCTCTCTTCAATAAAGTCGAATTCCTTGCTGAAAGAAAAATAGAGCAGCGTGTTATAGATAAGCAGCAAGCTAAAACCTATGACCGGTACCCAGAAAAGCATCCGGGAGAAAACCTTCACCGATTGCTGAAGGGTGATCATTCTTGTGTTACGCATACATTGGTTTGATGCTAGGATGCCCCGGCCGGAAACAGTCCATAAAATCCGGGTGTTAGAACTGTGTTAAAGAGAAAATGAGTTATTTTCAGGTATGAGAAAATTGTTTTGCAGCCTGCTATTCCTACTGGTTGCGGCTAGAGGCTTTGCACAACCCCAGCCCAGGCTCATCGACTCGGTCCGGCAGGTACTGGCCAGGTCAACCAATGAAAAGGAAAAATTCAACAGTGCGGCTTACCTCTCCCGGATAATGATGACCACGGACCCCGGGGCAGCCGAGCACTACGGTCAGCAGATCATCCGGATAGCCGAGGTCTCCCGCGACAGGGGTCTGATGGTCGAAGCTTTTATGGTGAACGGGGAGCGTTATGCATACCTCGCAGGAAGAAAGGATAACATTTTCAAATCGATCGGCTATTATAACCAGGCACTTGAACTGGCGAAGAAAAATAAAATGGATACATCGGTTATACGATCCTACCTGGCTTTATCCACCGTGTATCGTTACCTGCCCGATTATGAAAAAGCATTGAACTTTTGCAACCAGGCCGGTTCATACAGTGCAACAGTTAAAGATGATAGTATAACCGCTAAAGTGAACCTCGAATATGGGCTGGTTTACCTGGGCAGGAACGAAAAGGTGGATGCGTTGAAAAAGTTTTTGGCTGCGTTGCGCATCGGGGAAGAGCTGAAAAGTATCAGCCTGCAACGGGAAAGTAATACATGCCTGTCTGCTTTCTATGCTGCGATCGGCGATTATGACAAGGCCATCGACAAACAGGTCACATCACTCAAGCTGCTCGAATCAATTGCTTGGCAGCCCGGGACAGTCTATAGAAGATCGATGAATTGAATAAGATCGGGAACCTGTACACTGCTGATAAGAATTATGACATGGCGTTGTACTATTATGAAGAGGCTCTGCAGATATCCGATTCGATCAGGTACGACCCGATCAAACCAATGACCTACCGGAGCATCATCTATAATTACATGAGGTCCGGCCAACCGCAGAAAGCACTGGATTATTTCAACTCGCACCCGCAATTGAAGGATTTCCTGCAAAAAGTGAACTTCGGGCATTTTATCGACCAGTCATATGGAAACATCTATTTGCAGCTTGGAAAATATGATTCGGCAAAATATTATTATGACCAGGTAGGTTCGTTCTTTGAAAAAGATGTGAACAACGGGAATAAATATAATTACTATTCGCAGGTGGGCCTGCTTTATATGAAAACGGGTGAATTGGATAAATCCATTGGTTATTTTTTGCAAGCGAAAGAGTTGGTAGAAGGTATCGGCAGCCTTGAAGATATGAGCGATGTCGTTCAAAAGCTGGATACCTTATACCAGCAAAAAGGAGATTTCAAACAAGCCTACGCATATGCCTCTTTGAATACAAAGTATAAAGACAGCCTGAATAAGCTAAGCAGGGCAAAAGACCTTATCCAGGAAGAGGCGGATGATATCAGGCTGCGTGCAGAAAGAGAGATAAAAGAACAGGAAGAGATTAAGCGTCGCAGGAACAATGTCCAGTATATCGGGATCGTCTTTGGTATCGTTCTTATGTTCGTTACATTGGCTGTCCTTGGTATGTTCAAGGTTTCGGCAGGTTTGATCAAAGCCATCGGCTTTTTTGTATTCCTGATGCTGTTCGAGTTTATCTTTCTTGTCTTTAAAAAGAATATTTATTCGGTCACGCACGGGGAACCTCTCAAGGACCTTGCATTTATGATCGGGCTGGCAGCGCTCCTGGTACCATTGCATCACTGGCTGGAGCATAAAGTACTTCATTATCTTACTTCCCATAACCGGTTGACAGCGGCGGGGCATCATATCCGGCAAAAACTTTTCCGAAAGACAAAAGAGGGTGGACAGTAATACGGGCTTACCTTTGCAGTAAATAAAATGACTTGATCGTAATTGACAACATATTGATAAGCGACGAAGTAGTGGAAAAGCAGTTTGTTTGCGACCTCAGCAAATGCAAGGGTGGTTGCTGTGAAGAAGGCGATGCCGGCGCACCGCTGGAAGAGGATGAACTGGAAACTGTACTGGAAATGTATGAGAAGATCAAGCCGTATCTTTCTCCTGAATCGGTCGCCGAAGTAGAGAAAAAAGGAAAATACGTTTACAACAGTGAATTTGGATGGGTCACGCCCACGCTGGGTAACGACAACGAAATCTGTGTATATGGTAATCGCGATGAGAAGGGTATCATCAAATGCGCTTTTGAACAAGCCTATTATGATGGTGTGATCCCCTGGAAAAAACCGATCAGCTGTCACCTGTTCCCCATCATTGCCAAAAAAGGAAAGCATGGTGATTACAACCGGGTGAATTATGAACCCAGGGAAAAATTATGTAACCCTGCCTGCGGTTTGGGTAAGAAATTACAGGTGACTACTTATGAATTCCTGAAAGAACCCCTGACCCGGAAATTCGGGCAAGATTTTTATAATGCACTGGATAAAGCCGCCAGGCTCCACTCTAAAAAATAGCCGTGAAAGAAACAGCTGCCAATTTTATTGCCAAAACTGTTATCAAATCAGCGGATAAAGAACATCGCCGCAAGATCAATTTCAATATAGGAAAGTATAATGCGGTCGTGCCGCAGGGCAAACAGCAGTTTGCGGACCTTCACCTGGCCAGGGAGCGGGCGAAGAATATCAAATGGAAAGCGATCGAAACCCTCGATAAGCAACTGGAAACTTTTGAAGCAAACATTACCAGGCGCGGGGTCAAAGTGATCTGGGCCGAAGATGCACAACAGGCGCTGGATGCTATTCAAAAGATCTGCAAAGAAAAGAATTGTAAAACGCTGGTGAAGAGCAAGAGCATGGTGACGGAAGAGATTCACCTGAATCATTTTTTAGAAAAGAACGGGATCGAAAGCGTAGAAACAGATCTCGGCGAATATATACAGCAGCTTGACGGGGAACCTCCTTATCATATCGTAACCCCTGCCATGCACAAAAGCAAGGAAGATGTTGCCAAACTCTTTGCGGAAAAATTGGGTACCGATCCAAAAGCTACACCGGAACAGCTCACATTGAAAGCAAGGGAAGTGTTGCGGGAAAAATACATGGAAGCAGAGATCGGGGTGACGGGCGCCAATTTTATCATTGCCGATATCGGGGGTATCGCCATCACGGAGAATGAAGGAAATGCAAGACTGAGTTGTTCCATGCCAAAGACACATATCGTGATCGCGGGTATCGAGAAGATCATTCCTTCGATGACGGATCTTGCTTTGTTCTGGCCCCTGCTCTCCACGTTTGGTACCGGGCAGCGGATAACCGTATATAATACGATCGTTACGGGAGCCAAACAATCCACTGAGATCGATGGCCCGGAAGATATGTATGTGATCCTCCTGGATAATGGCCGCACGAATATCCTCGCAAGTGAAAAGCAAAGAGAGAGTTTGTATTGTATACGTTGCGGGGCCTGCCTGAATGCCTGCCCTGTCTATAAGAATATCGGCGGTCATGCTTATGCTGCTACGTATAGCGGTCCTATCGGTTCTGTTATTACCCCTCATCTGAAAAATATGGAGGACTGGAAGCACCTGAGCTATGCTTCATCACTATGTGGTAACTGTACGGAAGTATGTGCGGTAAAGATCAATCTCCATGAATTATTGTTAGAGAATCGTAAAGAGGCAGTGGAAGAAGGGCATGCTTCTTTTGGTGAAAAAATGGCCTGGAAGATGTGGCGAATGGGAATGCTCCGGCGTAAATGGATGAATATGGTAGGTGGCGGTACAAAGAGCTGGGTGGTGAACAGCATCGTGAAAGGATGGAAAGAACACCGGGGGAAAATGGAATTCCCGAAGAAATCGTTTAACCAGTTGTGGAGAGAGAAGAACCGAAAAACGAATTAAAAAACGTCCCGTCTCTTGCGGGACGTTCTTTCAATAGACACTTTATTTCGACTCTTTTTCTTTTGCTTTATACAACAAGGGTAAAATATCCTTTAACCCTGCAGGTTCTTTATTCAACTCCAGGGACCTTTCCAGTAGTGCAACGGCTTTTTTATAATCGCCGTTCTCATAATATCCTTCTCCCAGGCTGGAAGCAATATTGGAAGACTCCGGGTACAGACTGTAATTGACCTGGAAGATCTTCAGCGCTTCTTTCTTCTTTTCTTGTTTTAATAATAAGTAACCAAGGCTGTTCAGTTCATGTTCATTCGAAACAAGGGGTCTTAGCTGTTCGGCAAGACTACGACTGCTTATATTCTCATCCGCTAAATCGCCATCGCCGATCCAGTTCTGTATGGTTTTAAAAGAACGGTAGTTGGGTGTATAGGGCTGATTGGTAAAAATGCCCAGCAGGTCTTTTTCAAGCGAAAGGACAGGGAATTCATTGACCCGGTTTATTCCACCCCATTCTTATAAACAATAAAAGTGGGTACACGGAATATTCCCAGGCCAGCCTCTTCATGCTGCGGACTTTGTTTGACCAGCGAATCGCTTCCGCCCACCGCGATCAGTTGTATCTTTTTTTCGGGGAAAGAAATGGCGGAAAGAAGTTTCAGGAAACGGGGGACTTCTCTTTTACTGTCGCCGCACCAGGTTCCAAAGAATATTTTGATACTGATCGCCGAAAGGTCCTGTTTTTTAAGGGCTGAAACGGCGGACGGGACCGGGTTGTAGCTATCGTAGCCGGTATTGAACCATTTGCCAAACGGATCGGCGGCCAGGCTGTCTTTGGTACAGGTCCCGTAAAGAATTTTTGGTTTTTCAGTGGATGTTTGTGCGGCAGCAGGGAAGATGTACGCTACTAAAAGCAAATAAATTATTTTGTTCATATCAATGATTTTAAGATTACCGATAAAATAAATACACGACGGTACAGGCAGGTGTATACCAGTCGATCAATATGTATATGTACCAGGACTGTTCGGTGGCTGCCAGGGTGGAGAGAGATGTCCATTGCAGGCATCGTCATCCGGGATTGCAGGAAGAATTGCTATTGTAAAATTGAAAGAGAGAGTTGTTGTCAGGCTCCCGGACCCCACAAAATACTCATCCAGGTGAATATGGAGATGATGAGCGGAGAGTGGGGAGGAGCCTTGGGATTGTTTTTCAAAACCGGCTTGTTTCTCGCAATCGCATTTTGCAGCAGCTATTTTAAAAAGGTTAGAGAACTTACATTCGAGGAAGCTTAATTGCCTTGCATATTGTGAAAATGCAAAAATGCCGGTAAGCAGTATGGCAGATAATTGTCTCACCTGTCTTAAAAAAATGGTTTTGGCGGCAGGAGTCTGCCGGGAAATAGACGGAGGCGGGCTTAAAAGGATGCATGGATAAAAAATGTTTGTGCCCGGATAAGTATATTCGTCTGGCGAATGAACAATGAATGACTGTTTATAGTCCCTCCATAACATCCCGGCTGCGCTATATATGCGGCTTCGTGGCCAATGAGCTAGGTCATTCGTTGACGTTGACCGATAATAAAGAGGAGTTCCGGAATGCTTCATCACCCCGCATCAATTATAGCCCGGAGCATATAGAGGAAGCCAATTTTTGGATAAAGCCTCATCCCCTTTTATTTGAAAAAACGATCACCCAACAACACATTGAATGTTTTGAGAAAAATGGGCATACCCTCTTCTTCAAAACCGAAGGCGACCTGCCCTTTGATATTTTCGCCGCTGCTTTTTATTTGCTCAGCCGCTACGAGGAATGGCTGCCTCACCAAAAAGATATATACGGTCGTTACGCTTATGAAAACTCATTGGCATTCAAAGAAGGGTTTCTGAATATTCCGCTGATCAATGACTGGCTTCAGCATTTTAAAGATAGCTTGAGGGGAAAAACCCCCTCATTCACGATTCACGATTCACGATTCACCTTTCTTCCCACTTATGATATCGATGAGGCTTTTTCTTTTCGTCACAAAGAATGGAAACGAAATACCGGCGCAACCGTCAAAGATCTTATTAAAGGGAATTGGAAACGACTGAAATTCCGCCGTGATGTACTGAACAATAAAACAAAAGATCCCTTTGATTCGTATGAATGGATGAATGCATTGCACCAGCGCTTTCAATTGAGACCGCGGTATTTCTTTTTGCTGGCAGAAAGAACAGGACAATATGATCGTAATATCTTACCGGGGCAGCAGGCTTTACGGGCTATCATAAAAGATCATGCTGGTAAATACGTTGTCGGTATTCATCCTTCCTGGCAATCCGGCGATGATGCGGGCTTATTCAGTAAAGAAATTGAAACCCTTTCCACCATAACAGGAAAAGCAGTTGTTTCATCCCGTCAGCATTTTATACGGTTCACCATCCCACAAACATACAGGCAACTGATCCTTGTGGGAATAAAAGAGGACTATTCGATGGGATATGGCAGTATCAATGGTTTCAGGGCATCGGTAGCATCTCCTTTTTACTGGTACGACCTGGAAAAGGAAGAGCAAACATCCCTGTTGCTTTATCCTTTCTGCTATATGGAAGCGAATTCTTTTTTTGAACAAAAATTTTCTCCTCAACAGGCGTTGGAAGAAATGCGGCACTATCATAAGGTCGTGAAAGCGGTGAACGGAACAATGATCACGATCTGGCATAATACTTTTCTCGGGACCGATCCTTTATTTGAAGGATGGAGGGAAGTGTATGAGCAGTTTGTAAAGGGAATTATGGATCAAGAGGTATAGTTTCAGGTACAGTCAGACGAAGATCATCGTTTCAAGTTACGGGTCAGACGAAGAACATCAGACTCCTTCCGGCTCTGGTTGTTCCCGGGGCGGCGTTGCCTTAAAGGCTTTGTTGATCAGGTATACTCCGAGCAATGTCACCAATCCCCCAACGATAAGATAAGGCGTGATCTTTTCATTATAGATCATCCAGCCACATAAAACGGCTACCATCGGGTTAACATAGGCATAGATCGAAGCCTGTTCTGTAGGAAGGTTTTGCAATGCATACAAATAACAAATGAATGCGATCAATGAGCCGAATAGTACCAGGTAGGCAATGGATGCCCATGATTGCCAGGGAATGTCTGCTAAGGGAATAGCATAACGAATGATATGCCGGGTGCCACCATCGTCATATGCTACACCGTTGATCCTCGTCAATGCAGTGAGTGCAATGCCCGATATCAGCATTTGCAGGCCAAGACTAAAATAAGGATTGAACTTTGCTGCCTGCTTTTTGGTGTATAAGGTAGCGAAAGCCCAGGTCCAGGTAGCAATAAGAGATAAGATAATTCCAAATCGAAAGTCCGGAACAAGAAAATCGTTTATATGCTCCCGGAATATTATACAGACACCGCTAAAACCAAGCAACAGACCAATAAGCGCTTTTCGCGGAAGTTTTCCTGCTGAAGTAAATAAACCGATGACGACGATCCATAAAGGAAAGATGGCGCCCATAATGGAGCCCAGTCCTGCAGAAATATATTGAACGCCCCAGGTGCTTAAGCCGTTGCTCATGATAAAATTCAGGAAACTCAATACCAGTACAGGTATCCATTCCTTTCCTTTTGGAAGTGGAATTTTTTTATAAAGGAAGAACCCAACGTATAAAGAACCGGCGATCAGTTGCCGGATACTTGCCAGTTGTAAAGCAGGCATATGACTAACACCTTCTTTGGAAGCGATCCAGGTGGTGCCCCATAAGATACAAACCAGTGCCAACGCAAAAATGGCTTTGGACCTGGTTCCTTTTTTGCGTATGGTCAGGGGATTGAATACCGATAATTTCTTTAAAGAATCAACGGAGGATTGCAGAATAGTTTTATGAAAATCAAATAGGTTCATTAATGTTTGAAATGCCGTAACCCCGTTATGACCATCGCCAGCCCATTGGCCTTACAATAATCGATCGAATCATTGTCCCGTATCGAGCCTCCGGGTTGTATAAAAGCAGTGATCCCTGCTTCATGTCCCAGTTTCACACAATCATTGAAAGGGAAAAAAGCATCGCTGGCCATCACGGCTCCCGAAAGGTCAAAATTGAATTGCTTTGCTTTTTCAATGGCCTGCCGCAATGAATCGATCCGGCTGGTCTGGCCGCAACCCTTTCCCACCAGTTGTTTATTCTTCACCAGGGCGATCGCATTTGATTTTAAATGTTTGCAAACGATATTGGCAAAAGCAAGATCCTCTCTTTGGGTGGGGCCTCCCTTATCGGATGAAACTTCACCCACTTCTTTCCATTCGGCAAAATTGCCGTTGTCGATTCCCTGTACCAATACTCCATTCAATACGGATTTATATTGCTCCTGGTTTTCCGGCTGTGCTTTCATTTGCAACAGGATCCTGTTCTTCTTTGATCTTAGAACTGTCGATGCATCTTCATCAAAAGCAGGAGCGATCAATACTTCAAAGAATATTTCATTGATCGCATCGGCGGTAGCCTTATCGATCGTGCCGTTGCAAACCAGCACACCACCAAAGGCGCTTTCAGGGTCGCCGGCCAATGCTGCATCCCAGCTTTCTTTTACAGTATCCCGCTGGGCAACGCCGCACACATTGGTATGTTTGATTATAGCAAAAGTTGTGTTGTTGAACTCCTTTATCAATTGCATGGCCGCATCCACATCCACCAGGTTATTGTAGGAAAGTTCCTTGCCGTTCAACTGGTCAAACAGCTTATTGAGATCGCCATAAAACACGCCCGTCTGGTGAGGGTTCTCTCCATAACGCATGGCTTTTGAATTGGCGATCGATTCCAAAAAGTACAATGATCCTGAGGGACCTGCCTGTCCGGCAGGCAGGTTAAAATAGTTCGCGATCGCCACATCATAGTGTGCGACCACTTCAAATGCTTTGGCGGCAAAGACTTTCCGTTGTTCCAGTGTGGTCCCCGCTTCCTGGTCTGCCAGTACTTGTTCGAGGGCTGCGTAATCTTTTTTTGCAGCGATCACTACCACATCCCTGAAATTCTTCGCGGCGCCCCGTATCATGGAGGGCCCGCCGATATCAATTTTTTCTATTATCGATCTTTCATCCGTAGTGGAAGCGACCGTCTCTTCAAAAGGGTACAGGTCAACGATGACCAGGTCTATTTCCGGGATCTTATACTGTTTCATTTCGCTGAGATGTGTTGCATCATCTCTCTTACCCAGTATGCCGCCAAACACAGAGGGGTGAAGGGTCTTTACTCTTCCTCCCAGGATCGAAGGATAAGAGGTCAGGTCTTCAACCGGTATGACTTTTACACCCAGTTGTTCAATGAATGTTTGTGTGCCACCAGTGGAATAGATCGTCACACCGTGTTTAGTTAACAGCTTTACAATATTTTCCAGTCCGTCTTTATAAAAAACAGAGATAAGTGCAGATTGAATCTTTTTATTCATAAAATGGATGAATTGAGCGGCAGGCAGCTCGTTAAGAGAGGCAAAGGTAAGTCACCGGAGCTTCATCACAAAAGCACCTTTGGTGGTTACGTCGTAACAGGGAATACCCAATGAATTACAATCTTTTTCCCAGCTTTGTATTTTCCATGCAGGGAGCGATCCATCAAAGACCACTTGTTTTATTATCAATGAAGCGACTAATTTTTTGAAATTAAGGGCGGAGTTCTTGGATATGATCAGCAGGTCAATAACAGGCTTTTGTTCTTGCGGTGGAAAATAAACAGGTGTACTCAGCAATAAAATATGCATATCACGGAAACTCCAATAATTTTCATACAGATTGAATTCAGCGATCCTGCTGACCTGTTTCACCCGGTGGGCGACCCGTGAAGGTTTGAGATGGAAATTCCTTGCAAGATCATTGGCCAGCAGGCTGCTGTCACCCAGGAACATATAATCTCTTCCGCTGATGATATCGATAGCTGTTTGCCGGGGCACATTGTACACGATCAGTTTTTGCTGGCGGTTAGTTTGTATGAATGATATACTGCGCAGCGTAACAAAAAAAAGCAGGGCGAGTAAACCAATCTTTAAACTCCGTGATGATCTTTCCAGTAACCAATGACTGATCCCTGCGACAAAGAGAAAAAGGAGGATAGCCTGGCTCACACTGATCTGCAGCCCATCCCATAAAGAGAAAG
>DASYLC010000381.1:0-3656 GCA_036009775.1 Chitinophagaceae bacterium
CGGACCTGCTCCTGAAGAACCTGGTAGCCCTGGCCAACCGTCAGAAAAGCAATCCTACTGTTGTACTGCTTACTCCCGGAATATTCAATTCCGCCTACTTTGAACATACCACGCTGGCCCGCCTGATGGGAATTGAACTGGTGGAGGGAAGCGATCTTGTAGTTGACGATCATAAGGTATATATGAAAACGACCACGGGACTGAAACAGGTAGATGTGATCTACCGCCGCGTAGATGATGATTTTATCGATCCGCTGGTATTCCGGCCGGACAGTATGCTGGGTGTGCCGGGTATCTATGGTGCGTACCGGACAGGGAATGTTGCGATCGTGAATGCGATGGGAAATGGAGTAGCGGACGACAAAGCTGTTTATTCCTATGTTCCTGATATGATAAAATATTACCTGAACGAAGAACCCATTTTAAAAAATGTTCCGACGTATCAATTGGCTATTCCTGAGAACAGGAAGCTCGTATTTGAGAATATGGACAAGATGGTGATCAAAAAAACAAACGAGTCCGGGGGTTATGGGATGCTGATCGGGAGCGCCGCGACTGAAAAACAGATGGAAGATTTTAAAACAGCGATCAATGATGATCCCCGGAGTTTTATCGCCCAACCCATCATCAGTTTATCTTCGGGCCCCTGCTATATCAATGGGATCCTGCAACCGCGACGACTTGATCTGCGGCCTTATGCCCTGTACGGCCCCGATGGTATTTCGATCGTACCCGGAGGATTGACAAGAGTAGCGCTGAAAGAAGGTTCGCTGGTGGTGAATTCGTCGCAGGGAGGAGGGAGTAAGGATACATGGGTTTTGAAATGAGAAATAAGAAATGAAGAATAAGGAATGGGAAAGTAATGGATCAGTGGTATCATTGTTTCATTGAATCTTTCTCTCCGTCATTGCGATCCGCCAGCCGGCGGGGAAGCAAAGGAGAGGGAGGCAGAGGGCGAGGTCAGGTGATGACAACAAAAAAGTATTTTAAACAATCATGTTAAGCCGAGTTGCCGATTCTGTTTTCTGGATGGCCCGCTATATGGAGCGGACCAATGGTATGCTGCGGGTGCTCCGCACCAATTATATTTCTTCCCAGGATGAAGTAAAGGATTTCAGCTGGCAGGTATTGTTGCGCAATTACAGTGATGCTCCAGGCGATGAAGTGCTTGCTATCGGGAACCATTCCGTAAAAGTGCTGGAACATTTATTATTGGATAAGACCAATGGCGCGTCTGTTTATAATACGATCACCCGTGCCCGTGAAAATGCAAGGGCGGTTCAGGATCATATCACGAAAGAAGTGTGGCAATGCCTGAACGACTATTATCATCTTATTCGTGACAAGAAAGTCCATACACAGGTGCAACACGGCGACCCGGTCACCTCTCTCGATATGCTGATACACCAGGGAATGCTGTATCACGGAATAGTGGATGTGACCATGGCAAGAGGCGAAGGTTTTACCTATTTGAATCTTGGGAAATTCCTGGAGCGGGCCATTTTATCGGCCGATATGCTGAACATCAAGCTGACCGAACTCGATTACGATCTCGAGTACCCGGTGGAAGTTCCAGCTCTTCGTTATCTTTTATACTCCTTATCAGGATATGAATTTTACCTGAAGACGCACCGGGGTAATTTCCAGGTAGAACCGGTGTTGCACCAGATCCTCTACAATGAGTATTTCCCGCATTCGGTAGCCTATTGCCTGAAGCAGCTTTGTCGTTATTTTGAAAGACTGGAAGGAGAAAGCCTGCCGGAGAGTTATAAGCAACTGGAATTCCTGATCGGCCGTGCCATGAACCATGTTAAATACAGTACGGTAAAAAGTACCGATAGTGAAGCAGTAAAACAATTGTTACGGGAGATAAGAGAACAATTGCTGGGGATCGCTGCTGCTTTTAATCAATACTATTTTGGCAACTCATGAATTAAACCTTTTTACACCCATGCCCGGATACCGTATCAAACATATCACCCGTTACTCTTATCCTTCCACCGTGATCGACAGCGCCAACCAGGTAATGTTGTTCCCGCTGGATGATGAAGCACAGGAACTAAAAAAACATGATCTCCGGATCACCCACGAGCCGCCGGTGGAAGTATTTACTGATTATTTTGGAAATAAAGTGGGTATTTTTTCCATTGTCAGGCCGCACCATGAACTTATCATAGAATCCGTTATCGAAGTGATCATCCACGAAGCCAAACTCCCCGCGACGACTGTTGATGCCGCAGTCCAGTGGGCTAAGCTGGAAGAAGTGCGGGAACAATTTCCTTACCTGGATTTCTTATCTACTGAACACAGCGAAAAAGAAGCCGAAATATCGGCCGTGGTCTTATCGATGCTGGATAAAAGCTTATCCCCTTTCACGATTGCTGAAAAAATATCCTCTTTTGTTTACGACCATTTCGAATATAGGAAAGGAATTACCAATGTAGAGACCAAAGTGGATGAGATATGGAAACTGAAAGCCGGTGTATGCCAGGATTTTGCCCATGTATCCCTGGTGATGTTACATATCATCGGTATCCCGGCAAGGTATGTGAGCGGTTATATATGTCCTAAAGATCATGAACTACGCGGCGAAGGCGCCACGCATGCCTGGGTGGAAGCCTATATCCCTTTTCATGGATGGATAGGATTTGATCCCACGAATAATTGTATCGCCAGCGACCGTCATGTCCGGTTGGCTATCGGCCGCAATTTTTCCGATTGTACTCCTGTAAAAGGAACATACAAGGGTTCTTCGGAACATACATTGGAGGTCTCAGTTACCATCGGCAACGAAGGAGCCAAAAAAGAAACGGATACGCTCAGCCCTGTATTCACTTACCAGGTAACCAATCCCGGCGTTCCGGATAATTCGTACAGGAAGTACATGGAGATGCAGCAGCAATAAAAAATGCAGGAGAAAGATCTCCTGCCTGTATCAAACCCCACGCTTAACCTTGATCACTCTTTCCACAAAGCCACGATCTCACTTTCTGTCAATAATTTGCTGTAAAAGCGAAAGCTGCTCATGATTATTATCCGGGAAAAATAAAATATTGATTCACCGATAAATTCTTTTATAGCTTTTCGTCAACAAAAAAAGGCTGTAGTTTTCACTGCAGCCTTCACCGCCCCGGTTATAATATATCAATAATAAGTATAGTTCACCGCAGAAGCTCCATTCGGGCTCACTTCTTTTAAAGCAGTCACTCTTCCCGTCGCGTCAAATTCATATGAATATTCTTCCGGCGTGATGGTGCCATTGACCGCAACATGCGTCATTGATTTCATCAGGTTTTTCTTATCGCCGCCATAGAATGGAATTCCGTTGGTACTGCTCAGCAGAACGTTCTCCTTATCCGTATAATATGTATACACATTCGTTAGTGTCAATGCCCCGTTCTTATAGTATCTCGTACTATCAAGATTGCCATTTGAATAATAGTTCTGTGATATGCTGATATCGGGACCACTCTCACTATAGGTCTTGAACTGGAATCCCTGCGCATCGTACTCATAATCGGTATACACACCAGGCTTATCGCTATACTCCATCCTGGATTCCCGGCCTTGCTTATTCAGGGTCCGGGTAATGACGCGGTAAAGCACACCGTTTTGATCATAGATCTTCTGGGTCACTTTGGCCTTTGTATATATCG
>DASYLC010000382.1:0-9258 GCA_036009775.1 Chitinophagaceae bacterium
TTTTTCTCTCTTGTCTCTTTTATAAATTTCGTAAGTAACATCTTAAAGGTATCCGGTGTGGCATAACGTTCTTTTTTATCCGGTGATTCATCATTATGCCCGAACTGGATAAATACATAGTCTCCTTCCCCGGCTTCATCATAAATGGATTTCCATAATCCTTCACTCAGGAATGTCTTGGTGCTGCGGCCGTTCTTAGCCCGGTTCACTACCGTCACGGTAGAATCCCAAAAATATACAAAGGGCATTCCCCATCCTGTTTCAGGATTGGCTTTGGTTTCCTTGATGGCAATAGTAGAGTCACCCGCCAGGAATATTTTTATTTTCTTTTTTGCCGGCAAGGCAAAGGACAGCACCACTAAAAATACAGGGATAAAAAAGACCTTTTTCATCTTACTAAGCTATTAATATATACTTCAATATTCGTGTATCCTTTACTGATCTTATAAGCAACTGCATCGGCAGCATCGGACGGGTTCAGCCCGTTCTTTTTTTCCCACTCATCAGGCATGCCGTCTTTATCGGCATCGGCGGGAGAGGGGGCTGTTTTTAAATGGGGCCATGCATTCACAGTTAATTCATAGGGCGTACCATGCGGAAAACCGCCCTGCACATCGATAAAACCGCCGGTCCTGTTCTTTACATCATTGATGATCCTTTCATCCAGCGTATCCCTGCGATGGCTGGCGCCAACCATACGGAGCACGGCTTCATAGGCATCTGTGGCTGATTGTACGGGTATCGCTTCAGCAGGTACAGCTTCTGCAAGTACAGCTGTTTTTTTATCATCCTCCGTGCCATTATTACCCATGTGGATACCTTTGTAATTATTTGACGTGACATCCACGGCCTCATCCACATAATTGCCCTGTACATACCATTTGCCAAAGGGAATGACAGGAGCTGTTTCTCTTTTGCCCGGGTTCACGATCCGGTATCGTACGCTCTTGCTGGTGGAAGGCCCGTACTTAAAATAATTATTCACGATATTATAACTACCACCTTCTCCTGCATATATATTATTACCACCCCAGTTGTAAACAACATTGTTGCGGTAATCTACATTTTCTTCCGGCGTGTTTCTTATTCCGTCAAAACGGGGGTTCCTGTTGCTGCAATGTGCGAACAGGTTATGATGTGCTGTTAAGTGTTTTCCTCCCCAGATCGCCCCGAAACCATGGTGCTCATAATCTTTATCGCCCGTTTCAAAATGATAGGAATAATTCAGCGGCTCTGCAATTAAATTCCATTGAAGCGTGGTGCTGTCACCCGCATAGATCGAGAAAACTTCATCCGTACTCCAGCTAAGGCTGCAATGATCAATAATGATATTGCTTCGTCTGACACCGCCAAACGCATCATCTGCACCGGCGCCGTCTATCATGCCGCCATTCTGGTATTTATCACCCATCCGGAAACGGATATAACGGACGATGATATTATTTCCTCCCAGTCCAATGGATTGATCGGCGAGGCAAATACCATCACCCGGTGCTGTTTGCCCGGCGATCGTTACATCCCCCTTGATGGAGACCTTTGTTTCGAGATGTATGGTTCCGGATATTGCAAAAACGACGATACGTTTTCCTTTGGCTTCGGCTGCTTCGCGGAAACTGCCGGGGCCTTTGTCATTTAAATTGGAAACAATGAGGACCTTTCCTTCGCGTCCACCGCTTGCCCATTTGCCAAAGCCTTCAGCACCGGGGAAGGCAAGGGGCTGGCTGGCCGATACATCCGCTATTTTTTGTTGTTGGGCACAGGCTGCAAGAGAAAAAAGGGCGAATCCCTGCAGGAGAATGGTTATTCTTTTCATATATGTACCAGACGTGATTAAGAAAAGAAGGCTGCAACCTTCGTTAAACTCAGGAAGCAGCCTTATGCTTATTAAAAACTAACGTGAGAAAGATCAATAATTCGGGTTCTGGGCAAGGTTGATATTTGCATCCCTTGCATCCTGTGGTATCGGTAACAATTCTCCTTTACCCGTCACGAAGCCGGTCGCAAATCTTCCCAGGGGGGAAGTAGTACCCGCCGTTGCGATAGCAGTGCTCAGCCATACGATTTTAGTGGTACCGGCAGGTGTCGCAACAGGTGCCGTAGTATAGAGTGAATTGACAAAGATCCCGCCAATATTATTATCATCTGAAGTGGTCGTTGTGGTATAATACATGGAGATGGGTAATGCAGTTGTCAGGGAATATGTTGGAAAAGCCGCCATATAACTAGGATTGGTCATCGCTGTACTTGTTGACATCTTTAATAAATTGGCCTTGGTTTCTGTAAAGGCAGTTGCCAGCAGGTTCCAGCGGATCAGGTCAAATTTTCGTACACCTTCACCACCCAGTTCCAATGAACGTTCTCTTACGATCGCCTTAAAGAAATCAGGTTTTGATAAACCCGCAGTAATATCTACAGCAGCGTTAGGTGTAGTGATGGGTTTGCCATAACCTCTTCTTCTCACCATATTAACAGCGTTATAAGCTGCGGCGCTGGGCCCGTTGATCTCGTTCTCTGCTTCGGCGAACATCAGGAGTACATCGGAATAACGGATGATCTGCCATTTCAATCCAAAATACTGTACAGCATTAGTGGGAGAAACAACCGGGTTCGAGATCCAATCCCTTCTGTACTTACCATCACAGATCGCCGTGATGGGCTGGCCGATCTTGGTGGAACCGTTTGCCGCTACATTGTATGCAGCGCAGGTAACATCCCTGCGCAGGTCGGTTGAATCGAACAGGTAAAAATAAGTCGGCATCACATTGATACTCTTATTTCCCAGTGCATTCACCGTGGGTCCGTTATAATAAGCGAGCTTGGTGTCTTCCGCGCCGGTTGCCCCAATGCCGGTGGCCTGGAACATCAGTTCACCATGGAGATCGTTAACGGCACGTGCATTCACCTGGTCTTTCCAGAGTGATTTATAACCTGGGTTCAAAGAATGGTGGCCTGCATTAATGATATCATTGCATTCTGTTCTTGCGATCTGGTAATAGTTGAGATAGTTCGAACCTCTTTGCATACCGCTTGTCTGGCGCAGCGACCAACCGCCCCTGAATAATGCGATCCTGGCCCTTAGTGCTTTCACGGTTCCTTTGGTGATCCTCTCATCGGGCTGGTCGCCGATCGATGTAACCTCATTTCTCCAGGGAACCAGGTCTTCCGCGAGCAGCAGGTCATTCAATAAATGCTCATACAATGTATCACGATCCACTCTTGCAGGGAAAGGATTGGCCGTCGCGATATTATAGGCGGATGTAAAATGTGCCGGGAGATCGCCCCAGTTCATGATCGCTTCCAGGTAGAATTGTGCACGCAATGTCAGCGCTTCGCCATGCATTCTTCTTAATTGTTTTTTCTCCTGCTCAGAGCCGGATTCATACATTTCCATCTGGGGAATATTATCGATACATACGTTGGCGAATTCGATCCCCTGGAACAATTGTTTGAACGGTGTATTATTGATCCCGTTACTGATCTGTGCATTACCGGGTGTAGCACTATAGCGGGCAATATCCCTCCGGTCATTATCGCCTGCTCCTGTAGGACCCTGCATTTCATCATTATCTACAGTGTAATACAGGCTCAGCCGGATACCAAACCCCTGGTCGCCTACCAGCCTGCTGTATACGCCGGCAATGGCTTTTTGCGTACTGGCGACATCTTTAAAAACCACAGCGGCATCCACATCCGTGATCGGTTTCTGATCCAGGTATTTTTTACAACTGTTTAAAACAAACGACAGGCAGATTACTGCTATGATCGCCGGTTTGTTGAAATATCTTGTATTCATATTGTGAAGTTTGATTGTTGTTATCAGAATGTGGCGTTTACACCGAAAATAAAACTACGGCTTTTTGGATAGGCTGAATAGTCGAGACCCGGTGTCAAAGGACTGTTTCGTACACTAACTTCCGGGTCATATCCTGTATATTTTGTAAAGATGGCTACATTATTACCGGTGAAGTAGAAACGTAATTTGCTCATCTTTAAACCAGCCAGTTTTCTCACCGGCAGGCTGTAACCCAGGCTTACATTGTTGATACGCAGGAAAGAACCATCTTCGATCGCCCATGAATGGGGGTAGAATGCTCCTGCACTTTTCAATGGCTGCCAGATTGTGGCATTGGCATTCAGTGCATTCAGGAGGTCGGGTGCAATACCAACCACCTGGCTCGATCCATTTACCCATTGTACGGTCTGGCCATTGGGTGCTACTACTCTCCAGCGATCATTCATCATGCTCAGCATATTTGAATTGGCGGTATAACCGTTGGTAAATTCGATCTTGTTGGCATTATATACATCGTTGCCGGCAGAGAAATTCACAAAAATACTCAGGTCCCATTGCTTGTAAGTGAATTGCTGATTCAGCCCGCCGGTGAATTTAGGATTGGGATTGCCAATGATCTTCCTGTCGCGGTCCACATCGATCACACCATCGCCATTCAGGTCAACGAATTTGATAGAGCCCGGACCTACAGGACCGATGATGCCGACATTGGTCGGTACACCGGGCTTCAGGGTATATACACCTGTTGATGGGTTCCAGTTAAAATCATCCGTGGTATAAAAACCTGCGGTCACTAAACCCCAGATAGAGCCAACAGGATCTCCCACTCTTGTGATGTAATCAGAAGGTTGTCCTGAAACACCCCAACTGGCTGCAGGGAAGAAGGATACCTGGTTCTTACCCAGCTGCAGGATCTTGTTCTTATTGAAAGAGATATTGAAATTGGTGTTCCAGGTGAAATCGCCTTTTTTCATAAGCAGGGCGTTCAATTGTATCTCTACGCCTTTGTTAGAGGTCTTACCGATATTCTGCAACTGAGTAGAATACCCATAGGTAGAAGCGATCGGCACATTCAGCAACAGGTCCTTCGATGTATTATTATAATAATCAACACTCAGGTTGACCTTGCTGTTGAAGAAACTGATATCCATTCCATAGTTGCGGTTAACAGTAGACTCCCATTTCAGATCGGGGTTCACAAGGTTGCTGGAAAAATAAGCCAGGATCGCCTGGTTATTTAAACCATAAAAATAAGTACCGTCATTACGGAAGGAAGTGAGGTACAGGTAATCGTTGATACGGTTATTACCGATGGTACCGAAACCAACCCTGAATTTAAGATCGCTGATGAAACCTACATTCTGCATGAATTTTTCTTTCGATACTCTCCAGGCGACAGAACCCGCAGGGAAGGTTCCCCATTTATGACCGGGCCCGAATTTAGAGGCGCCGTCGAAACGCATGTTTGCAGAGAACAGGTATTTATCGCGGTAGGAATAGTTTATCCTTCCAAAGAAAGAAAGACTGGTATATCTTGTTTTACCCAATTTAGGGTAGCCTGTAAAAGGAGTGCCGAGGTTTGTTTGTTCGAAAGCCGCGTCATGAGAAGTAAAGCCCGGATAACCTTTGAACAGGCTGGAACGGCTTTCTGTTTTTAATTCGTATGTTTCTTCACCCACCAGGAAGTCGAAATCATGCGCATTCTTAAAGCCTTTGATCGAGTAGGTCAGCACATTGGAATTCGTCATTGTTCTTTTCGTAGTGGTATCAAGACCTGCAATTGGTTTCCTTGCTCCTGATATGACGGAAAAGGGAGTAATTGAATCGGCGAACTGGAGATCGGTCAGCCTGTTGTAATCATATCCAAAAGTTGATTTGAAACTCAGGTTCTTGAAAATTGTATAATTCAGATTCGCCGTAACATTATAAGCATCTGTTGTTTTCTGCCTGAATTCTGAATTAGCCAGTGCGATAGGATTATACAGGTTCAGACCGTTACCGACATTCTGATCGGCGATGGGATCCTGGTCATCAACGTCCTGGTTGTTGGACAAGAATGGCCTGTATTTAACAGCGTTCCTCAACCTGTTATAGGAAGAACCTTTTTCATCTGAAACACCTGCACCATAAACGTCCTGGTGAGTATAACGTGCGCCGACTCCAATTTTAAGGTTCTTTGTAATCTTATAGTCGCCTTTCAGGTTGAACAAATGCCTTTTATAACTGGAGTTGATGACGATCGCTTTATCATTGTTGTAGGTATAGCCAAAACTGTAGGTCATTTTTTGTGTACCACCGGAAGCAGAGAGATTATGGGTGGTACTGATACCTGTTCTTCCGAACACTTCTTCCTGCCAGTCAACTGCATCGATATTCCGGTAATTCGCCAATGTATCCCAGCTATGACCAAAAAGGTTGGTGAAGCTGGTGCTGTCCGTCGTACTTCCCCTGGATCTTTCGGATTGATAGACCACATAGTCGTATGGACTTAAAACATCCAGTTTTCTTGATAAGGTCCTTACACCGACAAAGCCGTTATAGCTGACCACCAGTTTCCCCGGTTTGCCGCTTTTCGTAGTGATGATGATAACACCATTGCCTCCTCTTGCTCCATAAATAGCAGTAGCAGCAGCGTCTTTCAGCACATCTATTGATTGTATATCCTGCGGGGAGATAGTAGAAAGACCATTCTCCACCTGCACGCCGTCCACAATAAACAACGGGTTATTATCTCCCGTAATGGACATGCCCCCGCGAACGCGGATCCTTATCGTCGCATCAGGTGAACCTTCTGACGTGGTAGCAGTTACACCGGCCAGTCTTCCGTTCAGCGCTTCAGCTGCAGAATTAATGGGAATATCTTTTAAATCTTTTGCTCCAACAGAAGAGACAGAGGCCAGCAGATCTTTTCGTCTTACTGTCTGGTAGCCGATCACAACCACATCACCCAATGCTTTCACATCCGGTGCCAGTTCCGCATCTACGACTGTTTTACCGTTAATGGGTACCTCATAGGCAACAAAAGAAGTACTCGTAAAGACCAGTGTAGTGGCTTTATCATCCACGGTGATCTTAAAATGTCCCTGGGCGTCGGTAACAGTGGCAGTCCGGGTTCCTTTGACAGAAACCGTCACACCTGATGCGGGTTGTTTGTTATCCGAGGAGGTAACCGTACCTGTTACCTGCCTGTTCTGTGCAAATAATTGTTGGGTGGAGCATACCAACAACAGCATAAAAAGCCCCATTGTTTTAAAAATTCTGATCATAATGCAGTTTTTGAGTAACCTGAATGTAATTTAGTTTTAAGCCCGGAGTATAGTACCCCAGGTGCTACCAGCCTGTTTTCAAAAGGGTCAGCTTTATTGGATCAATAAGAACTGTGTTCAAAAACGAAATAACTGTTCACTATTCAGCAGGGGAGAAATGCCGGTGACGGCGAAAGAAAAGAAGGAAGCCAAATTTTTAATTGGAAACACTACCCGGTGGTCCCGGGCTATAACCAAAGTACCGGGTTCCGGGGAAAGACGATTTGGGCAAAGCAATCTTTTCATATCAGCAGGCAATTCTCTTTTCGTAATAAGGAGTGAAAACTTTCCGTTTTCTGTTCCTTAGCTGGAACAAGTCTACACAGAACTTCATTGTGTAAGAGCGTTTTAGAACTATTTTTTTACGCAATCGTTCCCGGTAACGATGTCTTGAAAAGGTCATAGAAGTCATATGGGTCAAATAGCTCACATAGCCCTACAATTGGAAAGACTTTTAGAGGTTGCGAAGAGATTGAAATAGTCATATAAGTCATACCGGTCATACCGGTCAAATAACCTTAGCACAGGATGGCTTTTGGATTTGCAAATAGGGGTAGTGTCTCAGTTTGAAATTGCAAGAAATACAGGAACACGGATGACACGGACAGGAAGGATAAAACACGGATTGATTTAGCTACGCTAATTCAGGTCGAACGCGTATTTAGCTGACAACTGATCCTTTATATGCTGTTTACAGCATATGAATCCGTGTTCACCCATCGTATCCGTAAGATCCGTGTGCGTGTATTTCAAACTGAGACACTACGCAAATAGGCTAAAAATTGTAGTGAAACCATTTGATTCGTATGACCAATATGACCCTTTTTGCCCACGTTTCTATCCCATTGAAAAACCGCTGAAAACAGGTAACTTTAGAACGTTCCTTTTTAACCGGCAAAAGCCCACCACGAGTGATTGTACCATGAAGTTTGAAGCCCTTACAATAAAAGATATAGCCAAAGCCCTCGGTCTCTCGACCTCTACCGTATCACGGGCCCTGCGTGACAGTTACGAGATCAGCCCCGAAACCAAGAAACTGGTGCTCGAATACGCGGAAAAGAACAATTATCATCCTAATCCCATTGCCCTGAGCCTCAAGGAACGGAGAAGCCGTTCGATCGGGGTGATCGTGTGCGAGATCGCCAACAGCTATTTTTCCCAGGTGATCAACGGGATCGAATCGATCGCTTATAATAACGGGTACAATGTGATCATTGCCCAGAGCCGGGAGTCCTATGACCGGGAAATGCTGAACCTTCAGTACCTGACCTCCCGTTCGATCGACGGGCTGATCATTTCTGTTTCCACCGAAACAAAGGATTTCAGTTACCTGAAGGAACTTCACCGGAAAGGAATGCCTATTGTGTTCTTCGACAGGATCGTCAGCGAGATCGATACACACAAAGTGATAGCTGATAATTATAAAGGAGCTTATGATGCTACCACCCACCTGATCGATAGTGGTTATCGCAGGATCGCCACCGTATCCAATCCGGAAATGGTATCCATAACAAAGGAAAGACTGGCGGGTTATAAAGCGGCGCTGACGGACAATGGTATTCCTGTTGATGAGCAATTAATAAAATATTGCCAGCACGGTGGTATGATCGTATCGGAAGTAGAAGAAGCCGTGAAAGAATTGCTGGACCTGGATAATAAGCCGGATGCCATTTTTGCTTCGGCCGATAAACTGACAACAGGTTGCCTGCGCATATTAAAAGCAAAAGGATTATCGGTGCCTGCCGATATCGGACTGATAGGTTTTTCCAATACTGATCTTACTGAACTCCTCGATCCGCCTTTATCCATCATCAAGCAACCCGCTTTTGAAATGGGGGAGATCTCCATGAGCCTGCTCTTACAATTGATAGAAAGCAAAAGACCGGTCACTGATTTTGAGACCAAAGTACTTTCTACAGAATTACTGATTCGGGGGTCGACGAGGAAGATGATGGAAAAGAAAAAACAAATAGCCTAAAACCGGCCTTCTCCAACCAGGGTCCGCAGTTCCCCGGGTTCCTGTTAACTGCGTCATACCCATCCGTTAACTCAAATGCCTTATCTGTTAATTCAGGTCATTCCGCGGTTAACTTCCCCTTTACTTTTATCGTATCAAAACCGCAAGTACCATGAAACAGTTCATTCTGCGCCTGCTCCTTA
>DASYLC010000383.1:0-11092 GCA_036009775.1 Chitinophagaceae bacterium
CGCGTTGAAACGGGCCTCATCGATCAGTATTTGTTCATCCCATGAATTCAAACGTTGTGGTTGTCTCGCCGTGATATTGATACCGTAAGAAGAAGAAATGTTCACCCTTGCTTTGCCACCTGTGCCTTTTTTGGTGGTCACCAGTATCACCCCGTTGGCCGCCCTGGCACCATAGATCGATGAAGCAGAAGCATCCTTTAATACAGAAATACTTTCTACATCACTCGGATCGATAAGGTTAATATCCTGTTCAACACCATCTACCAATGTCAAAGCTTTTACGCCAGCACCCGTAACACCTGTAGGAACTCCGCTAAAACCGCGGATGCGGATACCATAGCCTTCATCACCTGGTTTACCACTTCCCCTGAATACGGTAACCCCGGGTAATTGTCCTTGCAATGCCGCCGTTACATTCGGAACGGGCCGGTTCACCAGATCTTTCCCGCTCATTACCGCTACCGCGCCTGACAGATTTACTTTTCGTTGCGTACCATACCCTATTACTACCACTTCATCCAAAGCTTTAGGTGATCCAGAAAGCGATAGATTGATCAACGATCTGGGTCCTACCATTTCTTCTTTACTATTATAACCGGAAAAAGAAAAAACAAGTATCGCGTTATCATTGACCGTGATAGCGTAATGACCTTTGCTATCGGTGGTGGTCCCTGTGCGGCTACCTTTAACGGATACACTTACTTGTTCAAGCGGTGTCCCGATAGAATCGGTGACGAAGCCCTCTACTTTTTTTGACTGGGCAAAACCGGAAAGGCCCGGTAATTGAAAAGCTACCAGGAGGCAGAAAGAGACAAGCCATTTCCCGGAAGCGATCTGGCGAAAATTAAAAATTGTGTGTGTTCTCATACAGCGTTCGTTTTAAGCAGTTTTTAGATTTTTTTACCCGGGAGCTACCCGGCATGGTCAGCAGTGAGCTATAATTCAGGGAGGAAAATGATCCCGCAAAGGGGGACAGAAAAAGATGCGACGATTGAAAAAATGGGTGGGACCGGGTTTCAGGTATTTAATCATATAAGCAGCAGTTTTAAAAATGGCCTTACAAATATGCTCTTATAAACAGGTCCATTCCTAAAAAAGGGCTACGCCAAAACCTCTACAAAAAAAATTATATTTATTGATTATCAAATAATTACGTAAATATTTATTTACGTCATCCCCATTTCTGTAAAATAGCTGGCGGATCATATGGATTTTCGGTAGTGTTTCAGTGAAATGCACGCACACGGATTTTACGGATACGACGGGTGAACACGGATTCATATGCTGTAAACAGCATATAAAGGATCAGTTGTCAGCTAAATACGCGTTCGACCTGATTTAGCGTAGCTAAATCAATCCGTGTTTATCCTTCCGATCCGTGTCATCCGTGTTCCTGTATTTCTTGCAATTTCAAACTGAGACACTACCGGATTTTCAATGGCCACATAGTTGTGACAGAAGTATACTATTGAGGTATCAGTTTCCCGGTTCGGTTATTTTGATCAGGAAGTCAAAAAGGTTGGTTTCATTGTCCAGGCCCATTTTTTTGCGGAGCCGGTAGCGGCTGGTCTCTACCCCCCGGATGGATATATTCATCAGTTGAGCTATCTCTTTACTTGAAAGATTCAGGCGAAGGTAGGCGGCGAGTTTCAGGTCGGAAACCGTTAACGCGGGGAACCCGGCTTTCAGTTTTTTCAGGTAATTGGTATGGACACTGTCGAAATGGACGGCAAATTGTTCCCATTCTTCATTATGGTCAAGCTCCTTATCGATCACCCGGATGATCTTCTGGAATTCTTTAGCGCTTCTATCCGCCTCCGTTGTTCCTTTGTAATTCACCAGGTCTTCTTTTAGTTTTGACAGTATTTCCTTTTTGCGTACAAGGTTCATCGCCGAGGAAGCCAGTTCTGAATTCTTGTGCCGGACCTCCGATTCCAGCTTTTCGTTCTTCAGCTGGATGATCTGTTTTTCATTTTCCTGTATTTCCAGCTGGTGCTGCAACTGGAGTTCTCTTTGCTCTTCATCATACTTCCGTCGTTGCTCCTGCAATTTCAGTTGTTGCTGTCTTTTATATTTGCGTTGCTGTCTTTTGTAAAAAAAATAGATCAACCCGGAAAAAATGATGCCGTACAAAGTATAGGCCCACCAGGTCTGGTACCAGGGCGGTAATATGGTGAAAGAAAAACCCGTCACGGGAGATTCATTGTCGAAATTATTACGGCATTTAACCTTGAAAATATATCTCCCTGCCGGCAAATTGGTATAATCCTTCTCTCTTTTTGCTGACCAGGACGACCAGCTCCTGTCAAATCCTTCCAGGTAATAACTGTATTCTGTGTTTTGCTCCTGCCCGTACAGAACAGAAGAGCATTCGAAATGCAGGGCGTTATACTTATAAGCTATGGACGGTGCCTGTTGCAGGGAATCATGCCCGCCAAAGATCAACATATCATTGCGCAGAGGGCTCTGTACTTTCCTGATCAATACATGCAAGGGCTGCCTGCTCTTTTTATATAGTGCATAGTTGATATGAAAAAAACCTTTCTCTGCGGCGATGATCACATTATTGCTGTCGATGATATTGATGTTCTCAAAGCCGTTCGCCGTAATGCGGCTGTCTATTTCAGGGATGAAAATTATCCGGCTGGTCCCTGATGAGCGGTCAAGAATACCTACTTTACGATCCCGGCAAAACCAGATATTACCAGCTCCGTCCTCCTTTATATAGCTGATGGGAGCAGTGCCGCCAAGCTTTTCGAACAGATCCGATCGTACAAAATCCTTTTCCTTTTCATCATATTCAAATACACCTTTGTCTGTCGTAAGAACGATCCTGTCCTTTAGCTTGAATATCTTATTATGATTGGAAGACAGGATGCCTTTCGTGTCTTTGTAGAGGGCAGAGGAAGGCTTTCCATTTTTATCGAACGTGACCCGGTATATTCCCTTGTAGGGATGAGCCACCCAGATGATATCTTTCCCGATACCGATGAACCTGGCCGATTCAAACTGCAGGCTGGCCGTATCGGCAACAACATTATTCTTAAATGTATAGAAATTGATCCCGCTGTAAGTGCCGGCAATGACCACGGGTGGTGTTGCATTGTTCGGCAGCGCATGAAAACCCCAATAACCCGTCCTGGTATCGAGGGGAATGGCCTTATCATTTTCCACCCGGTAACCTCCTTTATTATGACCCATCAATAACCGGCCATTCACGTCAGCCAGGTTCCAGACCTGGCCTTCCGAATTCTGGACAAACTCAAAAATGCCGGTTGTATAGCTGATATCGTTACCTGTATTATTTAACCCGGTCTTATAAACACCCGTGGAAACACCAAGATACAATTGCTGGTCATGCAGGGCGGACGTGTATCCTGAATTCCTGTTCTCCTGGTCGGGAAAAATATTTTTTATAGCGTTATTATAGGTTACCAGGTCGATGCCATTGTCCAATCCCAGCCACAGGTTCCTGTCCTTATCCAGGAAAGCACTCAGGGCATTAATATTCTGTATCCCTTCCAGCTTGGTAAACCGCTGGATAAAATTGCCTTTTTTGTCTATGATATTGCATCCTCCCAGGTTCGTGGTCAATGCGATGATGCCCGGGGATAGATAGCAGGCCCAGGTAATATTCTTCGAAGCAATACTGCTGATACCGGCAGTGATAAATGGCGACAACGTATCATGGTGAAGAAGGAATGCTCCGTGTGCCAGCGAAAAAAGCAATACACTGTCCTTGCCAAAAGGCAACGCTGCTTTCAGCAATACATTATGTATCAGTTCTTCACCCGTACCGGCCCTTTTTTGCCAGGAACCATTTTTATAACTCAGCAATCCCTTTTCATATTCATAGGCCAGCAGTTCCCCCGATACACCGCTTAAGAACGACCAGTTCGTTCCATTATAGGTAACGATCCTGTTGTCATAATATTCAAGGATCTTCTTATTGGAACGAAAAAAAACATGATGATCAAAAAAGAAAATATTCCAGACATCGGCAAAGTCATTATCCTTAGGTGTCAGCAATTTATTCAGTGACGTATAAACAAGTTCCCCGGACTTGTCAGGAGAAAAATAACCGATCTCGCCCTGGCCACCGGTATAGATCCTTTTATCCTCCCCGATGGCGACCGACCGGGCGATCGTCTTATTCGGAAGCGGGTAGATCCTCCAGAATGTGCCGTCAAAGCTCAGGAGACCGTCATTGTTGGCGAAATACATGATGCCGCTGGCATCCTGTGTTATACAGAGGTTTTGGTTACCGGCCTTATAGGCCATCTTGGTATAGTTCACGATATTGGGAATGCCAATAGTGTTCTGGGTTTTGCCCAGCTTGCATATTGCCACAAAAAATACCAGGAATAACCAGCGTCTCATTGATCGTGTACCCTTTTGCACTAAAATAGGTACTTCCGCTTATACTTCGATATAGAAATTCCTCTCACCTGGCTTTCAATTCACTATACAATTGGACAACAAATTAGCAAAACGAAAAACGAAGAAAAAGCAAAAAAGAAAAGATCTCTACCAAAAAAGTCAGGTGATCATCAGCCTTATAATAGCATCTGGCTACCGATGATGATCTCACCCTACTTACTAAAATGTAATCATGTTCAACGTCAAAACAGGTAACAGTACTTAACGACTTGTGTAGCATTCAAAAGCTACGTCGGCTTCTTCAAATAATATATCAGAGCGTGCCCTGCTCTTTCCACACTTTGAATTCCTCCGGCCGGATCCAAAATCTCCCAAAATTCCCTTCGTGAAGACAGCGAAGTTCTGTGTTCACATATTCAATGAATTTCGCCCTGTCGCTCCCGGCTATGTCCAATGACTTTTCTTTGATCAATACTGCCGCCTGTTCACTTGTAAATGCACCCTTTATTACCCGTGAAACCAGTCTTCGGAATTGCTCCCTGTACTTCATCTTAAAAAGAGCAGGGTGACCTGGCGGTAGTTGAAAGTCTGCATAGAGTTGGGCGGATCTCTTATAGGCGGCAATGAAAACATCCCTGAGCAATGCAAAGCGATTTGTTTTATACACATACCTTCCCCGCCCTTTTCTTTTATCATCATCAAGATCTTGCTTTGAAGCACTGGGGGATGAGCCGTATTTGGTTCTCATAATCGCGCCGTTTTTTGTAATCGCGCCAATTATTGCGCCAAGTTTAATCGTTTTGCCCGGCACAGCACATTTTGGCGTAATATTTTTGCCCAATCTTTGGCGCGATTTTTTTTTGCCGCGATTTATGTGTGAAATGTGGGGTTTGGGCTTGGTTTCTTGAAAATATCCAGAAATTCAAAGACTACACGCTGATAATAATATTGACTGATATCCCACCTTTATGATCGTGGAACGGCGGATTATCCTGAAACAAAGGAATTAACTTGACAGATGTTACTGAAAAACTCAGAGAAATAATTGAATTAAATAGTTTGATATGAAGGCACCTTACTTGTTCGGTCCCGATGACCGGCCGACATTGCACGACAGAAGAGATATGAATAAAATGAGTCTTGATAGTTTCACCTATGACCTTGAGAACAGGCTCGAAGATGAAGCAGATGATACGATCCGACGCTTCGAAAACGAAAATATAATATCAAAAAAGAATGCAGAAGAACTGGAACGAATACGTAAAACGGATCTGAAGCGATGGGAAGAATTACAGGATCGTGCCCGGGAGTCTGATATCAATCTTGATCACCAGATTCATGAACACTATTACGATATATTTCTGCACGGCGGCGTACAGTATGCGTTTGCTGAAGTAAAAGTCATCTATGCTTTTAAACAGCTCGAGATCGGCGTTAACCAAATGCTCAAAGGAAGTTATCCAAACGAGGTGAAAAAGAACCTGAATCGTTTTGAGGATCTGCATACCTTCTGCCAGAGTAAAGGTATTGCCGTGAATAAGATTGACGGTTATACTGAAATTAACCAGCTTCAGCGGTTGAGCAATACGCTGAAACATTCAGGTGCAGCAGGCGACCGGCTGAAAGGGATTCCCGAATTTGAAGACAAAGAGGAGATTTTGTTTGACGATATCGAAGCATTTTACAGCCGGATAAAAGAATTTCCCAGGATTTTTCTCCGAAACCTGGGAACAAAATTTTTTGAAGACCTGTACGAATTTTCCGATCAGCGGATGGAGAGCCTCGCGGAAAGTTTTGTATTACGGATGGACAAGGAGACGGCGATAAAGTTTATGCATCGGTTAGGACAACATTATGCATGAAAGGGAAAGCCTCTCCACTTCCCCTCAGCAACCAAACTGCTAAATTTATGACAAATACTGTTATGGCCTTTTTGCCTGTCACGAACGGAGAAGTAAGACACGGCCAGCTTCCTGTTAAGTTCCTGCAAATTCGGATTGACTGATCATTCTGCTCTTAACAGTACGGCGCTAAGGGTAAAAACAACTGTCAGCACACACCCTGCACCGGGTTGCGAAGCGAAATCCGCTTTCCCATTATAAGCCGCTGCCCTGCTTTTAATATTATCGATCCCGATCCCTTTTCGCTTTTGGGCGGCGTCAAAGCCAACCCCGTCATCGGAAATAACCAGCAGGATGGATTGATCATTTTGAAAAAGATTGATGATCACTTTTTTTGCCCGGGCATGTTTTAATATATTATTCAGTTGTTCCTGTATGATCCTGAATATATTCAATTTGAATCTGTCATTCACCAGGCTCTCTATCCGCAGGTCCAGTGTACAAAGGATATTCAGCGGATTTACCTGCATCGCATCCCTGCTCAGGTTTTCAATAGACTCACAAAGTCCCAAATGCCTGATCGTATCGGTGGTTAGTCCTTTTGTCAGTTTCCTGATCTCTTCGATCGCTGACAACGTATACTCTGAAGAACGCCGCAGGTGCATTTCGCTTTGGTCACCTCCCTGTTTTGCCATTTCGAGGTATAACCGGGAAACGCCTAATAACTGGTTGACATTGTCATGAAGCTCTTTTCCGATGTCTGATCTTTCCGCCTCCTTCGCATCCTCCATCGCATCGGCAATTTGTTTTTCTTTTAATTTTATTTCCTGTTCCAGTTTTTCTTCCAGTACTTTTTGTTTGCTGATATCCTGCATAGAACCGATCATACGATATGCTTTTCCATCAGCATTCCGCAGGATGATACGGCTGCTTAATATATTGGCCACCGACCCATCTGATCTTAAAAAACGGTAACCGGATTTCCACCTGGTTTCATCAGAGGCCAGCATCCGTTGGTAATCTTTCACCACTGCTTCTTTGTCATCGGGATGCAAATGCTCTTTCCAGACCTGCCCTGGCTTCATATGCGGAACTATTTTGTACCCAAACTCCTTTTCATAGCCTTCGCTCAGCACGATCTCATTCGTGACCACATCAATATCATACAGGATATCGGAGGATGAATTAAACATAAGCCGGAAGCTTTCATTGTATTCTGTCAGCAATTTCCCATTACTGGCAATTTCCTGCTCCAGCTTTTTTTCCAGCTCCTGCTGACGGCTCAGATCATGTATTACCCCTATCATCCTGCAGGCTTTTCCATCGGCATCGCGAATGATATTAGCTCTTCCAAATACATTGGCAAACGAACCGTCTGCTTTAACGAACCGGTAGGCATGCTCCCAATGCGAGACAGAAGATGCGAGGGCAGCGAATAACCCCGTCTCCACAGCTTCTTTATCATCCGGGTGAAGATAGTTGACCCAATCAAAATTCTTATTACTCGTGGCAAAGGAATGACCGAATATCTCTCCAAATCCTTCGCCCAGGAAAAATTCATTGGTCAGGATATTCCAGTCCCATATTCCATCATAAGAAAGTTTAGCCGCAAGATGAAATATATCCGCGTTTTGGTTTACGCTAACCTGGTGTCCCAGGTCTTTTTCAAGTTGTAACATCTTGCTTATGTCCTGTGTGGCACCGATCAGCCGTATTGCTTTTCCCTCCGCGTTCCTGATAATGCCGGCCCGGCTGTTTACAGAAGCGATGGTACCGTCTTTGCACCTGATCATAAAAGAATCTTCCCAGTTGTGAGCGGAAACCAGCGCTTTTGCGAGGCCTTCTTTCACCCTGCCCTGGTCCCCTGCAAAGAAATTCTTTTCCAGCACAGAAAAATGAATGGTGTTGTTTTTAAGTTTATAACCAAAGACCTCTTCGATACTGTCGCCGATATACACCTGGTCGCTTTCAATATCCCAGTCCCACATCACGTCATAGGAGGTCATAGCTATGTACTGTATCCATTTGTTATTCTCCGCCTGCCTGTCATCAAATTTGGCCTGGGCAGTTACAATAGCAGCAGCAACTATTTTATCCTTCTTAATATCTATAGCTTTTTGCTTTGATTTGGCCACCAGGATATTTCCCGCGACGATTTTATCTTTCTTAACATCGATGGCTTTCTGCTTTGACACGGCAATATCAATATTATCAGCGACCGTTTTTTCATTTTTTGCATCCGTCTTTTTTTGCTTTGATTCAACAATAGCAATATTGTCGGCGACTATTTTTTCTTTCTTAACATCAATAGCCTGCTGTTTCGAGGCAGCAATATCAATATTGTCAGCAACCGTTTTTTCATTTTTTGCATCCGTCTTTTTTTGCTTTGATTCAGCAATAGCGATATTGTCAGCAACAATTTTTTCTTTTTTTACATCAATTGCCTTTTGCTTTGATATTGCTACCAGTATATTCCCGGCCACGATCCTGTCTTTTTTGATATCGATCTTTTTTTGATCCCGTATCTTCCCGGTCAGATCCGCTATACTGGTGATTGATTTTTCGACGCCTTTCTCATCAGTAAAAACAGAAGAAGTGATCTCGCAGAATATTTGTTTCCCCGTCCTTTTAATAAGGGTCACAAGAGCAATAGAATGTCCGTCCGCTGTTCGTTGTTTCAGCATCTTCTTAAACCCTGTTTCCTTGATATCAAAAATTGCTTTGCGGCTTTTGGTCAGTATTTCTTTTTTCGAGTAACCCAGCAACCTGCAGGCGGCACTGTTGGCAATTACTATTTTACCATTACTGACAATGGAGATGATATTGGCCTGGGCAGCGTTGTAAAAAGCCAGGTGCAGGACGGCATCATCACTGGCAGCAGCATTTGTTTTCTTTATACGGGTGGATACGGAAAGGGTGGGCATACAGGTAAGATACCTTTAATTGAACCTTAAGAATGGGATAGTGATCGAAATCAACTATATATTCCCGGCCAGTAAGTGTAAACCCCCGTGAAATACAGGTTTCAAAGGGGTTAATACATAGTTAACGGTTTGGTCTCTTTATTCCAGGATGAATTTCATTGTTTGCCTGTTGCCCCTGGTATCGATCAATTCCGCCAGGTAAATACCGGGAAGTAAATTTTTATCCAACTCAATATTCCTTATAACATCATTTTCTTCAACAACTAATTTACTGTTCGCCACCCTGCCGCCATGCGTAGTATAGATACGCAGGATATATTCTCCTTTGGTTTGCCCGTTCAATTGCAGTGAAAGGATATGATCCACCACCGGGTTGGAACAATTTAAAACAACCTTACTGGCATCCATACTGACTCCCAGGATCTTACTGTATTTAAAAATGCCATTCAGTTCGATCATTTTAAGCCGGTAAAAATTAGTGGCCGGGAGGGGTGTATGGTCAAGCCAATTGTAGGATTTAATAAAAGCGGTATTGGTGGAACCCACAGAGCCGATCTTATAAAAAGTACGGCCATTGATGGATCTTTCCAGTTCATACCCGGCAAAAGAAACTTCGTTGCCAACTGTCCACGATAATTCGATCGCCTGGATTTTTTTAACTGCTTTAAAATCGATCAATGTTACAGGCAGGACCAGGCAAAGGGGTTGACTCCCTGTTATGCCGTCAACTGCCACGGCACCCGTAGTTGAAAGCAGTCTTCCTTCGAGCTGGCTTGAAGCTGCCATTGACACAGCCCCGGGGTTTGCAATAAATGTTCCTTTCATTTGGCTCAACGCTGCGATCGCGATTGCGCCACCTTCCACTACCCAGAATACATTACAGGCCAGGGCACCGTTCAACAGCGAAATATGAGAAGAAGGGCCGGGTGCAAAAGCGCCCTGTATCTTAATAATAAATATCGCATTGGAAACACCCTGGGCATCAAGGACCAGGTTCCCCTCGATGGATGCCGCTTCTGCTATTAAATAAACACCGGGGTATAGTACTTCCCCATTACCAAGAATGGCTGCATGAGTAGGAAAGGTCTGGCTCCTGCTGTATATATCAAGATAGACGGCCAGCAGGTCCGCGGCGGCCAGGATGGTTACAGTATTTGCATTTTCCAGCTGCCCCGGTATAAATGCAAAGTTCGTGATGGCTCCATTATTGGTTCCTATCTTACCGGTAATTCCCGAAATACCGGTATTGCTTACTGCGCCGGTGATCGTGAACAATGTAAAAGCTCGCACGGAGCGGAGATCAGGAGCCTGTGCGAAATTTACTTTTGAAAAAGATAAAAAGGAGAGTGCAGAAAGAAGGATCAGTTGCGGTTTCATAGTAATTATTTTGGTACAGGATTAAGGTACGCTTCCACTGTTGATAAAAGCGAATGATATGGAAGATCATTCCGGGAAGCACTCTTTTATTCCCTGTACGCTACATAATAACAACTAGTCCGGGGATCCTTTGAGTATCAAAATCCATGGCGACTGGCATTTTGAACGTATTGCTCTTTGAGCTTCTCATAAATTTCTTTTAATTGCTGTATCTGATCTGTATACCGGTGCAGGTTATCCTTTCCTTCAAAGGCATCCCTGCTTTTCTGCTGGATGAAGTCTACCGCTTCCTTCCAGGACTTCCAGGAGGGGAGTGAGACCAGTTGATCCTTGTATACCCTGTTAAACGATTCTATAAGATAATATTCAGAACGGTTCTCTGCTATGGTACCATCGGGGTTGAGGGCAAAAACAGCAATGGGGACCAGCATATCTGCAGAAGCAACAATAGCATGATTGACCCTTGGCTCAAAGCCTATTCTTGATTTTATCCAATTTTCCAGGCCTGCCAGGCCAAGCGTAGGATCTGCCGGGATCCACTGCCGGCTTTCTTCATCAAAAAATTCGATC
>DASYLC010000384.1:0-6022 GCA_036009775.1 Chitinophagaceae bacterium
CAGTTTTTTTGCTTCCACAGCATTGGTGCCCTGCAAACGAACGATAATGGGGATATTTATATTTCCCAATTTCTGGTAAGCATCGATAACGCCCTGCGCTACCCGGTCGCAACGAACAATGCCACCAAAGATGTTGATGAGTATGGCTTTTACAGCGGGGTCTTTTAAAATAATCTTGAAACCGGCTTCTACGGTCTGCGCATTGGCACTGCCACCCACATCCAGGAAGTTGGCGGGTTCACCGCCACTGAGTTTGATCATATCCATGGTGGCCATGGCGAGACCGGCCCCGTTCACCATACAGCCTACATTGCCATCCAGTTTTACAAAATTGAGATTGTATTTACCGGCTTCCACTTCGGTAGGGTCTTCTTCGGTGGTATCACGAAGCGATGCCAGGTCGGCGTGACGCATGAGTGAATTCTCATCCAGCCCCATTTTGCAATCCACCGCAATGATCTTGTCATCCGATGCTTTGAACAATGGATTTATTTCCAGCATCGAACAATCCAATCCCACATAGGCATTGTACAGGTTGGTGACGAATTTTGTACAATTTTTAAATGCTTCGCCACTCAACCCCAGGTTGAATGCGATCTTTCTTGCCTGGAAACCCTGTAAGGATCCGGAAGGATGTACCCATTCTTTAAAAATTTTCTCCGGAGTATTATGCGCCACATCTTCGATATTCATGCCACCCTCGGTGCTGTACATGATCACATTCTGTCCCTTGCTGCGATCCAGTAATATGGAGAGATAAAATTCTTTTCTTTCACTCGGGCCGTCATAGTACATGTCGGCAGCGACATATATCTTATTCACCACTTTACCGGCAGGGCCTGTCTGGATCGTTACCAGCGTGCCGCCTAATATCTTGGTCGCGAATTCCTGTACATCTTCCAGCGATTTGGCGACTTTCACACCGTTGATCCCGTTCTCTTTAATAGCTCCTTTCCCACGGCCACCCGCATGGATCTGAGCTTTGATGACAGCAAACTTGCTGCCCGTCTGGGTCTTGATCTGGCGGTAAGCTTCTTCAGCCTCCTGCACCGTGGTACAGGCAAATCCTTCCTGCACAGGAACATTGTATTTCTTTAATAATTCCTTGGCCTGGTATTCGTGGAGATTCATGTAGGTGAGTTTGCGGCGAAGATAAGAAAATAGATAAAAGATGATAGATAATAGAGAATAGATGATAGTTGTTCGCGGCACCCATTTCCCCCGTATTTGCAGGACTCTGACTGGTATTGGTTTCCTTTACCCTGCTTCTCCAAAATAATTCTTTTACTTTTGAAATATCTATGAATCGCTTACTGTTTTTAGCTATCATGATCAGTTCCTGCGGGTCTGCCTTAAAGATGGACTGGCGGAGGAGAACTTCATCCCTGACAGGCAATGAATTTTATCACCAGGCATTTGCTATGAAATGGCAGGCAAGGGATTCTTTGGTGGTGAAAGAAGCACTGGCAGGGAATATTCCTGCCTTCCTGAAAAAATTTGAACCTGTTTCTGTATCCGTTACCGATTCGGTTACAGGAAAGAAGATCAACGCCACTTATTATGTATCGCCGGATTATTTAAGTATCGGAACGGATGAGGATTGGGCAAGAGTTAATATCACCCCCAATGCTGCACAAAAGATCGCCGACAGTCTTCATTGTTTTTTGCCGACAAGAAAAATGGTAGATGATATTTATAAAGCGGCTACTATAAAACTTGAACCTGTTCCGATGTACGCATTCCGTGACAGCACACCCACCATGTGGCATCATCATCTTATTGTTGAAGGGCAACGGAAGGGCCGCAAAGGATTGATCGCAGGTATCGGGAAAGATGTAGTGATCAGCGGGAAGATATCAAGAGACAATCGTCCCGACCGGGTGGCGATCTATGGGTGGCATAAAATGGATGGCCAGCCGATCCAGCCGCTGTACACGGGTCATATCAACTGGTGGGTGGATTATAGCCAGGGTATCCGCCTGGTATACCGTAAAATAAAAGTGGATAATAAATGGATGGATTATGTTGAAGTACTGAAAGATCCAAGGCTTCAAAAGCTTTTATGTGACGAAGAGTTCTGTGATTTCTACAAGTATGATTACTGATGCAATGGGCAATGGGCAATGGGTAATAGGCAATGGGCAATGGACAATGGACAATGGGCAATAGACAACCATTGCACCAACTCTCAACCACCAGCCATTGCACGCCTAACCATACACCATAAACCATAAACAATCTATATTTGCAGGCTCAATTCATTTGTATGGGGAAAAAAGCATTGAGAGAATTCAACGAGACAGTAAAATTTTTGAAGAAAGAATATAAGGAAACACCAACGATTGGTATCGTCCTGGGCAGCGGGCTCGGTAATTTTATCAACGAGATCGCCATCGAGAAAGAAGTGGCCTATGAAGATATTCCCCATTTCCCTGTATCTACTGTGGAAGGCCATAAGGGAAAACTGATCTTTGGCAAACTGGGCGGAAAAACTGTGGTGGCCATGGCCGGACGATTTCATTTTTATGAAGGTTATCCTGCGCAGGATGTTGTATTTCCCATCCGGGTGATGAAATTGCTTGGTGTGGAGACCTTATTATTATCCAATGCAGCAGGTGGTGTCAATCCTTCCTATAAAGTGGGCGATATCATGATCATCAAGGACCATGTCAGTTTATTCACCCCCAACCCGCTGATCGGGAAGAATCTTTCGGAATTTGGTCCCCGTTTCCCTGATATGAGCGAACCATATAAAAAACAGTTGATCGAAAAAGCAAAAGCGATCGCCGCGGCTCACCGGTTTGATGTTAAGGAAGGTGTTTACCTCGCCGTAACAGGACCCACTTTTGAAACAAGGGCCGAATATCAACTCCTTCATATACTGGGCGCCGATGTGGTAGGCATGAGCACGGTGCAGGAAAGCATTGTGGCCAATCACAGCGGAATGAAGGTCTTTGCCATGAGCGTAGTCACCGATGTCGGCATCCGGGTGGAAGAAAATGTAATCACTCATGAAGAGGTGCTGGAAGCGGCTAAACAGGCAGAACCAAAGCTGGCTACTATATTTAAGGAACTGGTAGCGGCCATTTAACAAATTGAAGGCGGCATTTGTATTTTTGCTTCGCTAATTTGCCCTTTCATCCAAACCGGTACACTGGCTATAAAGTTTACATACCTGTTTATTTTTTCCCTGGTAATTTCTTCCATGGTATCATCTGCACAGGATAATGGTATCCGTCGTGTGGGTGACCGCTTCAAACAACTGGGTGGAGATATCCGTTCCAACAGCGGAGTATCGGATAGTTTGGGGAAAAGAAATAAATATGATGATTCGATCACGATCAGCTTCCGCTATCTTGATTCGACCCGACAGTATAAACTGGATTCATCCATTGGCGATTTTTCACGTCGTTTTCCACTACCGGGTACCTATATCAACCTCGGCAATGTGGGGAATGCAGCCAGGTCACTTTTATTTTCACCCAATTTTTCAACCGGCTTTGACCCGGGACTCCATGCTTTTGATATCTATAAATATAAACTGGAGAAAGTGCGTTTCTTTAATACGACGAGACCTTATTCAGAGATCAATTACCAGCTGGGCAGCAGGGTAGAGCAGGTCATTGAACTGATGCATACGCAGAATCTCCGGCCCAATTGGAATGTGGCTTTTCAATACCGGCTGATCAATTCACCCGGGTTTTTCAAGAACCAGAAGACCAATCATAACAATTACCTGCTGAACTCCTGGTTCCAGTCGAAGGACAAACGCTATAATAATTATTTTGTATTGCTGGGAAACAAGATGCAGTCGGCGGAGAACGGAGGAATACAGGATACGGCCAATTTCCTGGATAATCCCATTTATAAGAATCGTTTTAATATCTATACCCAGTTGGGTGGTGATGATCCGTTCTCTTCTAATTTTTTCACGACCAAGATCAATACGGGGAATAAATACAATGAGTTCACAGCCCTGCTTCGCCAGCAATATGACCTGGGACGAAAAGATTCAATGGTCACCGATTCAACAGTAATACCGCTTTTCTATCCCCGGCTTCGGTTTGAGCATACGTTTCAACTGGACAAACTTTCTTATACCTACCAGGACTTTCTCGCGGATTCGGTGTATTACAAAACCTATTACGATACCACACTCCGCCGGCCGACCGATACGTTGGTGGTGAAAGACAGCTGGAAGATCATCAGCAATGATCTTTCCATTTGCCAGTTCCCCGATGCTAAAAACCTCCAGCAGTTCATCAAACTGGGGCTGCTGTTCCAGAGTATCTCGGGAGAATTTGCTTCCGGAAGAAAAAGTTTTGTCAATACCATCGGCCATGCTGAATACCGCAACAAGACCCGCAACCTGCAATGGGATATCGAAGCGAATGGTAAATTATATTTCACCGGGCTGAACAAAGGGGACTACCAGGCCTATATCAGTCTGCAGCGCTTGCTCGGGAAAAAAATAGGTACACTGCAGTTGGGTTTTGAAAACACCAGCCGGACACCTTCCTTTATTTTTGACAGCCGCAGCAGTTTTTATTTTTTAAAGACAGTAAAGGATTTTAAGAAAGAGAACAATGCGCATTTGTTTGCTTCCTATTTCCTGCCTTCCTTTAAGCTCAGGCTGACGGGTCATTATTACCTGTCTACCAACTATACGTATATCAAAGACTATTACCAGTTACAACAGGAATCAGCTTTGTTCAACGTATTGCAAATAGCCATGCAGAAAACGATACGGCTTGGAAAGAAATGGAACTGGCATGCGGAAGTTTATTTCCAGCAGGCAGTAGGGGATGCGCCGGTACATATACCCGTGCTGTATTCCCGCAACAGGATCGCTTATGAGGGAAATCTCGGGTTCAGGAACCTCGATATTGCCATTGGCACGGAGATCAGGTATCGTTCCGCGTACAAGGCGGATGGTTATTCACCGGTACAGGGCAGCTTTTTCTACCAGGACAGTCTTACGATCAGGAACCCCCTTCCCGATATAGCAGGGTATGTACATTTCCGCATCCGGTCTTTCAAAACCTTTTTCAGGGTGGAGAACCTGAATACAGCTCGCAATATGGACGGGTTTGGATTTACCAATAATAACCTGGTGGCCCCGAACTACGCGATACCGGGTCTCCAGATCAGGCTGGGTGTGTATTGGGGCTTTATTAATTGATCCTCAAAATCTTACCGTTAGTAAAAATGAACTTGTAGCATCGCAGGGGGATGTTATCTTTGTAAGCATTCATGAAAAAGACCATCGCATTATTATCATTCATTTGCTATCTCACTGTCACCAGCGGGGTGATCATCAATTTTCATTATTGCATGAAGCGACTGGCTTCGGTCCATTTTTATGAGACCGGGGCAAAAGAATGTGGTGTTTGCGGAATGGATACGCATGATTACGAGGCTAATGGTTGCTGCCGGGATGAGGTGAAAGTTATCAAACTGGAACAGGACCAGAACAAACTGACCCTTGTTTCCTATGATATTCCATCGCTGGAACCGATCGCTATTATTCCCTCTGTTTTTCTTATCGCTCCTTTTGAAAATATTGACGGGCAACGCCATTTCCACAATCATTCCCCGCCTTTATTATCTGCACAGGATACTTATCTACGTAATAATGTTTTCCGGATCTGAGACCAGATGATCCCCCGGCGTCTCTATGGTCAGGAATGCCCGTTTATCCAGGGGATCCTGCGGATTAGTTTTATTTTGGAACATCCATTTTTAAGATCTTAAATTATTTAATGATGAAAACATTGAAAATATTCTCTATTGCAGCTTTATCGTTTGCATTAGTAACAACTGCTTCCGCTCAGACAACTACCGAAACATTCAAAGTGTCCGGTAATTGCGGTATGTGCAAAACAAAGATTGAAAAAGCTGCCAAAGAAGCCGGGGCAAAATCGGCCGAGTGGAATGCGGACACAAAGAATCTTACCGTTATCTTCAAAAGCAGCACGACCAATACGGCGAAGATCCAGGAAAGTATCGCTAAATCAGGGTA
>DASYLC010000385.1:0-5518 GCA_036009775.1 Chitinophagaceae bacterium
AGTGGTCTTTACAAAGTTAAAAGAAGAAAAACGTTTGATCCGGGACCGCTATTGGGAAAGACCCGACCAGTTTGTGATGGGCAAGGACGAATACATCCGCAACTTCCCTTATGACGAGTATGACAACGAAAGCGATTTCAAAACCTGGGAAAAAGGAGAAAAGGTCTTTGACAGAACAGATTCCGCAGTAACGACAGGGAAATGGGAGATGAATGGCAATAAACTGGCTCCCGGTTTTTACATGATCGAAATGGAAACCAAAGACAAGGATGGTCAGCCTGTAAAAGATGTAAAATATATCGAACTCTTTGATGAAAAGAGCAACCAGTTGAACCGTCCCGATTATTTATGGTCAGGAATGAAAAAAACAACTGTAGAACCCGGGGAGACCGCCAGCGTTGAGCTCGGCACTGCAGCGGACGACCTCTTTGTGGTTCAACAGTTGAATAAATCAACGGGACGGCTGCCTGTTACCAACTACTCGTTCATTACGATGAATAAGGAAAAGAAAGTTTTCAGTTTTAATGTCACGGAAGCAGACCGCGGTGGTTATGGTACAGGCTGGATGTTCATCAAACACAACCGTTTTTACCAGGTGAATCAAACGATCAGTATTCCCTGGACCAATAAAGAGCTGAAGGTCGAGTATGCTACCTACCGCGATAAAACATTACCCGGCAGCGAAGAGAGATGGAAACTGAGGATCAGCGGTTATAAAAATGAAAAAGTGGCCGCTGAAATGCTGGCGAGTATGTACGATGCGTCCCTGGACCAGTTCTACCCGCATGGATGGGGTCAACCTTATATATGGCCTTACTATTATAATAACAAGAGCTGGGTCGGAACGCAAAACTTTGCCAGGATAGAATCCAATCAGCGTTATATTCCTGAAGAAGACGGCAAGAACGTAGATAAACGATATGATGAATTCATAGCTACTTATGTTTTATCTCCGTATGGTGGGGGTATAGAAATGCTGGGTAATACGGATCTTATTTTAACGCGTGATGACCGAAACCCGAAGCTGATGCGTTTAGCCAAGCCTGTTATGGAACAAGCGGACATGATGGCAGGCGCCCCTCCGGAAGAAGGTGAGAATCGAAAACAGAATGGTCTCACCGGGAAAGTGCCCGGATTAAACGTCGGCGGAGGCAAAAAAGACGGTGATGGTATTGCCGATGAACGTGACAATGAAAAACAAGGACAGCAATCCGCAGACGTCAGGATCCGCAAGAACTTCAATGAGACCGCTTTCTTCTTCCCCGACCTGAGAACGGACAGCAGCGGTGCGATCGAATTTTCGTTCACCATGCCGGAAGCGCTGACCAAATGGAAGTTCATGGCGCTGGCACATACAAAAGATGCCGCGTTTGGCAGCAGCACCAAAGAGATCATCACGCAAAAAGAATTGATGGTGCAACCGAATCCGCCGAGATTCCTGCGGGAAGGCGATAAAATGGAATTCAGTTCCAAGATCGTCAACCTTACAGATAAAGAAATGACGGGAACAGCCGAATTCCAGCTATTTGATGCTACTACCAATGAGCCTGTGGATGGATGGTTCAAGAACCAGGTACCCAACCAATATTTCACTGTTGCGGCCGGACAGAGTGAAGCCGTTAAATTCCCGATCGAAGTGCCTTATCTTTTCAACAAAGCACTGGTATGGAGAATTGTCGCAAAGGCAGGAAGTTACAGCGATGGCGAAGAGAATGCAATGCCGGTATTGACCAACAGGATGCTGGTCACCGAGACCATGCCATTACCGATGAGAGGAGCAGGAACAAAGAACTTCACATTCAGCAAACTCCTGAACAGTGGCCAGAGCGAAACATTACAGCATCATGCATTGACGCTTGAATATACCTCCAACCCTGCCTGGTATGCGATACAGGCCCTGCCCTACCTGATGGAATACCCGTATGAATGCGCGGAGCAAACCTGGAACAGGTATTATGCCAATTCACTCGCCACCTATATCTCCAATTCATCGCCCCGTATCAGACAGGTGTTTGAAAAATGGAAGATAAAAGATACGGCAGCGCTGATGAGTAATCTCCAGAAGAACCAGGAATTAAAAGCAGTATTGCTGGAAGAGACCCCCTGGGTATTGCAGGCCAAAAATGAAGCGGAACAAAAAAGAAATATTGCCCTGTTGTTTGATATGGTAAAAATGAGTGAGCAGCTGAACAGCGCTTATGATAAACTCAAACAAATGCAAAGCAGCAATGGTGGTTTTGTTTGGTTCAGCGGCGGCCCCGATGACCGGTATATCACACAATATATCGCGACCGGTATCGGCCACCTGAAAAAACTGAAGGCATCACCCGACGGGCAGGATAGCAAATTAAAAGCAATATTGTCAACCGCTATCCCTTATCTCGACAGGAAGATCAAAGAGGATTATGACAACCTGATCAAATACAAGGCGAACCTGAAGTCGCAGAATATCGGGTACACACAGATACAGTACTTGTATATGCGCAGCTTCTTCCCGGAATATAAAATAGAAGCAGCATCGCAAACGGCCTATAACTATTACTATTCACAGGCACAGCAATATTGGGTGGGTCAAAGTAAATATATGCAGGGAATGATCGCACTCGCCCTGCACCGGACCAATGATACAAAAACACCTGTAGCCATTTTAAAGTCACTGAAAGAAACATCGGTTACCAATGAAGAAATGGGTATGTACTGGAAAGATCAGCACAGCGGCTGGTTCTGGTACGAAGCCCCGATCGAAACACATGCATTGCTGATCGAGACTTTCCAGGAAGTGGGTAAGGATATTACCACGGTGGACGATCTCAGGACATGGTTATTGAAGAACAAGCAAACCAATAACTGGAAAACAACAAAAGCTACGGCGGAAGCTTGTTATGCTCTATTATTACAAGGTACAGAATGGCTGAGCAGCGAACCGGTAGTGGAAATAAAACTCGGTACAACCACCACGATCAAATCGACCGATGCAGGACAGGAAGCTGGTACAGGATATTTCAAAAAAGTACTGGAAGGGAAAAAGATCAATTCGCAGATGGGAAATATCTCCGTTACGGTCTCTTCCTCCGCTCCCAACCAGGGAGTGACCTGGGGTGGCGTATACTGGCAGTATTTCGAAGATCTCGATAAGATCACTACGGCTTCCACACCGTTGAAACTCGTGAAGAAACTGTTCGTGGAGAAAAATACGGACCGCGGACCGGTTATTACCCCGGTCAATGACGGTGATGTGCTGAAAGTAGGCAATAAGATAAAAGTAAGGGTTGAATTGAGAGTGGACCGTGATATGGAATATGTGCATATGAAAGACATGAGAGCTTCTGCCCTTGAACCTGTTAACGTCCTGAGCAGCTATAAATACCAGGGTGGTCTTGGTTATTATGAAAGCACCAAGGATGCCAGTACTAACTTTTTCTTCAGCTACCTGCGAAAAGGAACTTATGTGTTCGAGTATCCATTATTTGTAACCCATGCTGGTAATTTCAGCAATGGTGTTACGACGATACAGTGTATGTATGCGCCGGAGTTTACCAGTCATTCTGAAGGTGTGAGGATTAATGTAGAATAGACCCTGAGCCTGGCGAAGGGTCGTAAAAGAAGACAACCATATATGCAGTCAATATTTTGCAATGTGCTGACGATAGTTATTATACCGGCCTGACAAATGGTTTTAACAAGAGAATATGGCAGCATGGCCGTTAAGGCTGGTATGGCAAACCAGGGTTGAAACGGCAGAAGATGCAAACAAACTTGAAAAACAAATTAAAGGATGGTCAAGAAAGAAGCACTCATAAACAATAACATTGACGATTTAAAAAGACTCTCCAATTACAAGAAAGAAGAAACCCCAAAGACCCTTCGCCGGGCTCAGGGTCAGGTTGATTATCTCATCATAGGCCAGGGTATTTCGGGTACCTGGCTCAGCTACTATTTACAACAGGAAGGAAGATCATTTTCGGTCATTGACAATCATGATAAGAACTCTGCTTCACGCCTTGCGGCCGGCATTATCAATCCCGTTACCGGCCGCCGCCATGTAAAAGTGTGGATGGCGGATGAAATACTTCCTTTTGCACAGAAAGCATACGCTCAGCTTGGAAATGAATTGGGCCTCACTGCGATCTCTCAAAAAAATATCATCGACTTCTTCCCCGGTCCGCAGATGCGGGTCAGTTTTATGCAGCGGGTAGAAGAAAAAGCAGAATACGTTTATGATTGCGTTGAACATGATCATTACCGCCGGTTCTTCAATTATGATTTTGGTTGCGGGGAGATCAAACCTGTTTATACGGTTCATCTGGAAACCCTGCTTCCTGCCTGGCGGCAGCAGTTATTGGAAAAGGACTTATTGATCGAAGCTGAATTTGAATTAAGTCAATTGAATGTCACCCCCGGAAAAATAGAGTATAATGATATCACCGCCGGCAAGATCATTTTTTGCGACGGCCCTGGCTGTACTGCTAACCCATATTTTGACCTGCTTCCCTTTGCACCGAATAAGGGAGAGTTGCTGATCGTATCCATTCCGGATCTTCCGCCGGAGAATATCTATAAAAAAGGAATGATGCTGGCTCCGCTTGCGACACCGGGGCTTTGGTGGGTTGGCTCGAGCTATGCCTGGGAATTCGACCAGCCGGATCCAACCCCGGCATTCAGGGAAAGAACAGAAGCACTATTAAAGCAATGGTTGAAAATACCTTTTACCATTGAAGAACATCTTGCCGGTATCCGTCCGGCCACATTGGAAAGAAGACCTTTCGCGGGTTTGCATCCTCTTCACGCAGAGATTGGTATTTTGAACGGGATGGGGACCAAGGGTTGTTCTCTCGCTCCTTTTTTTGCCAAACAGTTGGCAGATCATCTTTGTCATGGGAAACAGATCGATCCTGATGCGGATATTGTTCGTTTCCGGAAGATACTTTCCCGGAAAAACCCCTGATCTAACTAATGATTAATTTTATCGGGTGCTGACCTAAAATCAGCATTTATTATCATGAACAAGACCCACGCTCCGCTTTACACTATTGCCGCCCGTATACGCAGGATGGAAAACATGCATATTGCATTTTGGTTACTGAAAGATATCAGCTGGTGTATGATCTGGAAAGAGTTGGCCATTACCATGATCATACCCACTTTATCCATTGCGATCTGGATTGCCTGGAAGAACAGACAGATCCGGTCAGAACTGGCACATAACCTGGCGATTGTTTTCTGGATCACTGCGAATGCTTACTGGATGATCAGTGAGTTCTGTGGTTTTGCTGAAGTGGTGGTCTGGAATAAATTTACCGGTAAACACATAGCGCTGATTCCCTTTATCACGGGCGCACTGATATTACTATATTATTATGCAGTACAACGGCCGAGAGAGATCAAACTGAACAAATCAGTTACCTTGTAATATTAGCTGGCGTTTTCTCTTTACCTGCAGGAAATGACGGCGGATGGCGTAAATGATGGCAAGGGTGATCATGGGTGGATTATTAATTATTTTTTACAGGGTTTGGAT
>DASYLC010000386.1:0-3223 GCA_036009775.1 Chitinophagaceae bacterium
CAACCGAGAAGCCGATACCACCGGTCCTTCCTTCTCCAAATCCGGAATACAATGCTCCTTCAAATTCGGAGAACCGCATTTTATATCCCGTCACATCTATCTGCTCAGAATAAAAATGGCTTTTGGAAAGATCGGGTTTATAATTAAAACTCAGGGAAGGTCGTATGGTATGCCGGATCGCCACGATCCTTGAATGACGGAACTGGTAGGTTCCATAAATAGCCGTATTCACGCCCAGGGAAAAGCTCATCTGGTGATCGGTGAAAAATCCTTTGGTAACTGCCGTATCCACTTTTTGTGTCACAGGGTTCCAGGTACGGCGAAATTTCTGGGCTATCCATACCTGTGAGTAAGACACATTGGGTGATACGATGAACGCACCGTTCAGTATGGGTGGCAATGACATACTGATAGGAAAGCTATGCTGTGCACCCCATTGCAATGTGTCGATCAGGTTCCGTAGTTTGAATGCCGTATCATAAAAAGATACCTGGTTACGGAAGTTACCGTTGTACCCCACTCCCAGTTTCTCATACCAGCGGATCGCCCCGACCTGTTTTGTGGCGTTGCGCTGGAAAGGATATAAAGTATTCACTGTAAAACTCGCATCGGGCAAACTGATATTGATCAGCCTCGTGGAGTTATTCTGGTTATGATTGGCGCTCATCGTCAGGCTATAGGGTTTCCCTATCCAATTTTTGGAATAGGTAATGGACGAGCCGAGCTGGTTCTGGAAATTACGCTGGGGACTATTCGGTACCAGCTGGTTGAACTTGGTGGAACCTGCACTCACATTGGCGAAAAAAGTGGTGCCGGGTCTTGCTTTCCCGTCTACGGAATGGCTCCAGGTGACAAAAAAACTTTTATTCTTTATAAAATCCGGATCACCTTTAAAATTTTGCTTGGTGGCCTGCATACTGAGATTGAAAACACCGCTATAACGGTAACGCTTACGGTAAGTTGGGTTCAGGTTAGCCGACCAGCCACCATAGGAATAGATATTACCATAGATCTTTGCGTCCCAGAACTCGCTTAATACTTTATAATAACCGAGACCTTCCAGTCCCAAACCGAATTGCTCATTGGTAGTGAACTGCGGTGGCAACAGACCGGAATGACGACCCTGGCTCAACGGGTAAAAGCCGAAGGGAAGATATATGGGAATGGGTACACCTTCGAATTCGAGATGCGCAGGACCGGATACCGCCAGTTTCTGGTTGATGACCTTCATCTTGTTGGTCTTGATATCAAAATGCGGATCATCCAACAGGCAGGTTGAAAATCTTGCTTCTTTTATAAAGGTTGTGTTCTCATTTACTTTTTTAGCTATGGCGCCGATCACCATAAACTCTCCCTGCTGTGTGTAGGTGTTTTTAGTGACCCCCACCTGTGTTTTAAAATTATACCGTATCGTATCGCTGGTAAATTCGCTGTCGCCACTTTTAAAATGGGCGGTCTCTGTCACTTCTCCCGTGCTGTCTTTGCGGTTGACGGCCGTTACGATCTGTGTTTGCTGGTCCACTTCCACTTCCGGTGCCGTCAGGGTAATGTCTTTGTATTCGGTTTTTGTTTTCCCGTACAGGATGATCTTTTTGGCCTGGATCAGTACCACGGCCGAATCTTCCGCAGCATATTTCAGTGGTGCATCGAGTGAGTCTTTCGATAATTTAAGAGAGAATGTATCTGTGCTTGCTTTGATCACAGAGTCCTTACCGGGTAATTTGATGGTATCGGAGATGGATATACGGTCATTGGTAAGTGTATCTTTAATAACCGGCCTCACTGTATCCTTACCCGGAAGCAACCTGCTTTCCAATGCTTTTTTAAAACCAGGCCTGATGGTGTCGCGTTGCTCTGGTGTTAAAGGACTGCGAAAATCATGACCCGGAATACCGGCTGCTGCAGTTTTCCACGTTAGTGTGCATAACATCGCAGCAGTCAGAATCCCGTAAAAAAAATAATTTGACCTAAATTTGTACAGTTGCTTCATCCGGTAGGCGACAAAAATAGCCCTTTATTGATTGGGCGGCCCGCATTGAGTACAAACATTTTGTGAAATGAGATATAAAATCCGGGCCGATTTGGAAATATGAAGAAATATTTATGACAGGTTGCTGCAGCGAAATCGTCCAATGCATTATTCCGCAACCTTATTAAAGAATAACCATGATTAAACGGACCTCCCTGTTTCTTTTTTCCTTTCTTGCGTGCACCGTCCTGTTCTCATTCACCGGGAGACCGAAAAAAAAGCAAAAGGTCATCCAGACCATTGTGATCGATCCCGGTCATGGTGGCAGTGATGCCGGCGCAAAAGGCCAGTATTCTTATGAAAAAGATATTTGCCTGGCCGTATCCCTGAAGGTGGGTGCCATGATCGAACGGGAAATGCCGGATGTAAAAGTATTGTACACCCGTAAGACAGACAGCTATCCCGCCCTGCATACCCGGGCTGATTTCGCAAATGAGAACAAGGGCGATCTTTTTCTTTGTATACACGTGAACTCTGCGCCTTCACAACGTAAATCAGAACTCACCGGTTACAAAACCGTTACTTATTATACAGGTAAAGGGAAGAACCGGAAAAAGAAGACCAAACAGGTTCCGCAGTATCGTTACTACACTATTCCCAGTGCTGCCAAAGGCACCGAAACCTATATATGGGGAGCGGGTAAAACAGATGATAAAGAATTAGCAGTAAGAGAAAATGCTTCCATGCTTACAGAAGCGAATTACAAGGAAAAATATGGTGATATCGATCCGAACTCACCGGAGTTTGTTGCGGTATCCCTTTTAAAAACAAAACAATATTTCAAACGCAGTGCTACACTTGCCGGTTATGTGCAGGATGAATTTGTGAAAGTCGGTCGTGTGGACAGGGATGTGAAGCAACGCCCCGTTGGTATCTGGGTACTACAGGCCACCGGTATGCCCAGCGTGCTGGTAGAAACAGGTTTTATCTCTAACCCGGAAGAAGAAAAATACCTGAACAGCGAAGATGGACAGACCGAAATAGCCGCTTGTATTCTGAAAGCACTGCAAAAATATTCTGACTGGCTTGAAGAAAAGCAGGGAGATGAAAGTAAGAATGAGAGGGATGAAAAGGCGAAGAGCAGTGCCCGTGCCACGACTGCCGGTACAAGGAATTTCCTGGAGATGATCGAGCAAAAGGAAAAGAAAAAGACAAAATAAATAACCAACGAGATAATCACTGACTGCAAATAAG
>DASYLC010000387.1:0-9064 GCA_036009775.1 Chitinophagaceae bacterium
TGTTAGAAAAATGTAGTTTTTGGGCTCATATCCGCCGGCTGGCGGACGGGAGTTTGATTCTCCTTTTTCGCAACAGCCAAAGGGCGGATTTTTAGTTAGCAGATTTAAAAATTGTTAGAAAAAATGTAGCTTTTGGGCTCATATCCGCCGGCTGGCGGACGGGAGTTCGATTCTCCTTTTTCGCAACAGCTAAAGGGCGGATTTTTAGTTAGCAGATTTTAAAAATTGTTAGAAAAATGTAGTTTTTGGGCTCATATCCGCCGGCTGGCGGACGGGAGTTTGATTCTCCTTTTTCGCAACAGCTAAAGGGCGGATTTTTAGTTAGCAGATTTAAAAAATTGTTAGAAAAATGTAGTTTTTGGGCTCATATCCGCCGGCTGGCGGACGGGAGTTTGATTCTCCTTTTTCGCAACAGCCAAAGGGCGGATTTTTAGTTATGTTCATCGTATATGTTCTGTATAGTGAGTTGTTTAAGAAAATATACATAGGGTTTACGACAAACCTTGAACAAAGATTATTATCGCATAATGAATTGGCAACTAAGGGCTGGACAATAAAGTTCAGACCGTGGAAATTAATTCATAAAGAGTTTTTTGAAGACAAACAAAGTTCAATGCACCGTGAGAAAGAACTAAAATCTGCAAAGGGCCGGGAGTGGATCTGGCAACTGGTAGAAAAGATGTAGTTCTTGGCTCATATCCGCCGGCTGGCGGACGGGAGTTCGATCCTCCCCTTCGCAACAGTGAATCCGTCGCAAGGCGGATTTTTAATTCTTTTGATTATATCTGCCAACTGGCAGGGAGGTTTATCCTCTCTTAAGAAAAACAATATCGTCCTGGTGGAATCACCGGGGTAATTTTTAAAATTTTCCGAAACAGTTGCACATTCAACTGGCAAGGACTGACTACCTCCTCCTTCTTGCTGCCCGAAGTGTGCATCTTCAGGTTTAATACATGAAATCAGGTTTTGTAAACATATTTGGAAGGCCCAATGCGGGTAAAAGCACATTGCTGAATGCACTGATGGGAGAAAAGCTTGCCATCGTATCGCCGAAAGTGCAGACGACACGGCACCGGATCAAAGGCATTATTACAGAAAAAGAATACCAGGTTATCTTTTCCGATACGCCCGGCATCATCGAGCCGAAGTACAAATTGCATGAAAAGATGATGCAGGCTGTCAAAGGAGCACTGGAAGATGCCGATGTGGCCATGCTTCTCGTAGATGTAAAAGAGAATTGGGAAGAGTGCGATGCGATTTTTACCGCTTTACGGTTAAAAGTGCCGGCGGTAGTGGTACTGAATAAAATTGATCTTGTAAGTGAAACGACAATAAAAGAAGCAACCGATTTCTTTACCGCCAAACCGTATTGCAAAAAGATAATTACCATTTCTGCTTTATCGGGTATCAATAAGAAGAAGCTGATCAATGGCTTATTAGAATTTTTACCGGAGGGAGAACCTTTTTATGACGGCGACGATATCTCCGACCTGAACACAAAATTCTTTGTCAGTGAGCTGATCCGCGAAAAGATCTATGAACTGGCACAGGATGAGATACCGTATCATACCGCCGTACTGGTAAGGGAGTATAAAGAGAAAACAACGCTGGTAAAAATAGTCGCCGATATCATCGTCCACCGGGAAACCCAGAAAGCGATCCTGATCGGTGACAAAGGTTCGATGATCAAAAGGATCGGCACGGAAGCCAGGAAAGATATTGAAGCATTTATACAGCAAAAGATATTTTTGGAATTATTTGTAAAAGTAAAACCGAAGTGGAGAGAGAACGAGATGCAGTTGAAGGAGTATGGGTATTAGTGAATAGATAAAAGATGATGGATAATAGGGCTGACGCCTATGGAGTGTATTCAAACTAATATCTTTTTATTTACTAGTTATTAAAATAAAATATTCTTTAAATTAAAGATAACCATGAGCAGATAACAGTTTCGCTCAATATAAACGACTCAAACTATTATCTATCATCCATTAGTTATTACCTGAATTATGTCATTTACCGTAGCAATAGTAGGAAGACCGAACGTAGGCAAGAGTACTTTCTTTAACCGGATGCTCGAACAGCGCAAAGCCATTGTGGATGATGAAAGTGGTGTCACCAGGGACCGCCAGTATGGCGTTAGCGACTGGAATGGTAAGACATTCAATGTCATCGACACGGGAGGATTTGTATCCGGAAGTGATGATGTATTCGAAAGAGAGATCGCCAAACAGGTATTGGTAGCGGTAGAAGAAGCAAACGCCATCGTTTTTATGGTGGATGCTGCGACCGGCATGACAGATCTTGATGATTCGATGGCCAATGTATTGCGCCGGAGCACCAAACCCGTTTTCCTGACCGTCAATAAAGTGGATACGAATGAACGATTGCTGGAAGCTTCTGAATTCTACAGCCTCGGTTTTGAACATATCTTTTTTATTGCTGCTGCCAGCGGTAGCGGAACAGGTGAGTTGCTGGATGCCATAGCTGAGCTGATAACCGAAGACGCATCCGAAGAAACAAAGGAAATCGATGCCCTGCCCAAATTTGCGATCATTGGACAACCGAACACGGGTAAATCATCCTTACTGAATGCACTAATAGGCGAGGAGAGGACCATCGTAAGTGATATTGCGGGTACTACCCGTGATTCTATTCATACTCATTATAACCTGTTCCAGAAAGAGTTTGTGCTGATCGATACAGCAGGTATCCGGCGGAAGGCCAAAGTGCATGAAGACCTGGAATTTTATTCAGTTATCCGCGCCATTAAAGCGCTGGATGAGGCCGATGTATGTCTCCTGATGCTGGATGCGGAAAAAGGTATCGCTGCGCAGGATCTCAATATTTTCAGCCTCGCTGTAAAAAAAGGAAAAGGGATCGTGGTGCTGGTCAATAAATGGGACCTGGTATCAAAGGAAACGAATACGGCCAAGGAACAGGAAGCAGAGCTGAAAAAGCGATTTGCTCCTTTCAGTGATGTACCCATCTTATTTGTATCAGCTAAAGAAAAAACGAGGATATTCAAAGCCATCGAGATAGCGCTGGAAGTATATGAGAACCGCCTGCAGAAGATCCCCACTTCGAAACTGAACGATGTGATCCTGAAAGCGATCTCGACCTATCATCCACCGGTTGTAAGAGGGATCGCGGTCAAAATAAAATATATCACACAGTTGCCGGTGGCAGTCCCCTCTTTTGCTTTCTTCTGCAATTTCCCGGACGATATCAAACAGCCATATAAAAACTACCTGGAAAACCAGTTACGCCAGCATTTCAACCTCACCGGTGTGCCGATCCGGATATTTTTCCGCAAGAAATAATGCGGGCGAGAGTGGAATCATTTTTGTATTGCTCTGCAGGGTTCATTCACATAAAAAACAGTTTCACATGGTAAGACTATATATGATCGTGGTCATGGCCTTCCTGGCCTGCAGCTGTAACAATAAACAAAAAAATGAAGAGGTAAAAGAAGATATTAAGCAGCGAATTGACAAGGTGGAAGAAAAAGTAGATGAAAATATGGACAAGGTGAAAGAGCGGCTCAAAGAGGTAAAGGACACTGTGAAAAGTAAAATTCACCGGGCCACCGTCCCGGATTCGCAGCCCTGAGTTATTATTGCCCGCACTCGTAGAAATACGATATTACCAATAAATATTTACGATGAAATCCTTGCATAATCAAAACAGCAGGATTAATTTGGATGCCTGATCCACCGGGGCCAATGCCCGTACCCTTTTATCTATCCTTCCTGGAGCCCCTTTATCTTACAGTATCATTTATGAGAGACGATGTTGCCGGTTAAAATCAAGCCGTGCATTTGTCCAATCCTCCTGTTGAGCAGCCACCATCATTTTCAACCACCAATCTGTTCAATATGAAACACGTATTCATCGTTGCCGCATTTCTTTTCAGCATTCAATCAGAAGCCCAGGTATACCTGGATGACATTGCACCCGAAAAATCAGCCAGCCTGGTACAAAACCAGCCTGTCCCTGCTACTGGTATCAAAGACAAAGTAAAGATCGGGAAGAAGGACCGCTGGCATATCGACGGCAATAAACTGCTCACGGGCGGTCTGCTGTTTACTTCCGGCGCGGCCAAAGGGTTTAATGAAGCGTTGCAATTTAATTACGGTGGATTTGAGAATATATTCCCCAAAGCCGACGATCAATGGTTTTACCCCACACTTAGTTTCCGGAATAAATATAAAGATGGCGATCCGTCAAAAGGTGCCAAATTCCCATTGTCGACATCTGTTCTGGTAATGTTCACCGATCAGTATCACCTGAATAATTTTATTCAACGGGCGGCCCTGACAGCAGCACTGGTGATCAAGATCGGGGAGGGGAAAAAACCGTTCCGGCATTATTTGTTTGATGCATTGTATTATACTGCCTGTTACCAGGTAGGCTTCCATGCTATCTATTACCCGATAAAAACAAGGAATTACTAAACTATTGTTTACCCCTGGCTGATCTTTTGCATCAAAGCGGCTACCCGTTTGGAAAAAACGGCTGTTTCCTGCTGTTGCTGGAGTATAAAACTATTATCTTTTAATTTGCCGATGACTTTTTCCATTTCCGCTTGTGTTTCATAGACCATTTTCCGGAAAGGATTATCATAATCCTTCGCCCTTGATTCATAGATCGTGCGGGTCATCCATTCACGGGTAACAATGGCCTGTTGTAAAAGACCGGTAAACATTTTTTTAGTGAACTGGCGGGGAGAGAGGTGCAATACAGCAAGCAGGGATGCCAAAGCATGACGGAACTTATCAGTTGCGTAGGAATCGCTTTTTTTATTATAAAAAGAATGGACATCATCCCAACTGGCAATTTTCCCTGAACGGATCCCCCTGATCAAACCTTCTACCGCAGAGGCAGGCATCAACTGGCCCCCGATATTCTTCCACTCATGGCGAACAGCTGCAAAGGGTAAGGATGGAAGTAATTTGGTCCAGGATGGAATATTCTTTTCTTCCGTCATTCTCATTATTTCTGTCACACCGTAATAAATGATCAGTTCTTTAAATAATTTATAGGCTTCAGCAATTTTCAGCAACTGCACTTTCCGCGGGCTGTTCTCGAAGCCCTCTGCCAGAACATCGAGTTGGTTAACGGTTGCGGGTTCTTTTTCCAGTAATCGTTCTCCCGTTTTTGTCAGCTCTTTTTCCGCGATCTTTTTATTGTTCTTTTTCCCCCATGCTTTTGCTACAGCTATTTTAAACAGTTCCAGTGATGCGATCATTTCATTGACGCTATCGGGCGCCAGGAAGTCATATTCGATCACCTGTGATTTATCTGCCCGCCTGTCACGGCTGGTATATTTCCCGACATTGCGGGAAAGCGCATACATATTATACATGAACCAGTAACCCGGCATTACGGTCAGCTTATCATGGCTGGTATCATTACTTACGAGCGAGAAAGGAATGGGAATATTCAACTCAGCCGGGAAGTCTCCTTTAGCGATCAGCGTAAAAGAGGCAAACTTTGAATTATGTTTCAGGCTGACACAGAGACCGGGCCAGAATCCCCGGCCGGCAACGATCTCACCATCCGCACCTCTTGAATTGTGATTGGAACCAATCGTGGCGCCCGCTGCCATATTGCTTTGTCCCAGCACCGTAGCAGCGCAGAGAAAAGAATTGTTATGGTGCTGTTCATGCGCCGGGAAGATCAGCGAATTCAATACTTCGCAGCAGGAGATGGTTGAATTGTCGCCGAGATAGGAATTGATCAGCCGGGCACCATATTTTAGCTGTGAATTATGCCCCATCATAAAACGCACGGCCTTTACACCATAGAATAAGCGGCAACCCAACCCGATGATCCCGTTCACCAGTTCGCAGCCCTCGCCGATCTGTGATTTGGCATCAGGACCTGAATTGATCGTGAGGTTCTTGAGTTTATTGGCTCCTTTGATATAGGCATCGCTTCCCACCCATACATCTTTGATGATCCCGCAGTTCTTGATAACGGTCCGGTCGCCGATCTTACCATAATATCCTCTCTTCGTATCGAATCGCTTATCGGTGAACTCCTTGAATTTTTGCAGCAGCTTTTCGTCGTCCCTGTATTTGGACCAGAGCCAGGCATCACCGGTAAGCATCCCGTTAAAAGGAAGCACGCTCCGGCCTGCATTTTCATTACAGATCTCCATCCAGACACGGACGGATTCTTTTTCTCCCTTTTTCAAAACGCCATTCCCGAATTTAGAATGATTCGTAGTGGCGAGTTCATTGATATTGACCAGCATCACTTCATTCCCCACGATATAATGGCTCATGAAATTCACGTTATCGATCACTACATTGTCACCGATATCACAACTGATGATCGTACTGTTGTACAGGCCAACAGGCATCCGGAGGTTATTGAATTCGGCGAACAAAGGTTCCAGTTTCCCGATCCGTACCAAACCATAAAAAGTACAGTTCTTTACCAGTGAGGGGTTAAATGCATCCGAGACCAGCACATGATCCCAGTGAGCAGAGCTATTGGCATTACGTTCCAGTGTTTTGATCTCTGCTGCGGTCAGTTTCCTGTACCGGATCCCGCTGCGGTTCTGAATATTGCGGAGATAATATTCGTCCTTGCCTTTCGGGATGAATTCGCCGGGAATAAAATCGTAGCCTAATGCGGAGATCGGTTTTTTAGTGATATGGTTCATGTCGTTGGATTCTTGATGCTGGATACTAGATACTAGATGCTGGATGCTGGTTGCTGGATTCAGGATACTGGATGCCAGACCAGAATCAAGAATCCAGAATCATTCTATTCAACCGTCACACTTTTTGCCAGGTTCCGGGGTTTGTCCACATCACATCCTTTGGCCACACCAATATAATAGGCGAGTAACTGCAATGGCACTACACTCAGCATCGGGGCCAGTATCTCATCGGCTTCCGGGACGATCATCACATCATCGGAAAGTTCTGTGGAAACTTCGTCGCCTTCCGTGATCACAGAAATCACCTTTCCTTTGCGGGCCTTTATTTCCTGCATATTGCTCACCACTTTTTCATGATAACTGTCTTTGGTCGCAACGAACACTACCGGCAGATCCTCATCGACCAGGGCAATGGGTCCATGTTTCATTTCGGCAGCAGGATAGCCTTCGGCATGTATATAAGAGATCTCTTTCAGTTTTAAGGCGCCCTCGAGTGCCACCGGGAAATTATAACCACGACCGAGGTAGAGGAAATCCCGTGCATCTTTATATTTCTCTGCCAGCAATTTGATCGAATCGCTATGGTTCAGTGTCCAGGCCACTTTTTCCGGTATCTGCTCCAGTTCCTTCAGCAAATTCATATAGCGTTCTTCCGGTATAGTGCCTTTGATATAACCGATCTTGAGAGCGATCATCGTCAGTACCGCCAATTGAGCCGTGAAGGCTTTGGTACTCGCCACCCCGATCTCGGGACCGGCATGCGTATAGGCACCGCCATGGCTTGTCCTGGCAATAGATGAACCTACCACGTTGACGACCCCCAGTATGATGGCGCCTTTTTCTTTTGCATTTTCAATAGCTACCAATGTATCGGCGGTCTCACCACTTTGTGAGATAGCGATGATCAGGTCTCCTTTATTAATGACCGGGTTCCGGTAACGGAATTCCGAAGCATATTCCACTTCCACGTTGATACGGCACAGTTCCTCGAAAATATATTCGGCTACCAGGCCGGCATGCCAGCTGGTACCGCAGGCGATCATAACGATACGGTTGGCGGTCATGATCTCATCCGCGTATTGCTGAATACCGCTCATGGTGATGGTGCCTTCTGTGGCATCGAGTCTTCCCCTCAGGCAATCATAGATCGTCTGCGGTTGTTCAAAGATCTCTTTCAGCATAAAATGTTCGTACCCGCCTTTCTCGATCGCAGCGAGTTCGATATCCAGTTTCTGTATGTACGGTGTTATCTTTTCATTTCCCAGGTTTTTCAGGATCAGTTCATCGGGTCGTACGATAGCGAGTTCATAATCGTTGACATAGACCACTTCCTTGGTGTATTCGAGCATCGGGGATGCATCGGAGCCGAGGAAATGTTCTCCTTTGCCAATACCGATCACCAATGGACTTCCTTTTCTGGCCGCAATGATCGTATCGGGATCGTCTTCATCGAGCAGGAGGATCACATAAGCCCCCGTAACCCTTTTCAATGCTACCCGCACAGCTTCTTCCAGGCCGCACTGGTTATTCTTTTTGATCTCTTCAATAAAATTGAGCAGGACCTCGGTATCCGTATCGCTCGTGAATATGTATCCTTTGTTGGTGAGCTCTTTTTTTAACTGGGAATAATTTTCAATGATCCCATTGTGGATCATGGCCAGTTTGCCACTGGCAGACTGGTGCGGGTGTGCATTCCGGTCACTGGGTTCTCCATGTGTGGCCCAGCGGGTATGGCCGATGCCGACATGTGCATGCAGGTCTTTTCCGACTATATTTTCTTCCAGTTCGGCTACTTTTCCTTTTTTCTTGTAAACTTTCAGCCCGCTTCCATTCTGCAGGGCTACACCGGTGCTATCATAGCCGCGGTATTCCAGGCGTTTTAATCCTTTGATGATAATGGGATAAGCTTCCCTGGGTCCGGTATATCCGACGATTCCACACATTGGTTTTTATTTTATTTCGCCCCGCGCTACGCTTTCATCTTGTTTAAAATACTGATGAAACTGGCTAAGGTGCGGCAAAGGTATTGATTTCAAAACATGCAAACGGTTGATTGATTGCAGGGGATAAAAATCTATAAAATTTGTGATATGTCCAAACAGGGGTCGTTAGTCGTGAGACGTGAGACGTGAATCGTGAGACGTGAGTATGCAGGGATTGTTTACAAAAGGACGCCCCGTAATAACAGGAAAGCCATGCCGAAATAGATCAGTAAACCCGTTACATCTACCAGTGTTGCAATGAACGGCGTGGAAGAAGTAGCAGGGTCGGCGCCCAGTTTTTTTAATAGAAGCGGAAGCATGGACCCCATAATCGTTCCCCACAATACAACACCAATAACTGCCGAGCCGATCGCAAAGCCGATACGGATATAATGTTCGCCAAAAA